>NZ_JBSGBQ010000008.1:347581-367233 GCF_053601335.1 Amycolatopsis sp. NPDC004747 | reverse complement strand
CCTAACCGACGCCATCACACGGCCGGTGGTGCCGGGTCAAGGCACGCTTTCCCGCCTTGACCCGGCACCACCGGCCGTAGTGACAATCAGACTTCGGGGTGGTGGGCACCACGCCCCACCCAGGTCAGCCACACCCTGGGCGGTGACCAGCCAACAGACCGCAGGGTCATCAGGGAGCACCGCAGCAGCGATCGACTCCACCGCAAACTCCCCGCCCTCCCTGGGGGCTGCCCCCGCTTCCAGCGTATCGGCAGCAACCGACAGAAAATGCGCACACGACGGGTTCCACCGGCAGTTGTCCACACCCCGCGCCGGTTGTGGAAGGTGACCTCAGACGAGCCCAGGCGGCCTTGCCTAGACCCGGCGTCGGTTGTGGAAGGCGACCTCAGACGAGCCCTGGCGGCCTTGCCCACACCTGGCGCCGGTTGTGGAAGGCGGCCTCAGACGAGCCCTGGCGGCCTTGCCCACACCTGGCGCCGGTCGTGCAAGGCGACCTCAGACCAGCCAGGCGGGCCTTGTCCACACAAGGCGTCGCGGCCTCAGGCGAGCCAGGCGGCCCCGTCCACACCCGGCATCCGCGGTGAAAGGCAGCCTCAGACCAGCCAGGCAGCCGAATCCGCGGGCAGCTTCCCCTCCACCAGCGGGCTGCTCGACAACAGCACCTCACCCGGCGGCAGCGCAATCGGTGAGGCGGACGTGTTCAACGCACAAACCAGCCCACCCCCGCGCCGCCGGAACGCGAAACACCCCGCCGGGGCGCCGTACCACTCCAGCTCGTCGCCATTGAAGGCCGAGTGGGTCTTCCGGAGCTCGATCGCCGCGCGGTACAGCGAAAGCGTCGAATCCGCGTCCTCGATCTGCTTCTCCACCGTGAGCTCCGCCCACGAAGCCGGCATCGGCAGCCACGTGCGCGGGTTCCGCGAGAACCCGAACGGCGGCAGGTCGCCCTCCCACGGCAGCGGGACCCGTGCGACGTCCCTGCCGAACTCGGCGCCGCTCGTCTTCGCCCGCGGGTCGGCCATGTCCGACGGGGCCAGCTCGACGTTCGCCAGCCCCAGCTCTTCGCCGTTGTACAGGTACACCGCGCCCGGCAGCGCCAGCTCGACCAGCGCCATCGCCCGCGCGCGGCGCACGCCCGCCGCGCCGCCGCCGTAGCGGCTGACCTGGCGCCAGACGTCGTGGTTGCCCAGCGTCCAGGTCGCCGGGGCGCCTGTGCGGGCCGGGACCGCCAGGGACCGCTCGATGGCCGTGCGCATGGCGTCGGCGTCGAAGTGGGTCAGCACCAGCCGGAAGTTGAACGCCAGGTGCAGCTCGTCGGGCCGCAGGTAGCGCGACAGGCGCTCCTCGTCGGTCACCCAGATCTCGCCGACCGCCATCGCGTCCGGGAACTCGTCGAGCACCTTGCGGATCATCTGGTGGATCTCGTGGACGCCGTCGTGGTCCCAGCGCGGGTCGTAGTAGTGGCTCGGCCCCAGCGCGTTCGCGCGCGGGTCCATGTCCGGCAGGCCGGGCGGCTTGGCCATGCCGTGCGCGACGTCGATGCGGAAGCCGTCGACGCCGCGTTCGAGCCAGAACCGCAGCGTGCGTTCGAGGTCGGCGGCGACCTCCGGGTTGGCCCAGTTCAGGTCCGGCTGCTGCGGCGCGAACAGGTGCAGGTACCACTGGCCGTCCGGCACCCGGGTCCAGGCCGGGCCGCCGAACGCGCTGACCCAGTTGTTGGGCGGGTCTTCGCCCTTCGGGCCGACCCCGTCGCGGAAGACGTACCGGTCGCGCTCCGGGCTGCCCGGCTTGGCGGCCATCGCCGACTTGAACCAGGCGTGCTGGTTGCTGGTGTGGTTGGGGACCACGTCGACGGTGACCTTGATGCCGCGCTTGTGCGCCTCGGTGAGCAGCACGTCGAAGTCGCCGAGGGTGCCGAACATCGGGTCGACGTCCCGCGGGTCGGCGATGTCGTAGCCGTGGTCGGCCATCGGCGAGCGGTAGAACGGGGTCAGCCACAGCGCGTCGACGCCCAGCAGCTCAAGGTAACCGAGCCTGGAGTGGATGCCCTCCAGGTCTCCGACGCCGTCACCGTCCGAATCGGCGAACGAACGCACGTAGACCTGGTAGAAGACGGCATCGCGCCACCAGGCTCCCTGGCTCATACGAAGCTGTTCATCATGCTGTGCGCAGCCATCTCCAGGTAGGCCCAGAGCTGCCCGCGGTACGGCTCTTCGAGGTTCTCCTCGTCGACGGCGATCCGGATGCACCGCAGCCAGGCGTCCCGCTCGATCGGCCCGATCTTGAACGGCGCGTGCCGCATCCGCAGCCTCGGGTGCCCGCGCTGGTCGGAGTAGGTGTGCGGGCCGCCCCAGTACTGGATGAGGAACAGCCGGAACCGCTCTTCGGCGGGCCCGAGGTCCTCCTCGGGGTAGAGGGGACGCAGGACCTCGTCTCGCGCGACCTCTTCGTAGAACCGCCCGACGATCCGGCGGAACGTCGGTTCGCCGCCGACCGCTTCGTAGAGGTTCGCCGGTTCGCTCACTGCAGACACGCCTTCCATTTTGCCCTTGGGGTGCGGGTTCCCGACGCCCGGTCCGCCCGGTACCGGTTCGTCGCGAACCCGCTCCCCAGCGTAACGGCGCCTACTTCCCGGCGGCCGGGGCCGCGGGCGGGAACAGCCGGCCGAGCGGCGGGTCGAAGCCGGCCTCCTCCAGGGCCGACAGCAGCTGCGCGCGCAACGCCCGCTGCACCGCCCACTGCTTGCCCGGCCGGACCTTCACCGTCAGCCTGAGGGAGAGACCTTCCGGTGTGACGCTTTCCACACCCAGCATCTCCGGGGGCTCGAGGACGTTGTCCTTCAGCGCGTCGCCTTCGGTGGCCGTCAGTGCCGCGTCCGCGAGCACCGTCGTGGCGCGCTCGACGTCGGCGGTGTAGCCGAGGGGGACGTCGACGACCGCCACCGCGAAGCCCTGGCTCGAGTTGCCGACGCGCAGGACCTCGCCGTTGCGGACGTACCAGACCGTGCCCTTGACGTCACGCAGCGTCGTGATCCGCAGGCCCACGGACTCGACCGTGCCGGACGCCTCGCCGACGTCGACGACGTCGCCGACGCCGTACTGGTCCTCGACCATCATGAAGATCCCGGACAGGAAGTCCTTGACCAGGTTCTGCGCGCCGAAGCCGATCGCGACGCCGATGATGCCCGCCGACGCGATGATCGGGCCCAGGTCGAGGCCGAGTTCGCCCAGCACGAGGATGAACGCCAGGCCGTAGATCAGGAACGTCGCCATCGACTTCAGCACCGAGCCGATGGTCATCGCGCGCTGGCGGCGCCGTTCGATGATCGCGGAGCCGAGCACCTCCGGCGCGCGCTCGCGCAGGGGGCGCAGCATCGACGGGAGCTTGCCGCCCGACTTCGGCAGGGTCGTGACGCGGTTGATCAGCCTTCTGACCAGCAGGCGGACCAGGAACGCGATCACGATGATCATGAGGATCTTGATCGGCTTGGTGATCAGCCAGTTCGCCGAACCCGCCAGCCACTCGTTGCCCGTGACCTGGAACACCTGGTGGCAGAAGGTGCTCAAGTCGTCGATGCACGGCGTCTTGGCGGAGGTGAGCGCGGGGAACACGGGGTCTTGTTCATCCTTCCGATCGGGTCGGCCGCCCCAACGGCAAGTGGATGTTGGGTCGCGCGGATGTGACACGTCTTGTAACACACGTGCGCTGGGGGCCTGTTCTGTGGTCGACTATGCCTACGCCCCTGGAGGTGGTCGAGTGCCAGACCGACAACCCAGCCCCCGCGGCGCCTCCGGCCAAGCCACGGCCGACGAGGCGCCAGAGGTGGTTCTGCGTGCCTATCCGGGGGGTTCCGCATCCGGCGGAACCGTCCCGGCCGGGCCGGGGACCCGCCCAGGGGGAGTGACCCGCCCGCCCGGACAGCGTAGTAGAGGCCGGGATCCGGCTGCCCCGGCCTGGGGCCGGCGCCGGGTGCTCCTGCTCAACGCCACCTTCGAGCCGCTGACGGCGCTGCCGCTGCGGCGCGCTGTGGTGCTCGTGATGTGCGGCAAGGCCGAAGTGGTCCACGGTGACCCCGGCGGGATCGAGCTGCATTCGGCGAAGGTTTCGCTGCCGGTGCCCTCGGTGATCCGCCTCAGCACGTACGTGCGCGTACCGTATCGCGCTCAGGTGCCGCTGACCCGTGCGGGGCTCATGCACCGCGACCGGTACCGCTGCGCCTACTGCGGGGGGCGGGCCGAGACGATCGACCACGTGATCCCGCGCAGCCGGGGTGGCCCCCACAGCTGGACCAACTGCGTCGCCTGCTGCGCCAAGTGCAACCACCGCAAGGCGGACCGGCTGCTCTCGGAGATCGGCTGGCGGCTGCGGATCGTCCCGCGCGCCCCGCACGGCCCGCACTGGCGGCTGCTCGCGCACTCCAAGGAGGCCGATCCGCTCTGGCGGCCGTATCTCGGCTCCGCCGCCTGAGCTGCAGTGGTGCGGGTGGCGGAGCTGCCGGTTCGGGGCGAAGCCCCCACTGCTTGACCCGCTGACGACCGGGTGGCGGCGCTGCTGTCCCGGGCGCCGGACACCCCCGGACAAGCCGGCGCCCCGGCTGCCTTGCGGCGGCCGGGGCGAGCCGGGTGCTTGCGCGAGGTGCTCAGGTAGTGCGCGCGGCCCTGGAGTACGGGTCAGGCAGCGAGCGCGTAGTCGCTCTGGCAGGTGACGCGGGTGCCCATGGTGACGCGAGTGCCGCGGGTGACCCGGGTGCCTCGCGTGACGCGGGTGCCGCAGGTGACTCGCGTGCCGGCCGTCACACGCGTGCCCATCGTGACGCGGGTGCCGCGCGTGACCCGGGTCCCTCGGGTGACTCGCGTGCCCGCCGTCACCCGGGTGCCCATGGTGACCCGGGTTCCCGCCGTCACTCGTGTACCCCGAGTGACGCGTGTACCCCGGGTAACCCTTGTGCCCGCCGTCACACGCGTCCCGGGCACGAATTCGATCTCGCTGAGTGACGAAGTGGTCTCGGTGATCGCCTGTGCGGGCGTCTGGACGCTGTTCATGGCAAGGCCTCCTGGGACCGGTGCGTTACCTGCTGGGGCTGGGGAGCGGGGCGCAAGGCCCGTACAGGTGAAAAAGCTACGAGGATTTCAAGGCCCCGACAAGACGACAGCGGCGGGTGCGGCCGCCTGTACGTTGAGTTGCAACCTTTCGGCCCGACGGTCTTCGCCCCAACGTTCCAGTGACCGCGAGCCAAGCGGCGGACGGCAGTCGGCTTACGACGAACGGTCGAGTGCGCCGCGCGCGGTGGGTGCGGAGGTCATCCGATACGCTCACCGCCGTGAACGTTGTCGAGACGATCGTGGTCTTCGCCGTGATCCCGCTGGCCATCTACGGCCTCGCCGGGCTGCTGACGCTCCGGCGCAGGTCCGGCGGTGCCCAGCGGCACCGGTCCGGCCAGGCGTGGGAGTACCCGGCCATGTGGTGGAGCGCCAACCCCGAAGGGGCGGGCACCGGCCACCGGCACGCCGCCACCGAGAACAGCGCGCCCGAGGGCGCCCCGACCGCGGCGGGAGGCGCTCGTGGCAACTGGTGAGCTGACGAAGCGCGTCGACGAGTCCGAGCTGGGCTACGGCGAGGCCCTGATGGCCACCGGACGGGTGTCCGCGGCCAAGATGTACGAGCCGGAGGCGCCGTCCGGGCCGTTCAACACGCGGCAGCTGGCGCGCCTCGACGAGGCGCTGACGTTCGCTTCGCGGGAGACCGGCCTGGACTTCAGCCTGTACCTCGGGGAGCTCGGGACGGACAGCCGCGCGGCGGCGGAGAAGCTGCACGCGACGACGGCGGACCCGGCGAACGCGGTGCTGATCGCGGTCTCGCCGGGGGAGCGGTTGATCGAGATCGTCACCGGCAAGGTGGCCCACCTGCGGCTTCCGGACCGGGGTGCCAAGCTGGCCGTGGCGAGCATGGTGGCGTCGTTCAAGGAGGGCGACCTGGTGCGGGGGCTGGTCAATGGGCTGGTCAACGCGCTGCGGATGCTTTCGGATCAGGCTGGGCCTGCTCCTCGGTGATTTGGGCCAGGTTGGGCCTGCTCCTCGGTGAGTTTGCTGGGCCTGCTCCTCGGTGAGCTGGGATCGGGTTGGGCCTCTGCCTCGGTGAGTTTTGGTACTGGAAGAGCCCCGCGCCTCTGGGTGCGGGGCTCTTTTTGTGTTGTCCACAGTGTTGGCTTGATGTGGATAACCGGGGCCTTGAGGGTGGTTTTGGGGGTGTTCTGTCGGGGGCGGCCGATACGCTGGAAGCGGGGGCAGCCCCCAGGGAGGGCGGGTTGTGGCGGGGCGGTGTTTCGCTCTGCCGGAGTGCAGGCTGCCGGATTGAGGTCTGCCGTGGCTTCCCCGCCGGCCCGAACGCCGCTGAGGCGGCTGCGTATCGGGTCGGCAGGGGGTGTGGCCGGAGGGCGAGCCGTGCCGGAGCACGGCCCGCCCTCAAAAAATCAAGCCTGCGCGTCGAAGTCCCGCGCCGCCAACGCGCGCACGATCCCCGCGCGTCCCTCCGACACCAGCCGGCGCAATGCCTGCGGGTGGTCGCCCTTCAGCCACTCGTCCGAGGCCGTCACCGTCTCGGGTGCCACCGCCCATGACGGGTACAAGCCGATTGCGATCGGCTGGGCGCGCTCGCTGGAGC
Source organism: Amycolatopsis sp. NPDC004747 (assembly GCF_053601335.1). NCBI lineage: Bacteria > Bacillati > Actinomycetota > Actinomycetes > Pseudonocardiales > Pseudonocardiaceae > Amycolatopsis > Amycolatopsis sp. NPDC004747. The sequence continues at coordinate 360,573 of NZ_JBSGBQ010000008.1, read as the reverse complement.
GCCTCTGCCAGACCTCGTCGATGACCTCGAAGTACCTGGCCACGTACGACCCCAGCAGTGCCTTCTGGCCCGGGTGGGAGAAGCCCGAGATCAACGAGTCGCTGACCGCGTTGGGGATCTCGTCGTCGTACACCGCGCGGTGCCAGGCGTCCGCCTTGGCCTCGTCCGTCGGGCGCAGGGCGCGGGCGCGCTCTGCCTGGCGGCGGCCGGTTGCCGTGTTGTCGCGGGACAGCTCTGCGTCGATCTGGTCCGCGTCCGCCCTCCCGTGGGCCACCAGTGCGTGCAGGAGGCGCCAGCGCAGGTCCGTGTCCACCGTCAGGCCCTCGAGCGGCGCCGAGCCGTCCAGCCAGCCCGCCAGCACGTCCAGGGTGGCCGCGTCCAGCACCGATCCGGACAGGGAGTTCACGAACGCCAGCTGGTGGTCCGACCCCGGCTCCGCGTCGCGGACCAGCTCCAGGAGGCGCCCGGTGAAGGCCGGCCAGCCCGTGGCCGCCGCCCACTGCTGTTCCGCGTACGAGTTCAGCGCCGTCTGGGCCTGCAGCAGGAGGCGCTGGACCACGCCGACCTCGGTCTCCGTGTGGATTCCGCGCTGGACCAGCGTCACGAAGTCGCGGGCCTTCAGCTCCGCCTCACGCGTCATCTCCCACGCCGCCGACCAGCAGAGCGTTCGCGGCAGGGGCTCGGTGATGTCCGCGATGCGGTCGATCAACGTCGTCAGGGACGCCGGGTCGAGGCGCATCGTGCAGTACGTCAGGTCGTCGTCGTTGACCAGGACCAGTTTGCCCGCGGGGCGGCCGACCAGGTCCGGCACCTCGGTGCGCTCGCCGTCGACGTCCAGCTCGACGCGCTGGGTCCGGACGATCTTGCCCGCCGCGTCCTCGTCGTAGACACCCACGGCCACGCGGTGCGTGCGCAGCTCGCCGGCGCCCGGCTTCGCGCCCGACTGCACGACCGCGAACGACGTGAACGTCCCGTCCGCGCCGATCTCGTAGCGCGGGCTCAGCGAGTTCAGCCCGGTGGTCTCCAGCCACTGCGCGCTCCACCACGACAGGTCGCGGCCGGACGCCTCCTCCAGCGCGCCCAGCAGGTCGGCCAGCGTCGCGTTGCCCCAGGCGTGCTTGCCGAAGTACACCTTCAGGCCGTCGAGGAAGTGCTCCAGCCCGACGTAGGCGACGAGCTGCTTGAGCACGCTCGCGCCCTTGGCGTAGGTGATGCCGTCGAAGTTGACCTCGACCGCGTGCAGGTCGACGATGTCGGCCGCGATCGGGTGCGTCGAGGGCAGCTGGTCCTGCCGGTAGGCCCACGACTTCTCGATGTTCGCGAAGCTGGTCCACGCGTTCTTGTACTCGGTCGCCTCGGCCTGGGCCAGGACGCTCGCGAAGGTCGCGAACGACTCGTTCAGCCACAGGTCGTCCCACCAGCGCATGGTGACCAGGTCGCCGAACCACATGTGCGCCATCTCGTGCAGCAGCGTCTCGGCGCGCCGCTCGTAGGCGTAGCGGGTGACGCGGCTGCGGAAGACGTAGTCCTCCAGGAACGTCACCGCGCCGGCGTTCTCCATCGCGCCCGCGTTGAACTCCGGCACGAACAGCTGGTCGTACTTCGAGAACGGGTAGGGCGTGCCGAACTTCTCGTGGTAGAAGCCGAAGCCCTGCTTGGTCTCGGTGAACAGGCGGTCGGCGTCCATGTGCTCGGCCAGCGACGCGCGGCAGTAGATGCCCAGCGGGATGGTCTTGTGGTCGTCGGTGTACTCGTCACGCCACTCGGCGTACGGGCCGGCCACCAGCGCCACGAGGTAGGTCGAGATCCGCTCGGACTCCTTGAACACCGTCCGGACGGCGCCTTCCGGTGTCTCCTCCGTGGATTCCACGATGGCGTTGGAGACGACCTTCCAGTCCTTCGGCGCGATCACCGTGAGCCGGTAGACCGACTTCAGGTCGGGCTGGTCGAAGCAGGCGAACATGCGCTTGGCGTCCGCCGTCTCGAACTGCGTGTACAGGTAGACGCCGTCGTCGACCGGGTCGACGAACCGGTGCAGGCCTTCACCGGTGTTCATGTACCGGCAGTCGGCGGTGACCGTGAGCTCGTTGGTCTCGGCCAGCCCGGCCAGCGCGATGCCCTTGTCCTCGACATACGCGCTGACGTCGACGTCCGCGCCGTTCAGGGTGGCCGAGTGCACGCGGTCGGCGATGATGTCGACCCACGTCGATTCGCCGGCCCGGGCGCTGGAGAACCGGACGGTCGTCGTCGACGCGAAGGTCTTCTCCCCGGGTCCGCCGTGGCCGTCGGTCAGATCGAGCTCGATGTCGTAACCGGTGACGTCGAGCAGATCCGCGCGCAGCTTGGCTTGGTCGCGGGTCAGGTTGGGGGCGGGCACAGGCACCTCTGGTCGTTGGTATCGGTTTTCAACTCCCCGCATCCAATCATGGGGACGGGGTGGCGGGCGATAAGGGAACAACCCCGCGTTTCCCGGTGTTGGCCCGTCCTGTGGGGGTGTGCCCCATCTCGAGACGTGACACAGGAGTGCCCCGATGACCGCTGCCGAGCAGCCCACGAAGGTCGACTTCTACTTCGACCCGATCTGCCCGTTCGCGTGGATCACCTCGCGCTGGATCCTGGAGGTGGAGAAGCACCGCAACCTGGACCTGCGCTTCCGGATCATGAGCCTTTCGGTGCTGAACGAGGGCCGGGACGAGCTGCCCGAGCAGTACAAGGAGCTGCTGGCCAAGGGCTGGGGCCCGGTGCGCGCGGCCGTGGCGCTTTCGCAGCTCAAGGGCGAGGAGCTGCTGCGCGAGTACTACACCGAGTTCGGCACCCGCTACCACAACCAGGGCGTCAAGGACTACGACACGGTCATCAAGGAGGCCCTGGCCGCGATCGGCGCGCCCGCCGAGCTGGCCGAGGCCGCGCACTCGACCGAGTACGACGAGGCGCTGAAGAAGAGCCACCACGAGGGCATGGACCCGGTCGGCCAGGACGTCGGCACCCCGACGATCCACATCGACGGCGTGGCGTTCTTCGGCCCGGTCCTGAGCTCCATCCCGCGCGGCGAAGACGCGCTGAAGGTGTTCGACGGCGCGGTGGCCCTGGCGAGCTACCCGGACTTCTTCGAGCTCAAGCGCACCCGGACGGGCGAGCTCAACTTCGACTAGGGGGTCGGGGCGAAGGGGGCGGTGGCGCAGAGGGCCACCGCCCCCTTTCGTGCGGAAAACCCCGTCACGGGGTCGCGAGGGCGGCCAGGGTGACGTCGCTGGGGTAGCGGGACGCGGCCACGGCGGCCACCTCGGTCGTCTCGCCGCGGCCGACGCCCGCCTTCAGGGTGATCAGCTCGTGCAGGCCGTCGCGGTGGTAACGGACGAACCCGGCGTCGACCGGGTCGCCGTGGCCGGGGACCACGACCCGGGGTTCCAGCGCGAGGATGGTGTCGAACGCGGCCGGCCAGGCGGTCAGGTCGCTCTCGTCGCTGAACGAGAACTCGCTGAACCCGGCTTCCGCGTGCTCGACGACGTCGCCGCCGAAGACGACCGCCGCGTCCGGGACGTGCACCACGACGTCGTGGCCGGTGTGGGCGCGGCCGGGGTGCAGCAGGACCGCCGTGCGGCCGCCGAGGTCGAGTTCGACGCGGTCGGTGAACGTGTGGTCGGGGCCGGTGATGGTGGTGCGGGCGATCGCGTCGGCGATCTCCGGTTTGCCCTCCGCGCGGTAGTGGGCGACCCACTTGGCGCGCACGGCCTCCGGGTCCGTCCCCAGCTCGGCCGCGCAGCCCTCGTGCGCCCAGACCTCGCACGGCAGGAACGCCTCGGTGCCCCAGGCGTGGTCGAAGTGCGCGTGCGTGTACACCACGGCCCACGGCAGCGGCGTGCGCTCCCGGACCGCCGCGGCGAGCTCGGCCCCCTGTTCGAGGTCGCCGCGGGTGTCGACGACCAGGCAGCGCTCGGTGCCCACCACCAGCCCGACGGTCAGGTCCAGCTCCTCGTAGCGGCGCGCGTGCACGCCGTCGGCGACCTCGATCCAGCGGCCGGTCATGTCAGCACTCCTTCGATCAGGACGGGAGCGGCGTCGCTCACGTCGGTTCGGCCGGCCAGGACGACGTCGTCGCCGTGGCCGGATTCGCTCAGTTCGCGCCCCGACACGCAGGTCGCCAGCGCCGTGACGTCGACGGACCGCGCGGCGAGCGCCGCTTCGGCGGACAGCGAGCGGCCGAGGCGGGCCAGCGCGGCGGCGATCGCCCCGGCCCCCACCTGGTCCTCGACGCAGGGCCGCAGCGGCCCGGAGGTTTCGCCGTCACCGAAGATGTTCACCCCCCAGCGTTCCCCCGCCGCGATCAACCCGATCGGGCCACCCAGCTCGGCGGCCTTCGCCGCGATGGCGGAGGCGTTGCGCAGGCAGCCCACGAGGACGTGCGCGCCGGTGGCCGCGGCGGCGTCGCAAAGCGTGGCGCCGTTGGGCGAGGGGAGCGCGAGCAGGGTCCCCGGCGGGATTTCCGTCACAGAAGACGGCCGCAGCGTGAAGCCGCCCTCGCCCGCGATCACCGCCCCGGCCGCCCGCGCCCGGGCGATGCCGCGTTCGTCGCGCCACCGGACCGGCAGCACGCGGCCGCCGCGGCCGATCACGAGATCCGTGGTGGTGCCGAAGGAAAGCACGTCGACGACCACCAGCACCGCGCATTCGCGGCCCAGGGCGGCCACCCCTTCGGCGCCCCATTCGAGCCGCACGTCGCTGCCGGTCTGCTCCCAGATCCCCACCCCCGGAGCATGCCCGAAACCGGCCCTGGTGGCAGACTCGCAGCCGTGCGCGTCTACTTGGGATCCGACCACGCCGGTTTCGAGCTGAAGAACCACCTGGTGGCTCACCTGGAGAAGCAGGGCCACGAGGTGACCGACATCGGTCCGCACGTCTACGACGCGGCCGACGACTACCCGGCGTTCTGCGTCGAGACGGCGCTGCGCGTGGTGGCCGACGAGGGCAGCCGCGGCATCGTCGTCGGCGGCTCCGGCAACGGCGAGCAGATCGCCGCCAACAAGGTGCCCGGTGCCCGCGCCGGACTGGCCTGGAGCGTCGAAACCGCGAAGCTGTGCCGGGAGCACAACCACGCCCAGCTGATCGGCGTCGGCGCCCGGATGCACACCGCCGAGGAGGCGGTCGAGATCGTCGAGGCCTTCCTGGCGACCGAGGTCTCGCCGGAGGAGCGGCACGCGCGGCGCGTGCAGCAGCTGCTGGACTACGAGCGCACCGGGACCCCGCCGGCGTTGCCGGAGGCCTGATGCCCGAGGGGCACACGCTCCACCGGCTCGCGCGGCTGCACAAGCGCCGGTACGCCGGGGCGCCGGTCGAGGTGAGCAGCCCGCAGGGCCGGTTCGCCGCCGAAGCGTCCCGTTTGGACGGTCAGCTGTTCGTCGGCGCCGAGGCGTACGGGAAGCACCTCTTCCACGACTACGGCCCGCACGGGATCGTGCACATCCACCTGGGCCTCTACGGCACCTTCGGCGAGTCCCCGCTGCCCGCGCCCGAGCCGGTGGGCCAGGTCCGGCTGCGGCTGGCCGGCCGGACACATTGGACGGACCTGCGCGGGCCCACCCGGTGCGAGCTGCTGGACCCCGCCCAGGCCGAGGCGATCAAGGCCCGGCTCGGTCCCGACCCGCTGCGCCGCGACGCGAAACCGGAACTGGCCTGGGCGCGCATCTCGCGGTCGAAGACCTCGATCGCGGCGCTGCTGATGGACCAGGCGGTGCTCGCCGGTGTCGGCAACGTCTACCGCGCCGAGGTGCTGTTCCGCCACGGCGTCGCACCGCTGACGCCGGGCCGCGCGCTGGACCGCGCGTTGTGGGACGACATGTGGGCCGACCTGGTGACCCTGATGCGCGACGGCGTCCGCGTCGGCCGCATCGACACCGTCCGCCCGGAGCACCTGCCGGAGGCGATGGGCCGCGCGGCCCGGGTGGACCGCCACGGCGGCGAGGTCTACGTCTACCGGCGGGCCGGCGAGCCCTGCCTGGTGTGCGGGACGCCGGTGGCGAACTCGGAGCTGGTGGGCCGCAACCTCTACTGGTGCCCGAAGTGCCAGCTGCCCTGAAAACGCCGTGAGCGGCCCGTTCGGGTGAACGAGCCGCTCGTGGACGTCGGGGGTCAGAAGTCGAAGCCGCCGCCGTCGAAGCCTCCGCCGTCGAAACCGCCTCCGTCGAAACCGCCGCCGCCCCAGTCGCCGCCGCCGTCTCCCCCGAAGTCGCCCCCGCCGTCACCGCCGAAGTCTCCGCCGTCGCCGCCCATGTCGCCGGACTCGAGGGCGTCCTGCTGGCCCGCGTCGTAGCCGGACTCCCAGGCCGAGGCGCTCGCGATGCCGCTCATGCCGGAGAACATCGCGCTGAACAGGAACATCGACCCGAGACCCCAGGCACCGGCGACGAGCGCGGGCTTCCACCACGGCTCGCTGTACCAGCCCTGCGGCACCGGACGGCCCGCGACGCGGCCGCCGGGGTAGTAGTACGGCGTGTCCTGGCCGGCCTCCGGCGAAGCCGCGTAGTGCTGGCCCTCGACGTCGACCTCGCGGCGCTCGGTGACCTTGCCGGCACGCTCGCGTTCGGCCTCCTCCGGCAGCTGCGGGCCCGGGTCCAGGCCCATCGCGGTGCGCGCGGCGCGGACGTAGTAGAGGCCCTCGATGGCGGTCTCCTTGACCAGCCGGGCCTGCTCGATCGTGCGGGCCTGCTCCATCTGCGAGCCCGCCGCGTTGTAGCGCTCGGCGGCGTCGGCCATCGCCTGCTGCGACGCGGTGTCCGTGCCGTTGAGGTTGAGTACCTGGCCGCCGAGCCGCTCGACCAGGCGCCGGGCGTCGGCCTTGGCGTCGTCCAGCTCCCGCTGCCGGGCCGCGGCGCGCTGCCGCGAGAAATAGAGGCCGCCACCGACGATCACGACGACGAGCACGATCAGGAAGATCGCGGTGCCCATGGACCACTCCCAGAAGTTCGGGGCTCGGTGACCGGTGGTCACCTTTGAAACGGACAACGCGGACGCTACGCGGTGGGTTCCCGGAGGGTGACCGGGCCCACCGCGAGACCTGGCCGAGGAAACTAGAACACGTTATAGTTCGGTCATGAAGTTCACCCTGTCGATCGCGATGAACCCCCTCGATCAGCTGGGCGAGCTCGCCCGGGCCGCCGAAGAGGCCGGCTTTGCCTCCATTGCCCTGCCCGACTCGCTCTTCTACGCCGAAACGGTGGACACGGACTACCCGTACACCCCCGACGGCAGCCGGTTCTGGACCGCGGAGACGCCCTGGGTGGACCCGCTCGTCGCCACCGCGTCGATGGGGGCGGTGACCAGCCGGATCCACTTCTACACGTCGGTGCTCAAGCTCGGCTCCCGCAACCCGGTGCTGCTGGCCCGCCAGGTCGGCTCGGCGAGCGTGCTCACCGGCGGCCGGTTCGGCCTCGGGCTCGGCGTCGGCTGGCTGCCGCAGGAGTTCGAGTACTGCGGGGTGCCGTTCGAGCGGCGCGGCAAGCGCGTCGACGAAGCCATCGACGTCCTGCGGCTCATCCTCGACGGCGGCATGGTCGAGTACCACGGCGAGTTCTACGACTTCGACAAGATCCAGATGAGCCCGGCGCCGCCGTCGCGGGTGCCGTTCTACATCGGCGGCCACACCGAAGTCGCGCTGAAGCGCGCCGCGCGGGTCGCCGACGGCTGGTCGTCCGCGATGATGAAGCTCGAGGACCTGCGCTCCACCATCGCCCGGCTGAAGGAGCTGCTGGCCGAGCAGGGCCGCGCCGACGTCCCCTTCGAGTACCAGGCGGTCTGCATCGACGCCTTCGGCCTGGACGGCTACCGCGCGCAGGCCGAAGCCGGCGTCACCGACGTCATCACCATGCCGTGGGTGTTCGACGGCGTCGGGTTCGACGCGCCGGTCGAGCCGAAGCTGGCGGCGATCCGCAAGTTCGGGACCGAGATCATCGCGAAGTTCGAGGAGTGACTCCCATGGGCGTGCAGGTCAGCTGGGACACGGCGGCGGAGCAGCCGCCGGCGCGGCGCGCGGCGTTCGCGTCGATGACGGCGGTGACGGCGGGTGACAAGGAGGGCTGGCTGGCCCTGTTCGCCCCGGACGCGGTGGTCGAGGACCCGGTCGGCCCGTCGTTCTTCGACGAGGCGGGCAAGGGCCACCACGGCCGCGAAGGGATCAGCGCGTTCTGGGACAAGACGATCGCGAACGTCGAGCGCTTCGAATTCACCATCCGCGACTCCCACGCGGGCGGCGACGAGGTGGCCAACGTCGGCACGATCACGACGTTCCTGGCGGGCGGCTACCGCGTCGACACCGACGGCGTGTTCGTCTACCGCGTCGGCGAGGACGGGCTGATCCGGTCGGTGCGGGCGTTCTGGGAGACCGAGCGCGCGATGGCGACCGCGCGCCAGGTGACGCAGTAGCGCCGGCGTATTCCGGTTGCGGCGGGCCCGCGGGGGTGCTCCGGCACCCGCCGCGGGCCCGCGCCGCTTTTCCGGCCGGCCGGGTACCCGGCCAGCAAGGTATGGCTACCTCTACCTCCCAGGGGGACCTGAGCGGATTGTCCCGGTGCTCGCCGCCACGCAGACTGGGCTGGTAGCGGGGCCCGGGTGAGATCCGGTTCCCATCCTCGGAGGGGGCGGAGATGCGCGTACGAGGAACATCCACCCGGGCCGGGGGGACCGCGGTGGGCCGGGGGATCGTGGCGAGCCTGCTCGCCGGGGGCGCGTTGCTGGCCGTCGCCGGCTGCAACCACCTCGCCGACATCGGCTGCGAAAAGAAGACGTGCCACTACGACGTGAGCAGTGGCGGGAAAGTCGAGATCGGCGGGCACGAGCTGGCGGTGCAGAAGGTGGGCCACAACTCGGTGACCCTCCTGTCGAACGGGGTCAGCGTTTCCCTGGTCCAGGGACTCGACGTCGATTTCCTCGGCTACCACCTCCGCCTCGGCCAGATCGACGGCGGTGCGGCGAACCTGGAGGTCACCAAGAACTGAGCCGGAGGTGGTGCGCGCCAGGGTGGTGTGCGCGCTACCGGGTCACTGGGGGCCCGGCCGCTTCACTGGTACACCGCGGCCTTTCCACGTCGTCGCCGAGGGTTCACGGCGGCGTGTGAATTGCTCCTTTTTCGGATGTGGCGCTTGTTGCTGGGGTGCCTGCGGTTCGGAAGAAAGGAAAAACGTGGTCCAGTTCATGGTTTGCGCCGGTATTGCGCGAAGGGCGGCCGCCGAATCGGCCGCCGCGCACGGAGCCGGTTGGTGCGACGACGGCGGGGGCGTCGAGGTGGGGGTGACCACCGGGGGACGCCCGCGGCCCGTTGTCGTGCCGATGTCCGGTTTCCGGGTGCGCCCGTGATGGTGGCCGCCCGACGGGCCCGTCCAGGGCGGGCGCCGCCGGTCAGCAGGGGTTCGTCGATCACCCGCGTGGGGGAAGTGGAACGTCGGGGATCGGTGCGTCGTCCTCGGGTGGGGCCGGCGCTTCCGGGATCCGGGTACCCCCATCGCGACGCCGATTTCGCCGCGTATGTCCGATCTCACCGTATCGGTGTGTCCAGGTCCGGGCCGGGTCGTCGGCTTTCGCGGATATCCGCTTTCCCGTATCCATTAACGGCTTCGCCGCGTCGAGAGTGCAGTTGGACGGCAATCCTGTTGCCTCTTGACCGATCCTCGCCGCATCTGGGTAAAGTGTCTGCTGTAGTGATCCGGGCAGGGTGACCGGGAATCGACGACGATGCTGGGGGCAGCAAGATGGTCGTGCGTACGGGTGGACATGGGTGGATTCGGTCCTAGCAGTCCTGCTGGGCCGATGTGTTTTCCGAAGCGGTGACGAGGCCGCTGTTTTGTTCCGGGCAGGGCCGCGGGGGTCCTGCTTGCCGGGATTCCGGGCGGCGTTTCGACGCGTCGTGTTGATCTTCAACATGCGTTGAATTCGCGGCAGTTCCGGAACCACGGGTAAACGGTTAACTGGGGGCAGTTGATGATTCTCATCGAGCGTGAAGAAAATCTGGCCAGACTGAGGGAATGCCTCGTGGAGCGGCCGCCAGGCCGGGGGCAGGTCGTGGTCGTGGCCGGCGCGCCCGCCACGGGCAAGACGACGTTGCTGCGCACGATCAGCAAGGAAATCCTCGAGCAGGACATGATCCTGCACACCGCGACCGCGTCCGCGGCCGAGCAGGACCGCCCGCTGGGGGTGCTGCGCCAGCTGTTCCCGGGACTGTTCCCCGGCGACCCGGCCGGGGTGCCGAGCCGGCGCGACGACTGGCAGCCGATCTTCGACCTGCTCGCCCGGGAAGCCGCGCAGCGGCCCGTGGTGGTCACCGTCGACGACGCGCAGCACACCGACCCCGCTTCGCTGGACGGCCTGCTGTACCTGGTCCGGCGGCTGGGGTCGCTGCCGGTGCTGGTGGTGCTCAACGAATCCGTCGGCGCGTTCGCGCTGCCGGCCGGCTTCCGCGTCGAGCTGCTGCGCCAGCCCTGGGTCACCCGGATGCGGCTCGGCCTGATCTCCGCCGACGGGGTGGCGTCCCTGCTGGACGCGGAGGACGGCCTGGGCGTCTCGGCCGACGCCGCCACGCTCGAAGCGATGACCGGCGGGAACCCGCTGCTCGTGCGCGCGCTGATCGAGGACGCGGCGGTCCAGGGAAAGCTCACCGGGCAGGGTGAGGCGTTCGAGCACGCGGTCCTCTCCTGCCTGTTCGCCGGCGGCCACGAGACGGCCGAAGTGGCGCAGGCCCTCGCCGTGCTCGGCTCGGCCGCCTCGCCGGTCACCGTGGCCGGCCTGGTCGACCTCCCGATCGAGACCGTCGCCAGGGCGGTGCGCCTGCTCACCGAGTCGGGGCTCGTCCTCGACGGACGGCTGCGGCACCCCTCGCTGTGCTGCGCGGTCCTGCAGCGCGTCGACCCGGCGCGGCGGGCCGCTCTGCACACCCGCGCCGCGCAGGTGCTGTACGACGAAGGGCACGACGTGCGGTCGGTCGCGAGCCACGTCGTCCCGAGCGACCTGGAGCGCGCCTCCTGGATGGTGTCGGTCCTGGTGCGCGCGGCGGCGACCGCGCGGGCGGGCGGGGACTGCGAGTTCGCGCTGCGCTGCGTGGAGCGGGCGCTGGACGTCGCCCAGGGCGACCGCGAGCGGAGCGCCCTGCTCGCCGACCGGCTGCGGGTCCAGTGGAGCATCAACCCCAAGTCGGCGAAGCGGCTGCTGAGCGAGGTCGTGGCGGTGGCGCTCGCCGGCCACCTCGGCCCGGCGGACATCGCCGGCCTGGTGCGGTGCCTGGCGTGGTTCGGGCGCATGGACGAAGCCGGGGAGGTGCTCGCCGTCCTCGGCGGCTCGCTCGATCGGCTCGACGAGCACGAGCTGGCGGAAGTGCGCGCGATCCGCCTCTGGCTGCGGCTGTGGTGCCCGACGCTGCTCGACCGGCTCGGCGACGACCGGCTCTTCCAGCGCACGGCGGTGTCCGGCCGTCCGCTGACGGCCCGGCCGCCCACCGCCGAGCCGCTCAACCCGCTCGGTGCCCACGGCGTCGCCGTGCGCCGGGCCGAGGAGGTCCTCGGCAGCACCACCGCCGTGGGCACCGGTTCCCTGCCCGCGCTCCAGAACGCCTTGCTGACCCTGGTCTACGCGGACCGCGCGGACCTGGCGGCCGGCTGGGCCGACGACCTGATCGCCAAGAGCGCCGGCGCGGCCGCGAGCGAGGCGGTCCTGCTGAACGTGCGCGCGGAAACCGCGTTGCGGATGGGCGAGCCGCACCAGGCGATCCGCTTCGCCGAAGACGCCCTCCACCGGATCTCGCCGGAGGGCTGGGGCGCGGGCATCGGCGCGCCGCTCGCGGTGCTGGTGTGCGCGCACAGCCTCCTGGGCGAGGTCGACGCGGCGGCGGAGTGGCTGGCCCACGAGGTGCCCGACTACCTCTACGAGACGACCTTCGGCCTGATGTACCTGCGGGCCAGGGGCGTGCACCACCTGGCCGTGGGGCGCCCGCGGGCCGCGTTGCGGTCGTTCCTCCAGTGCGGCGAGCTCGCGATGAGCTGGAAGCTGGACCTGCCCGGCATCGTGCCCTGGCGCACCGACGCCGCGAAGGCGTACCTGGAACTGGGGGAACCCGGCCGGGTCGGCCAGCTCGTCCGCGAGCACATCGAGACCCGCGGCGGCGGGTGCCGGGTCCGCGCGACCGGCCTCCGGCTGATGGCGGCGGCCACCGAGGGCAGGCAGGGCCTGATCCTGCTGCGCGAGAGCATCGACCTGGCCGAGGCCGCCCGCGACCGGGCGGAACTGGTCTGCGGGTTGATCGCGCTGGGCGAGCGGTTGTGCGGGGTCGGGGAGCTGGACAAGGCGAGCGCCCTGGTCAACCGGGCGAAGGCGGTCGCCGAGCAACACGGGCTCCGGCCGCTGTCCGAGCGGCTGCTCGACCGGGCCGAGCCGGCGTTCCGGGGCTTCCGGGTGGTGGAGCCCCCGGCGCGGGGCGAAGTGCCGGAGGCCAGGTCGGGGCAGCCCGCCGACGAGCGCATCCCCGAAACCGCCGAAGTGCTGCTCATGCTGTCGGAGGCGGAACGGCGGGTGGCGAACCTGGCCGCGCTGGGCAGCACCAACCGGGAGATCTCGCGGAAGCTGCACATCACGGTGAGCACCGTCGAGCAGCACCTGACCCGCATCTACCGGAAGCTGAAGGTGAAGCGCCGGTCCGACCTGCAGCGGGTGCTGAACACCGACACCGCCGACCTGGCGCTCGCCTCCTGCCGCTGAGGCGGGAGGAGGCGAGCCGGACGCTGCGGCCGAGACGGCCCCGGATCCCTGGATCCGGGGTCGTTCCGGCGCGCCGGGACAACGGTGGGTGCTCGGGTTCCGCCGGTGCCTGCAGTGCCGGGTGCGGTGGAGTTTGTGGGGGTGGTGGTCGGGTGCGGCGGAGCTTCCGGCGCGCTGGGACAACGGTGGGTGCTCGGGTTCCGCCGGTGCCTGCGGTGCCGGGTGCGGTGGAGTTTGTGGGGGTGGTGTCCGGGTGTGGCGGA
>NZ_JBSGBQ010000008.1:0-347483 GCF_053601335.1 Amycolatopsis sp. NPDC004747 | reverse complement strand
CAGCTTCCGGCGCGCTGGGACATCGGTGGGTGCTCGGGTTCCGCCGGTGCCTGCGGTGCCGGGTGCGGTGGAGTTTGTGGGGGTGGTGTCCGGGTGTGGCGGAGCTTCCGGCGCGCTGGGACATCGGTGGGTGCTCGGGTTCCGCCGGTGCCTGCGGTGCCGGGTGCGGTGGAGTTTGTGGGGGTGGTGTCCGGGTGCGGCGGAGCTTCCGGCGCGCTGGGACATCGGTGGGTGCTCGGGTTCCGCCGGTGCCTGCGGTGCCGGGTGCGGCGGAGCTTCCGGCGCGCCGGGACAAGAGGTCGCCCTTGTGCTTGTCCAGCGCCCGTTTCCGCGGGCGCCACGCGGCCGGGTCCACGTTGACCCACGGTGGGTGCCGGTTCCGCCGGAGCCGGGCGCGGCGGGCTTCCGGTGCGGCGGGCGGTCGCACATCGACCCCGATCTCCCAGGTGCAGGACCGGTTGTGCCGCGGTCCACCCGCCCCGGGCACAACGAAATCCGCCGCCCTGGCCGGGTGGCCGAGGGCGGCGGATCGGGTTTGGAGCGTGCGGTGGATCGGCGGCCGGGTCTTCGCCCGGCGGCATTCTCCGCCGGCCGGTACCGGGTCATCGGTCCAGCGGGACCAGATCGTTGCGGTTGAGCCGGAGGCCCTTGCGGGCGAGGTTCCAGCGGCCGTAACGCCTGCTCACGATCTGGATCAGGACGATCGCCACGATGAACTGGATCAAGGTGAGCCCGGGGACGGAGTCGATCGGCAGCGTGTAGGCAAAGACGATGCGGACGACCCCGTCCAGGAGCAGCCCCAGCCCCCAGATGACGTTCACGCCGCGCATGGTCTGCCGGATCTCCGGGGAGTTCGCCCAGTTCGCTTCCCACTTGGCCACGCCGTCCGCGGACGGCTGCAGGTTCATGATGCCCTGGAAGACGGCCGGCCGGCGCGGGGTCGTCACCAGCACGAACAACCCGATCACGCCGGTGACGACGCCGCTCTTGGCGAAGATGAACCGGGGGTCGCCGGTGATCAGCGTGAGGGCGGTCCCGATCGCGAGCATCGCGATCGTGAACAGGCCGATCGCGTCCGGCTTGCCCTCCTTCATGAGCTTGTACAGCACCGAAAGGACCGCGGGCACGACACCGATCAGCAGGGACAGCAGCGGAGAGAGCCCGAGGGCGCGAAGGCCGTAGTACAACCCGAGAGGAGCACCGAACCCGACGAGCACCGAGAGGAAGAACTTGCGGCGGGCCGCGGCGGCGTGCTGCTTGTCTTCGTCCGTGCTGCCGGCCGGCGCCTGGCCGTCGTAGGCCGCCGCAGGCTGCGGGGTGTGGTAGTTCTTTCCGTCGGTCACTTCCTGGTCTCCGATTCTCTGTTCCGGTGGGCGCGGGACGGATCCGGCCCGGCCTTTGAAGGCTATGGGAGGATTCGCGCGTCCGTAATGCGCCTATCTCTCTGATCCGGGTGGGGTTAGCTCCACCCTGGTCGGCCCCGTCCGGCCGCTCACCTGGCCGACTTGGCGAAGAAGTGCGCCCGGCAGTCCGACCCCAGCAGGGTGAAGAACAGCGCCAGCAGGACCACGCCCTGCAGCGCTTGCGCGGCCCTGGTCCAGTCCGGGGACCCGCCGGCGATCACCAGGTACGCCATCGCGATGCACCCGCCGAGGGTGAGCACGAAGAGGCGGACGTAGGTGCGGCGGCGGCCCAGCGGCAGGCTGCGGGCGATCCTGACGTAGATCAGCGCCAGCGCGAGGACCACGCCCAAGCGGATCCAGGTGAGCTTGGTCAGGGTGTCGCGGGTTCCTTCGACGTTCTTCGGCGGGGTCGGCAGGTGCGCCAGCTGGTAGTCGACGACCTCCTGGAAATGGAGGTAGGTGAAGACGCCGACGGCCAGGCTGATCACGAGATTGAGGTACATGAGGAAAACGACGCGTCGCATTGCTCCCTGGGAGCCGCTGGAACTGGTCACGGTTTCATCCTTCGGTACACGACACACGCGGGATTGCTCGCACGATGAACGACCGGCTACTCGGGCCGGTCTGCGCGTCGACGGCTCGGAGCAGCGCCAAATCTAAGCTCCGCGCGGACGCCGCGACAATGGAGCTGACGGCAGTTCCGAGGTGGAGTTTTGCCCACCCCCTTACGCGCACCGGCGCGCACGCGGGCGCCTCACCCGTGTGCGCGCCGGCGGAATCCCAGCAGGCCGGCCAGCCCGGCGACGGCGAGAAAACCGGCCAGCACCACGCCGGCCAGTGGCGCGGTGACCGCGGCTGCGCCGGGCGGCAGGGTGGCACGGAGCCCCTCGGCGACGTAGGTCAGCGGGTTGACCGTGCAGACCGCCCGGAACCACGGGATGCCCGCCAGCCGGTCCAGCGGGAAGTGGATGCTGCCGGTGAACGCCAGCGGTGGCAGCGCCGCGCCCAGCACGGTCATCACCCGGCAGGGCGCCACCAGGCTGCCGAGCGTCAACCCGGTCGCCGCTCCGGCGAGCGCGCCGAGCACGAGGACGCCGGCCGCCGCGGGTGCCGAGGCGAGCCGCCACGGCACACCACCCGGCGCGGCGAACCCGGCCGGCACCACGAGCACCGCGCTCAGCAGGCCGCGGAGCGCGCCGAGCAGGATCTTCTCCAGCGCGACCAGGCGCGTGTCCAGCGGCGCCAGCAGCCGGTTCTCGATCTCCTTGGTCCAGCTGAAGTCCACGGCGAGCGACAACGCCGTCCCGTGCAGCGCGCCGAGGAACGCGCCGGCCGCGACCAGGCCGGGGAAGAGGACGTTCGCGTAACCCGGGCTGACGTAGCCGAGGCCGGGCAGCAGCCTGCCGAACACGAACAGCACGCAGGGCGGCAGCAACAGCGTCCGCGCCAGGAACCGCCGCCAGTGCCGGGCACTGGCTCCGACGTCGTTGCGCAACATGGCCAAAAAGGACAGAGCGCCGGCGGGCACGCGTACCCCGGCGGTCATCGGAGCTCCTCCACGACCTCGGCGAGCGTCACCTGGCCGCACAGCGCGCTGATGGTCGTGACACCGACGTAGCCGAGCACCTCGACGGCCTCCACCAGCAGCCGTTCCGGTTCCTCGTCGCAACGCAGCCGGAACCGCAGCGCCGTGTCGTCCACCGGGGACCGTTCGACCGCGCGGACCGACCGCATCCTGCCCAGCATCGAGGCGACTTCCTCGGCGCGGACCCCACGGGGCTGCACGGTGAGCACCAGCGTCCGCGGCCGTCCGGCCCGCCCGGCCAGCGCGGCGGGTCGTCCGGTCGCCACCAGCTTGCCCCGGTCCAGCACGGCGACGCGGTCGCAGACACTTTCGATTTCGCTCAGGTCGCGGGAAGCGAGCACCACGGTCACCCCCTCTCGCTTGAGCTCGATGATCCGGTCGCGCAGGAAGCACCGCGCCCCCGCGCGGGGCTCGTCGACGAGCAGGACGCGCGGGTCGTGCATGAGCGCGCGGGCCAGCATCGCCCGCAGGGCCTCGCCCGGGGTGAGCGAGCCCGCTCGCGCGTCGGCGACGGACCGGAGCTCGAGCGATTCGAGCAGCTCCGCGGCGCGGCGTTCGCGAACCGGCCGCGGAACCAGGTGGTACGCCGCGTGCGTGAGCAGGTTCCGCCGGGTCGTCACGGCGGGGTCCAATGTGGTGTGTCCGGGCAGCAGCGCGAGCGACCGCCGGGCCAGGACCGGGTGGGCGGCCACGTCGATGCCGCCGACCAGCACCCGGCCACCGGTCGGCCGCAGCCGGGTGGCCAGCACACCGAGCAGCGTGCTCTTGCCCGCGCCGGCGAGCCCGAGGACGCCGAACACCTCACCGGGCGCCACGCGGAAGCTCACCTCGTCGAGCGAAGGGGACGACGCCCGCGGGAATCGCTTGACCACCGAGCTGACCGTGATCGCGTCGCTCGTCATTTCGCCGTCCGGGCGTTCATCGGGCCCCCTCAGGCGGAAATCCAGCCGGTGCGCAAAACACCGGGCCGAACGAGTCGGTTCGACCGTAGTGCGGAACGGGAACGCCGCGGAAGACGATCCGGTGCGAATAGGGGTCCGGTTGCCGGTCACCCCTACGCCCGCCGTCGCGGGTGGTGCGCGGCCACGACAATACCCCGATGGCCGGACGTGCGGCGATGCCGCGAGGTAGCATCCGCCCGCCGGGCTCGAACGACCCGGTTGTGCTGGGGGCACTGATTTCGCCGCTGTCCGGGACTTTCCCGCGGTGGTCTTCGGGGGAAGACCGCGCGGGGTGCGTGCCGGGGCTGTCGGGCTTGGCGCATTGGGGAATTCGATTCTTTGCGAGTGAATCATGGAACGATCGAACGCACTGTTCCGCACACCTTCCCGGCGGACCGCGGTGACCGCGGGCGCCGTGGCGGCGCTCTTGACCGTCGTCGTGGCCGCGCCGGCTTCGGCGCAGCGGGCTGACGGCCTGGCCGGCGCCCGGTCGAGGGCCCAGGACCTGGTCGCGCAGATGACCCTGGACGAGAAACTGTCCTTCGTCACCGGGGCGACCGACCCGAATTCGCTCGGCGAGTCCGGCTACATCCCGGGCGTGCCGAGGCTGAAGATCCCGCCGCTGCGGTTCGCCGACGGATCGGCGGGGATCCGGCTGACCAAGCACGCGACGGCGATGCCCGCCCCGGTCGCGCTGGCGTCCTCGTTCGACCAGGCTCTCGCCACCCAGTACGGTGCCGTGCTGGGCAAGGAGGCGCGTGCGCTGGGCCAGGACGTCGTGCTCGCCCCGATGGCGAACTCGATCCGGGTGCCGCAGGCGGGCCGCAACTTCGAGACGTTCAGCGAAGATCCGCTGGTCGGAGCCCGCACCGCCGGTGGCGAAATCACCGGCGTCCAGAGCCAGGGCGCGATGGCCACGATGAAGCACCTCGCGGCCAACAACCAGGAGACCGATCGCCTGACGCTCGACGCCGTCGTCGACGACCAGACGCTGCACGAGATCGAGCTCCCGCCGTTCAAGGCCGCGGTCGACGCGGGCGTCGCCTCGGTGATGTGCGCCTACAACAAGGTGAACGGCACGCCGGCGTGCGGCAGTTCCGCGCTGATGACCGAGATCCTGCGCGGGCAGTGGGCGTTCCAGGGCTGGGTCGTGTCGGACTGGCAGGCCACCGCGTCGACCGACGCGATCACCAAGGGCCTGGACCAGGAGATGCCGTCCGAGAAGTTCTTCGGCGGGGCGCTGAAGAGCGCCATCGCCGCCGGGACCGTCCCGCAGTCCGCTTTGGACACCGCGGTCACCAGGATCGTCACCCAGATGGCGCGGTTCCACCTGCTCGACGACCCGGCCCCGGCCCGGCCGGTGCGGGACGCGGCCGGCGCGGCCAAGGTGGCCAAGTCGGTGGCCGAGCAGGGATCGGTGCTGCTGCGCAACGTCGACGGCATGCTCCCGCTCACCGGCGCGAACGCGAACAGCATCGCGTTGATCGGTCCCGCGGCGAACACCCCGAAGATCGGCGGCGGCGGCAGTTCCCAGGTCGTGCCCGACACCGCGCTCTCGCCGCGGCAGACGATCGGCACCCGCGCGGGCTCGGGCACGGTGACCTACACGCCGGGCATCGACCTGGTCGGCACGCCGATCCCGGCCGCGTCGTTCAGCCCGGCCCCGTCGTTCGGCACCGACGGCACCCTCCGGCTGGCCGCCGACGGCTCGACCGACTACCGCGGCAACCTCTCCGTTTCCACGACCGGCGACTACCGCTTCACCATGGGCGTGTCCGGCAGCGGGCTGGCGCTGTTCACAGTGGACGGGACGACCCAGTTCTTCACCGCGTCGGTGCCGGGCATCATGCGGCTGCACCTGAGCGCCGGGTCGCACACGATCGGCATCACCCGGCTGCCCGGTGTCGGCTCCGGTGATCTCCAGGTGGTTCCGCGCTGGGTGACGCCCAACCAGGTGCAGGACTTCTTCCAGCCGGCGGTCGAGGCCGCGAAGAAGGCGAAGACCGCCGTCGTGTTCGCGGCCAACGACGACACGGAAGGAACGGACCGGACCACCTTGACCCTGCCCGACTACCAGGACGAGCTGATCGACGCGGTGGCCTCGGCGAACCCGAACACCGTGGTGGTGCTGCAGACCGGGTCGGCGGTGACCATGCCGTGGCTGTCGAAGGTCCGGTCGGTGCTGCAGATGTGGTACCCGGGCCAGGAGGGCGCGCCCGCCGCGGCGGCGCTGCTGTTCGGCGACTCGGAACCGGCGGGCCGGCTCACCCAGACGTTCCCGACGTCGATGGACGCCACCGCGATCAGCGGCGACAAGCGCCGGTTCCCCGGCGTGGACAAGCAGGTGCAGTACTCGGAGGGCATCTACACCGGCTACCGCTGGTTCGCCGCGCAGCAGGTCAAGCCGTTGTTCCCGTTCGGGTTCGGGCTGGGCTACACGAAGTTCGCCTACAGCGACCTGAGCACCGTCTGGAGCGGCCAGAGCCTGATCGCCTCGCTTACCGTGCAGAACATCGGTGACCGCACGGGATCCGACGTGCCCCAGGTGTACGTCGGCCCGAGCTCGACGCTCCGGATGCCGCAGGCGCCCTTCTCGCTGGCCGGCTACACGAAGATCACGCTGGCTCCCGGGGCGTCGGCCCGCGTGAAGATCGTCGTGGACCCCGCGCAGCTGAGTTCGTGGAACACGGCGACGAACTCGTTCCAGCTCGGCACCGGCACCCGGACGCTGTACGCCGGCCCGTCGTCGGCCGACCTGGTGCTGCACCAGAACATCTCGGTGGGCGGGATCGGCACCGGCGGCCGCTGAGCCGCGCCGTCCGTGCGGGCCGCGTGACGCGGCCCGCACGGACGGGTTCAGCCGTTGCGCGGGCGGTTGAGGTACGCGAGCACGGCGAGGACCCGGCGGTTGTCGTCGTCGGACACCGCGAGCCCGAGCTTGCCGAAGATGTTGGCGGAATGCTTGCTGACCGAGCCTTCGGTGATGTGGAGCCGGGACGCGATCGCCGCGTTGGACCGGCCCTCCGCCATCAGCTCCAGCACCTCGAACTCGCGCGAGGTGAGATCGGCCAGCGAGGTGGTGCTCTTGTTGCTGGCCAGCAGCTTGCTGATCACCTCCGGGTCCATCACCGTGCCGCCCGCGGCGACCTGGCGCACGGCGTTGATGAACTGGGTGCCGTCGAGCACGCGGTCCTTGAGCAGGTAGCCGACCGCGCCCGCCTCGTCGGTCAGCAGTTCCCTGGCGTAGAGCTGCTCGACGTGCTGGGAGAGCACCAGCACCGGCAGGCCGGGGGAGCGCCGCCTGGCTTCCAGGACGATCCGGAGGCCTTCGTCGGTGTGCGTCGGTGGCAGCCGCACGTCGACGATCGCGATGTCCGGGGTGTGCTCTTCCAGCGCGCGCTCGAGCTCCGGGCCGCTCTCCACCGCGGCGATGATCTCGCAGCCCTTGGCCGTGAGCAACGTGCTGATCCCGTCGCGGAGCAGGAAAAGGTCTTCGGCGAGAACGACTTTCATCGACGGCTCCAACGTGGTCAGGCGGTCACCACGGGTGAGTCTACTGGGCAGGTGCCGCGCTGGGGTTCCGTAGGGGTTGGCGGCAGGACCCCGTCGGCGTTGGGTGGAGCCCGGGTGTCCTGGCGGCCCGGCCCGGACCGAAACCACCGGCAACCAGGGGGATCTCCATGCCCGTTCCGCACGTCCGTCCGTTGTTGTTCGCCAGTGGCTCGGAGGCGGGCCGGATCAACCCGCTGCTCACCATCGCCGCCGAACTGGCCCGCGGCGACGGCACCGAGCTGGTCTTCGCGTCGACCGACGACCGCCGCGCCGACATCGAGGCGCTGGCGCCGGGGCAGGTCCGGTTCGCCTCGCTCGGCGAACCGGACGCCCGGCACCTGCCGCGCAACTGGGACGAAGCGATCTTCACCGCGATGACCGGCCCCTCGCGTGGCCGGGCCGCCGCCGAGTACCTCGGCCGGGTGATCGACGCCGACTACCTGCAGGACATGTACGACCGCACGCTGAAGGTGCTCGACGAGGTCGAGCCCGCACTGGTCGTCGTCGACCAGGACGCGCCGTACGTCATGGATGCGGCACTGGCCAGGGGCGTCCCGTACGTGATGAGCGTGCCCATCCCGGTGAGCGTGGTCTACGCCGAGCGCGTGCCCGCCGACTTCCCGAAGGCGTTCACCGGGTTGCCGAGGAACATGACACCCGCGCAGCTGGAGGAGAACGCGCGGTTCGAGCGCGAGCTGGGCGAGGCGCTCACCGCGTCGGGCAAGCTCGGTGAGTTCTTCAAGGCGCGGCTGGCCGGCGGCTTCCGCAATCCCGCCTGCGTTTCCTCCGCCTACGCGGACGAGGCCGTGTCGGTGCTGGGGTTCTCCGTCTTCGGGGTGGAGTACGAATTCCCGGACGTGCCGGAAAATGTGCGCATGATCGGCGCGGTCGTGCCCGAGCCGTCGGGCGAGCGGACCGCGCTGACGGGCTGGCTCGACGACCACGAATCGATCGTCTACATCGGATTCGGCACCATCATGCGGCCCACCGCGGGGCAGGTCGGCGGGATCGTCGAAGCGGTGCGGCGGCTCCCGCCCGGGCAGCACGTGCTGTGGCGGCTCCCCGCGTCGCACCACCACCTGCTGCCGCCGGACCTGCCGGCGAACCTGCGGATCGAGTCGTGGCTGCCGTCGCAGACCGAGGTGCTGGCCCACCCGAACGTCAAGGTGTTCTTCAACCACGGTGGCGGCAACGCGGTCAGCGAGGCCGGCTACTACGGCAAGCCGATGCTGGTCATGCCGTTCTGGATGGACTGCCACGACTGGGCCGCGCGGGTCGTGGACTGCGGGGCCGGCCTGGCCGTCCGCTACACGCCCGAGCTGGACCCGGCCGAGATCGCCGAGCGGCTCACGAGCCTCCTCACGGACGAGCGCTTCGCGAGCCGGGCCGCGTACTGGCGCGATCGCCTGCGCGCGGCGGGCGGCGTCGGGGCGGCGGTCGAGATCATCGAAAAGCACGTGGCCGAGCAGGCCGCGCGGGACTGACCCCGCGCCGGAAGACTGGAGCAACGCTGTGCGTGTACTGGCCACGGTGAACGCCTCACCGTCCCACGTCCGCAAGTTCATCCCCCTGACCAGGGCACTGGCCGAGGCGGGGCACGAGATCCACTTCGTGACCTCCGAGCCGATGCTCACCGAGCTGGCCCGCGAACCGGTGACCGCGTCGACCCTGCTGCCCAACGCCTACGACGGCCTCGCCGCGCTGCTCAAGGGCATGGCCGCGGCCGAGACCGCCGGGCACCCCGTCGCGGCGGGCGAACCGGACCAGACCGCGGGCATCAACGTGGTCTTCGGGCTCGGGTTCTGGCGGGACGTCCTGCCGCCGGTGCTCGACACCGCCCGCGAGTTCAAACCGGACCTGGTGCTGCGGGACGACTTCGACGTCATCGGCTACCTGGTGGCCGAGCAGCTGGAGATCCCGCACGTCGCGATGTCCGGCGGCTCCACCATCCTGCTCGACCCGGCCCGGCTGGCCGACCCGCTCGACGCCCACCGCGAAGCGCTCGGCATCGCCGGATCGGGCCGCGGGCTCTACGGCTACGGCCGGGTCGACTACCTGCCCGCCGAATTCTCCTTCGCCGCGCACGAATGGCCGGTGGAGCTGAGGTTCCGGCAGCCGGTGCTGATCCGGCCCGGCGAAGCGCTGCCGTCGTGGATCGCGGACCTGCCCGCCGGCAAGCCGCTGGTCTACGCGGCAGTCGGCACGTCGCTGCCGATGCAGGCCAAGCTGAACCGCGAAGGCGTCCCGCTGCCGTCGTCGATCAAGCCGGAGCACGAGGTCGGGCTGATCCTCGCCACACTGTCCGAAGTGGACTGCGTGGCGGTGGTCGCGACCGGGGGCATCGGCGCGGACCTCCCGAAGGCCGCGCACGTCCACGTCGTCGACCACGTGCCCCAGCCGCTGGTGCTGGAGGCCGCCGACCTGTTCCTCAACCACGGCGGGTACAACGGGATCCGCGAGTCGCTGCGCGCCGGGGTCCCGATGGTGGTCCGCCCGCAGGGCAGCGACCAGCCGCACAACGCCCGGCGGGTCGCCGAGCTCGGCGTCGGGATCGGCGTGACGGGCGACGACCCGGCGGCGCTCGCGCAGGCCTGCCGGGCGGTGCTGGGTGACGGGTCGTTCCGCGCGGCCGCGGGTGCGGCACGGCGGCGCATCCTCGCCCTCCCGGGTGTGGAGACGGCGCCGGAGCGGCTCGAGCGGATCGTGAACGGCGAAAGCTGAACGGCCGAAAAGGCCCCTGCACCGATGCTCGGTGCAGGGGCCTTTTCGGTTTCCGGGGCTTGCGGTTCGACCCGGCACACAGACGTGGCCATCGCCTGTGTGCCGGGTCTTTGGGGCGTTGCGGCTGGTACGAGGGTCCTGCCGCACCGCCCGCGCACTCCGCGGGTACGGACGCTGGGGGATTGCCGTACCGCGGAGGAGCCAGAGGTGTCTCAGCCGGCCAGGAGGCGCTCGATCTCGTCGGCGGCGCGGGGCGCGCCGCCCGCGTCGCGGGTGAGCTTGCTCAGCTCGTCGAGCCGGGACCGGGTGTCCTGGCTCGCGCCCAGCCGGGTCACGGCGTCGACGAGGCGCTCGGCGGTGATCTCTTCGTGCGCGATCTTGACGCCGGCGCCGACCTCGACGATCCGGTCGGCGACCGCGTGCTGTTCCGGCATGCGCGGCACCGCCACCAGCGGGACGCCGAAGTACAGCGCCTCCGTGGTGCTGCCCATGCCCGCGTGCGTGACGAACACGGCGGCGTGGCGGAGCACGGCCGGCTGCGGCAGCCAGGGGTGGGCTTCGACGTTCGGCGGGAGCTCGCCGAGCTCTTCGGTGCGGATCTGGTTGCCGGTGGAGAGCACGACGTGCCACGGCAGGTCCGCGAACGCGGCCACGCAGGCACGCAGGAATTCGCCGCCCTGGTGGTAGCGCAGGGAACCCAGGGAGATCAGCACGACGGGCAGGCCGGACGCGGGCGGCGTCCAGCCGTCCGCGTCGGCGCGGCTGCCCAGGCACGGCCCGACGAACTCGACTTCGCCGTCCTCGAACCGGTCGTTCGCGTACTGGAACACCTTGGGCAGCACGGCCAGGTTCACTGGCTCGGTCCGCGAGTAGAACTCGCCGACGGGCATCTCGACGCCGTGGTCGGTGAGGAAGCCCGCCAGCCGGGCGCCGAGCGTCGCGGCGATCCCGCTCTCCGCCCACATCTTCGCGACGCCGGGCATCCGCTCGAGGAGGTTGAACCGCTTGTTGACCGCGAACGACGGGAACAGCTGCACCGCGGGGACACCCAGCTTGACCGACAGCAGCCTGGCCGGGGCCAGCACCGTCGTGTCGTAGAGCACCAGGTCGGGCCGGTCGTCCGAAAACCGGGCTTCCGCCGCGGCCGCGGCGGCCACGCTCTCCGCGAACTGCCCTTCGGAGAGCGCGACCGCGTTTTCCCCGGTGATGTCGTCGAGGTCGACGTCCGACGCGCTGCGGCCGCCTTCGTAGCGCACGAGGGTGGCGCCGGTGGCTTCGATCCGCTCCGCGAACTCGGCGGTGCTCACCCAGCTGACCCGGTGGCCGCGGCGGACGAGCTCCTCCACGATGCCGAGCAGGGGCGTGACGTGCCCGGTGGCCGCGAAGCTGAACACGGCGATGTGGTTCGGTGACACGGGGCTTCTCCTGATCGGGCGCTGGTCAGCCACGCGGCCGGCCGCTGTCGGCGCACTGGGGGTTCTCCCGCTGTCGGCGCTCCATCCTCGGGTTCCCCTTCTCGGCTCGCGGTCCCGGCGGGCTGCCGGTTCGACGTGACCGACGGTACGGATCGGGCGCGGCCGCCGGAACCCGGCTGGGGGCCGGAACGAGTGGTGGTTAACTCCACCCTGTTACGGGCAGCTCGGCCGCGGCGACGGTCGGGCCACCCGGCGGGCTGGTGATGGTCAAGGTGCCGTCGAACGGGGCGAGCCGGTGGGCGATGCCGTCGAGGCCGCTGCCTCCGGCCGGGTCGGCGCCGCCCTGCCCGTCGTCGGTGACGGTGACGGTGAGGATGCCGTTCCGCCAGGTCAGGGCGATGTCGACGTGGTCGGCCGCGGCGTGCTTGGTCACGTTGGTGAGCAGTTCGGACACCGCGAAGTAGACGGCCGTTTCCAGCGGGTGCTCCAGCCGGCCCGGCAGGTCCACCCGGACTTCGACGTCGAGCGGGCTGTCGATGGCGAGGGCGCGGATGGCGTCGGCGAGCCCCCGCTCGGCCAGCACCGGCGGGTGGATGCCGCGCACGAGGTCCCGCAGCTCCCGCATGGCGTGGCCGGCGGCTTCGCGGGCCTGCTCGGCGACGGCCTTGGCCGCTTCGGGGTCGGTGTCGACGAGTTCCGGGATGAGGTCGAGCTTGAGCCCGATGGCCAGCAGCCGGGCCTGCGACCCGTCGTGCAGGTCGCGCTCGATCCGGCGCAGCTCGGCCGCCTGCGCCGCCGTCGCCACCGTGCGGGTCCGGTCCAGGTGCGCGACGCGCTGGGCGAGCACGGTGCCCTTGGCGGGGGCCAGCATCAGCCGGGCCCACCGGTTGTGCGCGCGGAGCAGGGCGGGGGCCCAGGAGATGCCGACGGCGAACAGCACCAGCCCGGTGCCGATCCCGGTGAGCGGGTGGTGGCACCAGGGCGGCAGCGCCGGCAGCTCCGCCAGCAGCCGGTGCCACGGGCCCGCCGGGTCGTACCGCAGCAGCAGCCCGGCGATCGGCCACCACAGCCACGGCCAGATCAGCGCGAACAGGGCGAG
Source organism: Amycolatopsis sp. NPDC004747 (assembly GCF_053601335.1). Taxonomy (NCBI): domain Bacteria; kingdom Bacillati; phylum Actinomycetota; class Actinomycetes; order Pseudonocardiales; family Pseudonocardiaceae; genus Amycolatopsis; species Amycolatopsis sp. NPDC004747. The sequence goes on along the minus strand of NZ_JBSGBQ010000008.1, from coordinate 334,767 downwards.
CAGTGCCGGCACCATCAGCGGCAGCGCGATCCCGAGCACCAGGATCGGGTCGGTGACCAGCCACAGCAGCTCGCGGCGGGAGGCGACGTCCGACATGATCCAGCGCTGGCGCCGGATCTGCTGCGGACGGCGTCGGCTGCGGTAGAGCCGGTTGCCCTCGCGGTACAGGCCGTCCGGGCGGGCCACGGGGGGCGACGGCGGCGGGACGTAGGCCTCGGGGATGGCCACCCCCGACCACTCCGCGACCAGCCGGCGGCGCAGCTGGGCCAGCTCGCGCACCGGGGTCACCACGATCTCCCACCACAGCCAGCCGATGCCGAGCACGTGCAGCGGGACGACGGTGACCAGCAGCAGCGCGGCGACGCCGAGTTCGACGACGGCCATCGCGGCGACCGCGCCGAGCCGGCCCAGCGCCCGGCCGGCCCGCAGCCCGGAGCGGGCGACCGAGCCGATCCGCGACCGTTCGGTGGGCGCGAGGAGCCGCTTCGCCGCCAGCGCGTGCCACCGGAGCGCGACCGGGCCGAGTGCGAACCCGGAGGCGACCAGCGCCAGGCCGAGCACGACCGCCCAGCCACCGTCCGGCGATGGCAGTCCGCCGAAGGGCAGGACAGCAAGGGGCAGGGCGACGCCGGCGCAGACCAGTGCGGCGGGCACCGCCATCAGCGGGGTGCCGAGCAGCGGGTCGAGCAGCAGCCAGGCGAGGTCGCGCCAGGTGGCGTCGTCGCCGACCACCCAGCGCACGGTCTGCCGGTAGCGCGGGATCCGGACGCTGCGGTGCAGTTTCGTCCCGTCGCGGTAGAGGCCGTCCGCGTCCGGCCGGGGCGGGTCCGGCGCCGGGGTGTACGGCTCGGGGATTCCGACGCCCGCCCAGGCACCCGCGAGCCGCCGCTGCAGCCCGGTCACCACCCGGGTCCAGCGCACCGACGCCAGGTGCGTGAAGCGGAGGTCGAGCAGGAAGGTCGCGTGGGCGGCGACCACCGTGAGCGCGAACGCACCGAGCTCCACGACGCCGAGCGCGGACAGCGCCAGACCGCGCACGGGTGCGAGGCACAGCCGTGCCCAACGTCCCCCTGGCCTGGCCGGATCCGTGCGCACCCCTGGCCGCCTCCCCCGCTCGGTGATGATCGGCACCCAGTCTGGCAGAACCCCGGTGATTTCCCGACCCGGTTCGGGGCGCGGGGCGCCCGCAGGGCCTGCCCCTAGGGGTTTTTGAGGGGTGGTTGGGCGCTTCTCGGGAAACGTAGCCTCACCGTCGAACGAGTGACTCTCCCGATTCCGCGCCGCCGGTTTCGCTTTTCGTTCGCGCCGACGCCGACGAATTCAGCCGCCGGTTCCGGTACGCCCGGATCGGGGACACGGGGGAACCTGCCGGAAGGTCTGAGAGGCGCGCGTGCGGGGAAAAGACATTGCGATCGTCGGATTGTCCAGCCGGTTCGGGGACGGCGCCGGTGCGTCCGTCGCGGAACTCGCGGCCGGGATCGGAAACGGAGCGGACGTATTCGTCTGTGCCGATTCGGCGGAACTGCTCGCGCGGATCCGCCCCTTCTCCGGTGCGCCGGGAACCGTGGTGGACGGCGGTGCGCCCGCCGCCCTGCGCGCGGCCTGCGACCGGCTCGGCGAAACCGGCTTCGCGTTGGTCGGCGCGGACGACGCGGTGTGGCTGCTCAAGCCCGCCGAGCCCGGTGACCGGGCCCGGGGCCTCCTCCGGTCCGAGCCGGCCGGCGGCCCCGCGCGGGACGCGGCCGCGGGCGAACTGCCCGGTCTGGTGCGCGCGTTCGCCCGGCCCGGACAGCCGGAAGTGCGCCTCGCCGCCGGTGACGGCACCCTGGTGCTCGGGCCGCCCGATCCACCGCTCGCCTTCCTCTTCGCCGGCCAGGGCAGCCAGCGGCCCGGCATGGGCCAGGGCCTGCACCGCGACGACCCGGTGTTCCGCGCCGCCTTCGACGAGGTCTGCCGGCACCTCGACGCCGAACTCGACGTCCCGCTCGCGTCGGTCGTCTTCGGCGACCTGACCGCGCTGCTCGACCGGACCGAGTACACCCAGGCCGCGCTCTTCGCGCTCGAGGTCGCCCTGTTCCGCGCGGTGGTCGCCCGGGGCGTGCGGCCGGCCTTCCTGGCCGGGCACTCCATCGGCGAGCTGGCCGCCGCGCACGTCGCCGGCGTGCTCTCGCTCCCGGACGCGTGCGTGCTGGTCGCCGCGCGGGGCCGGCTCATGCAGGCGCTCCCGGAAGGCGGTGCCATGGCGGCGGTCCAGGCGACCGCAGGCGAGCTCGCCGGGACGCTGGCCGCGTACCCGGACGCCGAGATCGCGGCGGTCAACGGCCCGGCCTCGGTCGTCGTGTCCGGCGACGAAGACGCGGTGCTCGCGGTCGCCGCCGAATGGGCGGCGCGGGGCCGCAAGACCACCCGGCTGCGGGTCAGCCACGCGTTCCACTCGGCACACATGGACGGGATGCTCGACCGGTTCCGGGACATCGCCGCCGGCCTGGACTTCCGGGCGCCGTCGATCCCGGTCGTGTCCGACGAAACCGGCGAGTTCGCCGCCGACATCGCGACGCCCGAGTACTGGGTCCGGCACGTGCGGCGGCCGGTGCGGTTCGCCGACGGCGTCCGCACGCTCGCCGCGGCCGGCGCGCACGGCTACCTGGAGCTGGGGCCCGGCGCCGTGCTGAGCTCGCTGGTGCGTGACTGCCTCGGCGGCGAGGCCGCGGTCGCGCCCGCGCTCCGCCGCGGCCGGGACGAGTCCGCTTCGCTGGCCGCCGCGTTGACGGCGTGCCGGGAGACCCCGCGCGCCGAGCCCTCGCCCACCGGCGATGACCTCGCCGTCCTGGTGCGGGCCGAGGCGGCTCGGGTGCTCGGCGTGGCGCCGGACGCGGTGCTCGACGCGCGGCCGTTCGCCGACCTCGGCATGGATTCACTGGCCGCGGTGGAAATCCGCGACGCGCTCGCCGCCGCGACCGGCCGGCCGCTGCCGAGCACCCTGCTGTTCGACCACCCGACACCGCGGGCGCTCGTGCGGGCCCTCGCCGGTGCCGACGACGCCGGGCCGGACGTCCCGAGCCCGGCGTCGGCGGACGAGCCGATCGCGATCGTGGCGATGAGCTGTCGCCTGCCCGGCGGGATCGGGTCCCCGGAAGAGCTGTGGGCGCTGCTCGAGCGCGGGGGTGACGCGGTCACCGCGTTCCCCGCCGACCGCGGCTGGGACTTCGGCGCGCTCTTCGGCCGCGCGCCGGGCGAGCCCGGCACGTCGGACACCCGCGAGGGCGGCTTCCTCGCCGACGCGGCCGGGTTCGACGCCGGCTTCTTCGGGATTTCCCCGCGGGAAGCGCTGGCGATGGACCCGCAGCAGCGGGTGCTGCTGGAAACCTGCTGGGAGGCCTTCGAGCGGGCGGGCATCGACCCCGGCGCCCTGCGCGGCAGCCCGACCGGGGTGTTCGCGGGCACGAACGGCCAGGACTACGGCACCCTCCTGCTCGGCTCGCCCGGCGAGCTCGAGGGCTACCGGGGCACGGGCAGCGCGGCGAGCGTCCTCTCGGGCCGCGTCGCCTACACGTTCGGCCTCGAAGGTCCCGCGGTGACCGTCGACACGGCCTGCTCGGCTTCGCTGACGGCGCTGCACCTGGCGGTGCAGTCGCTGCGGGCCGGTGACTGCTCGCTGGCCGTGGTCGCCGGGGTGACGGTGCTGGCCACGCCCGCGAAGTTCGCGCAGTTCTCCCGGCAGGGCGGGCTGGCGGCGGACGGGCGCTGCAAGTCGTTCGCCGACGCCGCCGACGGCACCGGCTGGGCCGAGGGCGCCGGTGTGCTGCTGCTGGAGAGCGTGGCCGACGCGCGCCGCCACGGACACGAGATCCTGGCGCTGGTGCGGGGTTCGGCGGTGAACTCCGACGGGGCGTCGAACGGGCTGACCGCCCCGAACGGCCCGGCGCAGCAGCGGGTGATCCGGCGGGCGCTGGCTTCCGCCGGCCTGTCCGCCCAGGACGTCGACGTGGTCGAAGCGCACGGCACCGGGACCCGGCTGGGCGACCCGATCGAAGCGCAGGCGCTGCTGGCCACCTACGGCCGGGACCGGGAAACGCCGTTGCTGCTGGGTTCGCTGAAGTCGAACATCGGGCACACCCAGGCCGCGGCCGGGGTGGCGGGCATCATCAAGACGGTCATGGCGATGCGGCACGGCGTCGTGCCGAAGACGCTGCACGTGGACCGCCCGACGTCCGAAGTGGACTGGTCGGCCGGTGCGGTGGAGCTGCTGACCGAGGCCCGGCCGTGGCCGGAGACCGGGTCGCCGCGGCGGGCCGGGGTGTCGTCGTTCGGCGTGAGCGGCACCAACGCGCACGTGCTCATCGAGCAGGCGCCCACGACGCCTGGCGGGTCCAATGTGGACTCCGAACGCGGTCCGGTGGCTTGGCTGCTCTCCGCGGCCAGTGCACCGGCGTTGCGGGCGCAGGCCGACCGGGTGCGGGCTCGGGTGGCGGGCTCGCGGATCGCCGACGTTGCCTTCTCCCTGGCCACCGGGCGGGCGGCGTTGGAGCACCGCGCGGTGGTGGTCGGCGAGCGGGACGCGCTGCTGTCGGGTTTGTCGGCCCTGGCTGCCGGGGAGCCCGCTGCGAACGTGGTTTCGGGTCTGGTGGGTTCCGGTCGCACCGGGTTTCTGTTCTCGGGTCAGGGTTCGCAGGTTCTTGGGATGGGCCGGGATCTGTACGAGCGGTTCCCGGTTTTCGCCGAGGCTTTCGACGCGGTGTGCGCTCGTCTCGATTCGTCGTTGCGGGATGTGCTGTGGGGTTCGGATGCCGAGCTGCTGAATCGGACGGTGTTCACTCAGGCCGGGTTGTTTGCGGTCGAGGTGGCGTTGTTCCGCTTGTTGGAGTCGTTTGGGGTGCGGCCGGATGTGTTGGTGGGGCATTCGATCGGTGAGTTCGCGGCGGCGCATGTTGCTGGTGTGCTTTCGCTGGATGACGCGTGTGCGCTGGTGTCGGCGCGTGGTCGGTTGATGCAGGCGTTGCCCGAGGGTGGGGCGATGCTGGCGGTGCAGGCCACGCACTCGGAGATCGCCCCGGTGCTGGGTGATGGTGTTTCGCTGGCCGCGGTGAACGGTCCGGATTCGGTCGTTGTTTCGGGTGATGTGGCGGCGGTCGAGCAGGTTGCCGAATGGGCGGCCGACCGCAAAACGCGCTGGCTGAAAGTGTCGCACGCGTTCCATTCGCATCGGATGGATCCGATGCTGGCGGAGTTCGCGGCGGTGGCGTCCACTGTGGAGTATCACGCGCCGGAGCTGCCGATCGTGTCGACCTTGACCGGTGAGCCGGTGACGGTGTTCGACGCGCAGTACTGGGTCGATCAGGTGCGGGGCACGGTCCGTTTTGCCGACGCCGTGGTGGCTGCGGGTGCCGGGCGCTGGGTCGAGGTCGGGCCGGGTGCGGTGCTGGCCGGGCTGGTCGATGGTGTGGCGGTGCAGCGGGCCGACCGCGATGGGGTGCCGGCGTTCCTGACCGCGCTGGGCCGGCTGCACGTCGACGGCGTCACCGTGGACTGGTCGCCGCTGTTCGAGGGCGCACGCCGGGTGGACCTGCCGACGTACCCGTTCGAGCACCAGCGGTTCTGGCTCGATCCCGCCCCCACCGGCGACCCGGTCGACGCCTGGCGCTACCGCGTCGCCTGGCGCCCGGTCCCGGCTCCCGCCGCGCCGCCGGCCGGCACCTGGCTGCTCGTCCACCCGGCGGCCTGCCCGCTCGCCGGGCCGGTCACCGCGGCCCTCGCCGCGCGAGGCGCCCACGTCGTGGCCACGACCCTCGCCGACCTGCCCGCACGGTGGCCCGCCGAACCGGTGGCCGGCGTGCTGACCACGCTCGCCGCCGACGGCCCGGCCGCGCTCGCCGAGCTGCTGCGCGCGCTCACCGGCCGGGGCGGCGAAGCACCCGTGTGGTGCCTGACCGCGGGCGCGGTGTCCACTTCGGACCACGACCCGGTCACCGCGCCCCGCCAGGCCATGGCCTGGGGCCTCGGCGCGGTCGCCGCGCTGGAGCACCCCCGGCTGTGGGGCGGGCTCGTCGACCTGCCCGCGGAACTCGACGAAAGCGCCGCCGACCGGCTGTGCGCGGTGCTTTCCGGCCGGACCGGCGAGGACCAGGTCGCCGTCCGGGCGGCCGGGGTGCTCGCCCGCCGGCTCGTCCGCGCACCCCGCGCGAGCGCGGGCGTCACCGCGTGGCAGCCCCGCGGCACGGTCCTGATCACCGGCGGCACCGGCGCGCTCGGGGCCGAGGTCGCCCGCGAGCTCGCCGCCGGTGGCGCCGAACGGCTGCTGCTGCTCAGCCGCCGTGGCCGGGACGCACCCGGCGCGGCCGCGCTCGAAGCCGAGCTCACCGCCGCGGGGGCGGCGGTCACCGTCGCCGCCGTGGACGCGGCCGACCGGGCCGCCGTCGCGGCCGTGCTCGCCGCCCTGCCGGAAGACCAGCCCGTGCGCGCCGTCGTGCACGCGGCCGGGGTGCTGGCCGACGGCGTCCTCGAATCCCTCACGCCCGAGCGGTTCGAACCGGTGCTGACGGCCAAGGCGGACTCCGCGTGGGTGCTGCACGAGCTCACCGAAGACGCCGGCCTCGACGCCTTCGTGCTGTTCTCCTCCGACACGGGCACGCTCGGCAGCGCCGGCCAGGGCAACTACGCCGCCGCCAACGCCTACCTGGACGCGCTCGCGTCGTACCGCCGGGCCCGCGGCCTGCCGGCGACGTCGATCGCCTGGGGACCGTGGGCGGAGGGCGGCATGGCGGCCGGTGGCGCGGCCGCCGACCGGCTCCGGCTGCGCGGGCTCGGCGCCATGCCGCCCGCGCTCGCCCTCGGCGCGCTCACCGCGGCGATCGCCGACGGCGAGACCACGCTGACCGTCGCCGACATCCGCTGGGACCGCTTCGCGGTGTCGTTCGCCGGTGCCCGGCCGAGCCCGCTGCTCGCCGAACTGCCGGAGGCGCGTCCGCCGTCGGAGGCGGCGAAGCCGGCCGGGCGGAGCCGGGCCGAGCTCGCCGTGCTGGTCCGCACGCACACCGCGTCGGTGCTCGGGCACGCCGGACCGGCCGACGTGCCCGCCGACCGGTCGTTCAAGGACCTCGGCTGCGACTCGCTGACCGCGGTCGAGCTGCGCAACGCGCTCGCGGCGGCCACCGGCTTGAGCCTGCCCGCCACCGCCGTCTTCGACTACCCGACCCCGGCCGCGCTGGCCGGGTACCTCGCCGCGGAGCTGGGCGGCGGCGAAACCGACGTGGCCGCGCCCGTCGCCGCGGCCGCCGACGGCGAGCCGGTCGCGATCGTCGGCATGGCCTGCCGGTTCCCCGGCGGCATCCGCACCCCGGACGAGTACTGGGCGTTCGTCGCCGCCGGCGGCGACGCGATCGGCCCGTTCCCGGCCGGGCGCGGCTGGGACGTCGACGGGCTGCACGACCCGGACCCGGAGGCGGCGGGCAAGTCCGTCACCCGCGAGGGCGGGTTCCTCTACGACGCCGACGAATTCGACCCGGCGTTCTTCAGCGTCTCGCCGCGCGAGGCGCTCGCCATGGACCCGCAGCAGCGGCTGCTGCTGGAGACGTCGTGGGAGGCGCTGGAGCGGGCGGGCATCGACCCGTCGAGCCTGCGCGGCAGCCGCACCGGCGTCTACACCGGTGTCAACACCCACGACTACGCCGAGCTCCTCGACGACGCCGTCCTGGAAGGCTTCCGCGGCACCGGGACGGCGTCGAGCGTGCTGTCCGGCCGGGTGGCCTACGTGCTCGGCCTGGAGGGCGCGGCCGTTTCGGTGGACACGGCGTGTTCGTCGTCGCTGGTCGCGACCCACCTCGCCGATCAGGCGCTGCGCCGCGGCGAGTGCACGCTCGCGCTGGCCGGCGGCGTGACGATCATGGCCACGCCCCGCCGGTTCGTCGAGCTGTCGCGGCAGGGTGCGCTGTCCGGGGACGGGCGGTGCCGCGCGTTCGCCGAGGACGCCGGCGGCGCCGGGTTCGCCGAGGGCGTCGGCGTGCTGGTGCTGGAGCGGCTGTCCGACGCGCGCCGCAACGGGCACCCGGTGCTCGCGCTGCTGAAGGGCTCCGCGATCAACTCCGACGGCGCGTCGAACGGCCTCACCGCGCCGAACGGGCCGTCGCAGCAGCGGGTGATCCGGCAGGCGCTGGCCGCCGCCGGATTGTCTGCTCAGGACGTCGACGTGGTCGAGGCGCACGGCACGGGCACGAAGCTCGGCGATCCGATCGAGGCGCAGGCCCTGCTGGCCACCTACGGCCGGGACCGGGACCGGCCGCTGTGGCTGGGCTCGGTGAAGTCGAACATCGGGCACACCCAGGCCGCGGCCGGGGTCGCCGGGATGATGAAGGTGGTGCTGGCCATGCGGGCCGGGGTGCTGCCCGCGACGCTGCACGCGGCCGAGCCGTCGTCCCACGTGGACTGGACGGCCGGGCAGGTCCGGCTGCTGACCGGTGAACAGCCGTGGCCACGCGGGCCGCGGCCGCGCCGGGCGGGCGTTTCGTCCTTCGGCATCAGCGGGACCAACGCCCACCTGATCCTGGAGGAACCGCCGCCGGCCGAGCCGCGCGAACCGGAACCGGACCGGCTGGTGCCGTGGCTGCTGAGCGCGACGTCCGCCGACGCGGTGCGGACACAGGCGGAGCAGCTCTACGACCACGTCGCCGCGCGTCCCGGACTGTCCGTTGTGGACGTGGCCGCGACGTTGGACCGCACGCGCTCGGGGCTGGCGCACCGGGCGGCGGTGCTCGGCGCGGACCGCGACGAACTTTTGGCGGGGCTCGCCGCGCTGGCCGCGGGCGAACCGGGGGCCGAGGTGGTCACCGGGGTGGCGGCGGAGCCCGGCGCCGGGCCCGTCCTGGTCTTCCCCGGCCAGGGCGCGCAGTGGCTCGGCATGGCCGTCGGGCTGCTCGATGCCCACGAGGTGTTCGCCCGGCGGTGGGCCGAGTGCGAGCGGGCGCTGGCGCGCTGGGTGGACTGGTCGCCGACCGAGGTGGCGCGCTCGGCCGACCCGGCGGTCCTCGACCGCGTCGACGTCGTGCAGCCGCTGCTGTGGGCGATGATGGTGAGCCTCGCCGAGGTCTGGCGGTCGGCGGGCGTCCGGCCGGCCGCGGTGATCGGGCATTCGCAGGGCGAGATCGCCGCCGCCGTCGTCGCCGGTGCGCTGTCCGTGGAGGACGGCGCGCGGGTGGTCGCGCTGCGGGCCAAGGCGATCACCGAGCTCGCGGGAACGGGCGGGATGCTGTCGGTGCCGCTGCCGGCGGCCGACGTCGAGGCCGGGCTGGACCCGCGGCTCGGGATCGCGGCCGTCAACGGCCCCGCCGTCTGCGTGGTTTCCGGCGCGGCGGACGCGCTGGCCGAGGCGCAGGCGCGGTGGGAAGCGGCCGGCGTGCGCGTGCGGCGGGTCCCGGTGGACTACGCGTCGCACTCACCGCAGGTCGAGTCCATCCGCGAGCGGATCCTGATCGACCTCGACGGCCTTCGGCCCTCCTCTGTGGACACGATCTTCTTCTCGGCGCTGGAGAGCGCGGCCGTCGACGGCGCCGGCCTCGACGCGGACTACTGGTACCGGAACCTGCGTGGCACGGTGCACTTCTCGGCCGCCGTGCTGGCCGCGGTCGCGGCCGGGCACACCAGCTTCGTCGAAGTCTCCCCGCACCCCGTGCTCACCCTCGGCGTCGAGCAGACCCTCGAAGCCGCGGGCGTGCGCGGCGTCGTCGTGCCGACGCTGCGGCGCGACCACGGCGGGCCCCGGCAGCTCTGCACCGCGCTGGCCACCGCCCGCGTCAACGGCCTGCCGGTGTCGTGGGGCTTCGGCGACCGGGCCGGCGCCGACCTGCCGACCTACGCCTTCCGCCGGGACCGGTACTGGCCGGACGCCGCCGCGCGGCGTGCGGGCGACGCGACCGGGCTGGGGCTGACCGAAGCCGGGCACCCGCTGCTGGGTGCGGCCGTGGCCGTGGCGGACTCCGGCGGGGTGCTGCTCACCGGCCGCCTTTCGACGCGGACGCACCCGTGGCTCGCCGACCACGCGGCCGGCGACGTCGTCCTGGTGCCGGGTGCCGCGCTGCTCGAACTCGCGCTGTGCGCCGCGGACCGCACCGGCTGCGCCGGCGTTGGGGAACTGGTGCTGGAGAACCCGCTCGTGCTGCCCGGCCCGGCCGCGGTGCGGGTGCAGGTTTCGGTCGGTGCACCCGGCGAGGACGGCGGCCGTCCGCTGGCCATCCACTCCTGCCCCGACGGCGACGAGACCTGGACCCGGCACGCGACCGGGGTGCTCACCGAGACCGCCGCCGGCCCGGCCCCCGAAGCGCCGCAGTGGCCACCCGCCGGCGCCCGGCCGCTCGAGCTGACCGGCTTCTACGACCGGCTCGCCGAGACCGGCTACCGGTACGGCCCCGCCTTCCGCGGCCTGACCGCCGCGTGGGAGACCGCCGACGCGGTGTTCGCCGAGGTGACGCTGCCGGAGGAACAGCGCCGGGCCGCCGGGCGCTACGGCATCCACCCGGCGTTGCTCGACGCCGCGCTGCACGGACTGCGCCTGGCCTCGTTCGTGCCGCAGCCCGAGGCCGGCCGGATCCGGCTCCCGTTTTCGTGGTCCGGCGTGCGCCTGCACGCGACGGGTGCCGCCACCGTCCGCGTGCGGATCACCCCGGCCGGCGAAGACGGCGTGTCGCTGCTGCTCACCGACGTGACCGGGGCGGTCGTCGCTGCCGTGGACACGCTCGTGTCGCGGCCGGTGGCTCCCGGAGGGCTCGCCGCGCGCGAAAACCGGCTGTACACCGTGGACTGGACCCCGGTCCGGCCGTCGGACGCCCCGGCACCCCGGTGGGTGCCGTTCGACGGGCACCTCGGCGATGGGGCGGCGGTGCCGCCGGTGCTCGTCGCCGAGGTACCGCCCGGAGCGGCCGTCGAGACCGTCCAAAAGGGACTGGAACTGGTCCGTTCCTTCCTGGCCGACGACCGGCTCGCGCACTCGCGGCTAGTGGTGCTCACCCGCGACGCGGTGGCGGCGAGCCCCGGTGACCGGGTCGCCGGGGTCACCGGCGCCGGGCTGTGGGGGCTGCTGCGCTCGGCGCAGTCGGAGCACCCCGGCCGGTTCGTCTTGCTCGACCTCGACGAGGGCGCGCGGTTCGACCGGGCCCTCGCCACGGCGCTGGAGCTGGACGAGCCGCAGCTGGCCGTGCGCGCGGACGCGCTGCTCGCGCCCCGCCTCGCCCGCGCCGGGGACGACCGGTTGCGGGCGCCCGAGGGCCCGTGGCGGCTGGACGTGACGAAGGCCGGGACCCTGGACGACCTCGCGCTGGTCGAGGCACCCGGGGCGCTCCGCGCCCTGCGGGACAACGAAGTCCGGCTCGGCGTGCGCGCGGTCGGCCTGAACTTCCGCGACGTGCTGATCGGCCTCGGGATGTACCCCGACGCGGTGCCGATGGGCGCCGAGGGCGCCGGTGTCGTCCTGGAGGTCGGTGCCACGGTCACGGACCTGGCGCCGGGGGACCGGGTTTTCGGGTTGTGCAGCGGGGCGCTGGGACCCGTGGCGGTGGTGGACCGGCGGGAGATCACGCGGATGCCGTCGGATTGGTCGTTCGAGACGGCGGCTTCGGTTCCGGTGGCGTTTCTGACGGCTTGGTACGCGCTGAACGACCTGGCCGGGCTGCGTCACGGTGAATCGGTGCTGGTGCACGCGGCCGCCGGTGGTGTCGGCATGGCCGCGGTGCAGGTGTCCGAGCACCTGGGGGCGACCGTGTTCGGCACGGCCAGCCCGGCGAAGTGGCCGTCGGTGGGAATCGCGGCCGAGCGGCTGGCGTCCTCGCGGACCCTGGACTTCGAGCCCGAGTTCCTCGCGGCCACCGGCGGCGCCGGGGTCGATGTCGTGCTGGACGCGCTGACCGGCGAGTTCGTGGACGCGTCCCTGCGCTTGCTGCCGCGAGGCGGCCGGTTCGTCGAGATGGGCAAGAACGACATCCGCGACCCGGAACTGGTGGCCAAGGAGTACCCCGGGGTCGTGTACCGCTCGTTCGACCTGCGGGACGCCGGGCTCGACCGGCTGGCCGGGATGCTCGCCGAAGTCACCGCGCTGTTCGAACGCGGGGTGCTGCGGCCGCTGCCGGTTTCGGTGCGGGACATCGCCGAAGCACGGGATGTGTTCCGGACGATGAGCCAGGCCAAGCACGTCGGCAAGCTGGTGCTGCGGGTGCCGCGGAAGATGGCTGACGGCACGGTGCTGATCACCGGCGGCACCGGCACCCTGGGTGCGTTGCTGGCGCGGCACCTGGTGACCGAGCACGGGGTCCGGGACTTGGTGCTGCTGAGCCGTCGCGGCCCGGACACACCCGGCGCCGGCGAACTGTGTGCCGAGCTGGCCGGGCTCGGCGCGCGGGCCGAGGTCGTGGCGTGCGACGCGGCGGATCGCGACGCGCTCGCGAAGGTCGTCGCCGGTCTCGACCTGGCCGGGGTCGTGCACGCGGCCGGGGTGCTCGGCGACGGCGTGCTCGAGTCGGTGACGCCGGAGCGGCTGGCCGAAGTCCTGCGGCCGAAGGTCGATGCGGCGCTGAACCTGCACGAGCTGTGCGGTGACGTCGGCGCCTTCGTCCTGTTCTCCTCGTCCGCGGGCCTGTTCGGCCGGCCGGGACAGGCCGCCTACGCCGCCGCGAACACGTTCCTGGACGCCCTCGCCCAGCACCGCCGGGCCCACGGACTGCCGGGGACTTCGCTGGCCTGGGGGCTGTGGGCGGAAGCGAGCGGCATGACCGGCACCCTGTCCGAAGCGGACACCCGGCGGCTGGCGCGCCGCAGCACCATCGCACTGTCCACAGAGGATGGCCTGGCGTTGTTCGACGAGGCCCTGTCCGCGGGCGAGCCGCTGCTCGCCCCGATCCGGCTCGACCTCGCGGCCCTGCGCGCCCAGCCTGCCGTCGCCCCGGTGCTGCGCGGGCTCGTCCGGCGCGTCACCCGGCGGCAGGCGGGCACGGTCACCGAAGCCGCCGCGGGCACCCTGGCCACCCGGCTCGCCGTCCTCCCCGAGAGCGAAGCCGACCGAGTGCTGCTGAACCTGCTGACCGGCCACGTGAGCGCCGTCGTCGGGCACACCGCCCCGGACGCCGATCGCCCGTTCAAGGACCTCGGGTTCGACTCGCTGACCGCGGTGGAGCTGCGCAACCGCCTCGCCGCCGCGACCGGCCTGAAGCTGGCCGCGACGCTCGTCTTCGACCACCCGACCCCGGCCGCGCTCGCCGCGCACCTGCGCGCCGAGCTGCGGCCGGCCACCCCGGCCGCGACCGCCGAGCTCGAACTCGACCGGCTGGAGGCGGCGCTGTTCGACGGCGACGGGCCGGACGCGGGCGTCGGAGCGCGGCTCGAAGCCCTGCTGACCCGGTGGCGCGCCCGGCGGCAGCCGGACGCCGACGGCGCCGCGCGCGAATTCCGGTCGGCGACCGACGACGAGCTCTTTTCGCTCATCGACGACGAGTTCGGCCTGACGTGACCGGTCCGCAGCGAGACGGAGAAGCCGCGATGAACACCGAAGACAAGCTGAGGGACTACCTCAAGCGCGTGTCGGAAGACCTGCGCGCCACCCGGCGGCAGCTGCGCGAACGCGAGGACGCCGGCCGCGAACCGATCGCCGTCGTCGGCCTCGGCTGCCGCTTCCCGGGCGGGATCACCTCGCCCGAGCAGCTGTGGCGGCTGCTCGCTTCGGGTGGCGACGCCATCGGCGAGTTCCCCGCCGACCGCGGCTGGGACCTCGACGCCGTGTTCGACGCCGACCCCGACGCGCCGGGCAAGTCCACCGTCCGGCGGGGCGGCTTCCTCGACGACGTCGCCGCGTTCGACCCCGAGCTGTTCTCGATCAGCCCGCGTGAGGCGCTGGCCATGGACCCGCAGCAACGGCTGCTGCTGGAGACGTCCTGGGAAGCGGTGGAGCGGGCGGGCATCGACGTGACGACGCTGGCCGGGACGCGCGCCGGGGTGTTCTTCGGCGCGTCCACCCAGGACTACAGCGGCCTGCTGCGCACCGAAGGCGCCGACCTCGAAGGGCACGTCCTCACCGGGAACGCGTCGAGCGTGCTGTCCGGCCGGGTCGCCTACACCTTCGGCTTCGAAGGCCCGGCGGTGACCGTGGACACCGCGTGTTCCTCGTCGCTGGTGGCGCTGCACCTGGCCATCCGCGCGCTGCGCGCCGGCGAGTGCGACGTGGCACTGGCCGGCGGCAGCGCGATCATGCCCACCCCGCGGATCTTCACCGCGTTCTCCCGCCAGCGGGGCGTGGCCGCCGACGGCCGGTGCAAGGCGTTCGGCGAGGAAGCCGACGGCGCCGGCTTCGCCGAGGGCGTCGGGGTGCTGCTGGTCGAGCGGCTTTCGGACGCGCGACGGCAGGGACACCCCGTGCTGGCCGTGCTCACCGGTTCCGCGGTCAACCAAGACGGCGCCTCGAACGGCCTGACCGCCCCGAACGGCCCGGCCCAGCAGCGGGTGATCCGCCAGGCACTGGCCGACGCCGGGCTCGCCCCGGCGGACGTCGACGTCGTCGAGGCGCACGGGACCGGCACGAGGCTGGGCGACCCGATCGAGGCGCAGGCCCTGCTCGCCACCTACGGGCAGCACCGCGAGCGGCCGCTGCTGCTGGGGTCGGTCAAGTCGAACCTCGGCCACACGCAGGGCGCGGCCGGCGTTGCCGGGGTGTTCAAGGTGGTGCTGGCCCTGCGGCACGGCCTGCTGCCGAAGACGTTGCACGCCGATCCGCCGTCTTCGCGGGTCGACTGGTCGGCGGGTGCGGTGGAGCTGCTGACCGAGGCCCGGCCGTGGCCGGCTTCGGACCGGCCGAGGCGGGCCGGGGTGTCGTCGTTCGGCATGAGCGGCACGAACGCCCACCTGCTCGTCGAAGAAGCGCCGGCCGTGCCGGCGGAACCGGAACCCGCGCCGGTGCCCGTGCCCGCGGTCGTGCCGTGGGTGCTGTCGGGGAAGTCGGCCGCGGCGGTGCGGGCCCAGGCGGAGCGGCTGGCCGGGCACCTGGCCGAGCACCCGGCACCGACCCCGTCCGATGTGGCGTTTTCGCTGGCCACGACCAGGGCCCGGCTGGAGCACCGCGCGGTCGTGGTGGGCACCGGCCGCGACGAACTGCTGGCCCGGCTGGCCGCGGTGGCGTCGGGGGAGCAGGCGCCCGGTCGCGTCGCCGGTGGTGCGGGCCCGGTGCTGGTGTTCCCGGGCCAGGGTTCGCAGTGGGCGGGGATGGCCGTCGAGCTGCTGGATTCTTCGGACGTGTTCGCGGCTCGTTGGGCTGAGTGTGAGGCGGCCCTGGCGTCCTTTGTGGACTGGTCGCTGACGGAGGTGGCCCGCTCGGGCGATCCCGCCTTGCTGGAGCGGGTGGACGTGGTGCAGCCGCTGCTGTGGGCGGTGATGGTCTGCCTGGCCGAGACGTGGCGAGCCGCCGGCGTCGAGCCCGCGGCCGTGATCGGGCACTCCCAGGGCGAGATCGCCGCGGCCGTGGTCGCCGGTGCGTTGTCCCTTGAGGACGGTGCGCGGGTGGTTGCGCTGCGGGCGAAGGCGATCACCGAGCTGGCGGGGACCGGCGGGATGTTGTCGGTGCCGTTGCCGGTGGCCGACGTCGAGGCCGGCCTGGACCCGCGGCTGGGGGTGGCCGCGGTGAACGGCCCGTCCGCGACCGTCGTCTCGGGTGAGGCCGCCGCGCTCGACGCGGCCCAGGCCGCCTGGGAAGCCGCCGACGTCCGGGTGCGCCGGGTGCCCGTCGACTACGCGTCCCACTCGCCGCAGGTCGAGGCGATCCGGGAGCGGATCCTCCGCGAGCTGGCCCCGGTGCATCCGTCCAGTGTGGACACCACGTTCTTCTCGACGCTGACCGGCGAGCCGATCGACACCGCCGAGCTCACCGCCGAGTACTGGTACCGCAACCTGCGGGCCACCGTGCGGTTCGAAGACGCCGTGCGAGCGGCGATCGCGGCCGGGCACACGGTGTTCGTCGAAAGCTCGGCCCACCCGGTCCTGACCGTCGGCGTCCAGCAGACGCTCGACGCGGCCGGGACCGACGGCGCGGCCGTGCCGACCCTGCGCCGGGACCGGGGCGGGCTCGAACAGCTCTACACCGCTTACGGGGACGCGCACGGCGCGGGTGTGCCGGTCGCCTGGGAACGGCTGGTTTCCGGCCGGGTGGTGGAGCTGCCCACCTACGCCTTCCAGCACCGGCGGTTCTGGCCCCGTCCCGGCGGGGACGGTGGCGGGGACCCGCAGGCGTGGGGTCTCGGCGCCACCGGCCACCCCCTGGTGGGCACGGCCGTCCGGGCCGCGGAGTCCGGCGCGCTCACCTTGACGGGCCGGCTTTCGCCGTCGGCCCAGCCGTGGCTGGCCGAGCACGCGGTCCGCGGGACCGTGCTGCTGCCCGGCGCCGCGTTCGTCGAACTCGCCGCGCTGGCCGCGGCCGAGGCGGGCTGCGCCGAGATCGAAGAGCTCACCTTGGAGGCCCCGCTCACCCTGGCCGGCGAGGGCGGGATCGATCTCCAGCTCGGCGTCGCGCCGGCAGCGGACGACGGTCGCCGTGCGTTGACGATCCACTCGCGTACGGGTGCCGAAGAGTGGATCCGGCACGCGAGCGGCACGCTGACCACCGGCGGAACCGCCGTGCCGGACGGGCCGGGCGAGTGGCCGCCCGCCGGGGCCGTGCCGGTGCCGGTCGACGACGTCCACCAGCGGTTCGCCGACGCGGGCTACGAATACGGTCCCGCGTTCCAAGGCCTCCACCGGGCCTGGCGGCTCGGCGACGAGATCTTCGCCGACATCCGGCTCCCCGATGGCGAGCACGCTGGCGGGTTCGGGCTGCACCCGGTCCTGCTCGACGCCGTGCTGCAGGCGGGCAAGCTGCGGTCCTCCGATGACCCGGGCACGCCCCGGCTGCCGTTCGCGTGGACCGGCGTCCGGCTGCACTCGCGCGGGGCCACGGTCCTGCGTGCCCGCGTCGGCCCGGCCGGCGCCGACGGTGTCACGCTCGGCGTGACCGACGGCTCCGGCGCCCCCGTGCTGACCGCACGGTCGGTGGTGTCGCGGCCCATGGCGCAGACGCGCCCGGACTTCCTCCACCGGCTCGCCTGGCGCCCGGTCGCCGCCGATCCGCGCCCCGCCGGGACGTGGGCGGTGCTGGGCACCGCCGAACACCCCGGCCTCGCCGCGCTCGACCCGGTGCCCGACGTCGTCGTGTTCCCGGTGCCCGCGCCGGAGGAGGGCCCGCTGACCGCGCGGGTCCACGACGTCACGCGGCGAACCCTGGAGATCCTGCGCGGCTGGCTGGCCGGCGAGCGGTTCGGGCGGGCGAAGCTGGTCGTGGTCACCCGCGGTGCCGTGGCCGCCGGCGACGACGAGGCCGTGGCCGGGCTCGCGCAGGCCGCCGTGTGGGGCCTGGTGCGCTCGGCCCAGTCGGAGAACCCGGGCCGGTTCGTCCTGCTGGACCTCGACGCCGAAGCGGGTTTCGAGCGGGCGCTGGGACTGGACGAGCCGCAGCTGGCCGTGCGCGACGGCGTCGTACTGGCACCCCGGCTCGTCCGGGCGGCGGACGACCGGTTGCGGGCGCCCGAGGGCCCGTGGCGGCTGGACGTGACGAAGGCCGGGACCCTCGACGACCTCGCGCTGGTCGAGGCACCGGAGGCGGTGCGGCCGCTGGGAGACGGCGAAGTCCGGGTCGGGGTGCGCGCGGTCGGGGTGAACTTCCGGGACGTGCTGATCGGTCTCGGGATGTACCCGGGCGCTTCGCGGATGGGCTCCGAAGGCGCCGGTGTGGTGCTCGAGGTCGGTGCGGCGGTCACGGATCTGGCGCCGGGGGACCGGGTTTTCGGGTTGTGCAGCGGGGCGTTGGGACCGGTGGCGGTGGTGGACCGGCGGGAGGTCGCGCGGATGCCGTCGGATTGGTCGTTCGAGACGGCGGCTTCGGTTCCGGTGGCGTTTTTGACGGCTTGGTATGCGCTGAACGACCTGGCCGGGGTCCGCGACGGCGAGTCGGTGCTGGTGCACGCGGCGGCCGGTGGTGTCGGTATGGCGGCGGTGCAGATCGCGCGGCACCTGGGCGCGACGGTGTTCGGGACGGCGAGTCCGGCGAAGTGGCCGTCGGTGGACGTCGACGCCGAGCGGCTGGCGTCGTCGCGCACCTTGGACTTCGAGAGCGCGTTCCTCGGAGCGACCGGCGGTGCCGGGGTCGATGTGGTGCTGGACGCGCTGACCGGTGAGTTCGTGGACGCGTCTCTTCGGTTGTTGCCGCGAGGCGGCCGGTTCGTCGAGATGGGCAAGAACGACGTCCGTGATCCGGAGCTGGTGGCCAAGGAGTACCCGGGGGTCGTGTACCGCTCGTTCGACCTGCGGGACGCCGGGCTCGACCGGCTGGCGGGGATGCTCGCGGAGCTGGTGAGGCTGTTCGAACGCGGGGTGCTGCGGCCGCTGCCGGTTTCGGTGCGGGACATCGCCGAAGCACGGGACGTGTTCCGGACGATGAGCCAGGCCAAGCACGTCGGCAAGCTGGTGCTGCGGGTGCCGCGGAAGATGGGCGACGGCACGGTGCTGGTCACCGGTGGCACCGGCACGCTGGGCGGTCTGGTCGCCCGGCACCTGGTGACCGAGCACGGGGTCCGCGATCTCGTGTTGCTGAGCCGTCGCGGCCCGGACGCGCCCGGTGCGGACGAACTGTGTGCCGAGCTGGCCGGGCTCGGGGCGCGGGCCGAGGTCGTGGCGTGTGACGCCGCCGATCGCGACGCGCTCGCCAAGGCTGTCGCCGGCCTCGAACTGACCGGCGTCGTGCACACCGCGGGCACGCTCGACGACGGGCTGGTCGGCGCGCTGACGCCGGAGCGGCTCGAGGCGGTCCTGCGGCCGAAGGTCGATGCGGCGCTGAACCTGCACGAGCTGTGCGGCGACGTCGGCGCGTTCGTCCTGTTCTCCTCCGCCGCCGGGGTGTTCGGCAGCGCCGGGCAAGCCAACTACGCGGCCGCCAACGCCTTCCTCGACGCACTGGCGGCCCACCGCCGGGCCCGCGGCCTGCCCGCGGTGTCCCTCGCCTGGGGCCGGTGGGCCGACACCAGCGAGCTGACCGGGACGATCGGCGAGGCCGGCCGGCTCCGGATGGCGCGCCGCGGTTCCCTCGCGCTGACCAGCGAGGAGGCGCTGGCGCTGTTCGACGCGGGACTGGCCGAGACACTGGCCGTCCCGATCCGCCTCGACGTCGGCGCGCTGCGGACCGGCGCCGCCGAGGGCTCCGTGCCCGAGGTGCTCGGCGCGCTCACCCGCGAGCTGGCCGCGCCCCGCGCCCGGCGCACCACCGGAGTCACCGCGTCCTTCGGCGACCGGCTGACCGGACTGTCCACTGAGGACCGCGAGCGGGCCTTGCTGGAGCTGGTGCTCGGGCACGTGGCGACGGTGGCCGGGCACGGGTCGCTGGACGCCCTGCGGCCGGAGCGGCCGCTGAAGGACCTCGGGTTCGACTCGCTGATGGCGGTCGAGCTGCGGAACCGGCTGACCGCGGCGACGGGCCTCCGGCTGCCGTCCACCCTGGCCTTCGACCACCCGACGCCGTCCGCGATCGCGGACGTGCTGGCCGCGGAACTGGCGGGCGGCGACACCGAACCCGCCGCGCTGGCGGCCGTCGACCGGCTCGAGGAGCTGGTGTCCGGCCTGGCCGACGGCGACGACACGCGCCGCCGCGTGGTCTCCCGCCTGGACGCGCTGCTCGGCAAGTGGCGGGGCGGCGAGGCCGCCACCGTGGCCGGCGCGCTCGACGTGGCGACCGACGACGAGATCTTCGCCTTCATCGACAACGAACTCGGGTCCTGATCCATGCAGGCCCGCGCACCGCGAGGAAGTGGCACCAGATGGTGAACCAGGACAAACTGCGGGACTACCTCAAGCGGGTGACGGCCGACCTGCACGTGGCCCGGCAGCGCATCCGGGCGCTCGAGGAGACCGGCCATGAGCCGATCGCCGTCGTCGGGATGTCCTGCCGGTTCCCCGGCGGCGTCGCCTCGCCCGACGAGCTGTGGCGGCTGGTCGCCGACGGCGCCGACGCCATCGGCGAGTTCCCGGCCGACCGCGGCTGGGACCTCGCCCGGCTGTACCACCCCGACGCGGACCGGCCGGGCACCTGCTACACCCGGCACGGCGGGTTCCTCCACCGGGCCGCCGATTTCGACGCCGCGTTCTTCGACATGTCACCGCGGGAGGCGCTCACCGTCGACCCGCAGCACCGGCTGCTGCTGGAGACCTCCTGGGAGGCCTTCGAGCACGCCGGCATCGACCCCGCGAGCGCGCGCGGCAGCCGGACCGGGGTGTTCGCCGGCCTGGTCTACCAGGACTACGCCGCGCGCCTGCCCTCGGTGCCGGAGGAGCTCGAGGGCTACACCGGCAACGGCAGCGCCGGGAGCATCGCCTCCGGCCGGGTCGCCTACGCGCTCGGCCTCCACGGACCCGCGGTGACGGTGGACACCGCCTGCTCGTCGTCGCTGGTCGCGGTGCACCTGGCCGCGCAGGCGCTGCGGCAGGGCGAGTGCACGCTGGCGCTGGCCGGTGGCGTGACGGTGATGGCGAGCCCGCGGCCGCTGATCGGGTTCAGCCGCCAGCGCGGGCTGGCGCCCGACGGCCGGGCCAAGGCCTTCGCCGAGGGGGCCGACGGGACGGCGTTCGCCGAAGGCGCCGGCATGCTGCTGCTGGAGAAGCTCTCCGACGCGCGCCGCCACGGGCACCCGGTGCTGGCCGTGGTCCGCGGTTCCGCGGTCAACTCCGACGGCGCGTCGAACGGCCTGACCGCGCCGAACGGGCCCGCTCAGCAGCGGGTCATCGAACAGGCGCTGGAAAACGCGCGGCTGACCGCACCGGAGGTCGACGCCGTCGACGCCCACGGCACGGGCACGAAGCTCGGCGACCCGATCGAGGCGCAGGCCCTGCTGGCCACCTACGGCCGGAACCGGGAACGGCCGCTGCTGCTGGGTTCGCTGAAGTCGAACATCGGGCACACCCAGGCCGCCGCCGGCGTCGGCAGCCTGATCAAGATGGTGCAGGCGATGCGGCACGGCGTGCTGCCGAAGACGCTGCACGTGGGCTCGCCGACGTCCGAAGTGGACTGGTCGGCCGGCGCGGTGGAGCTGCTGACGGAGGCTCGGCCGTGGCCGGAAACGGGCGCGCCGCGGCGGGCCGGGGTGTCGTCGTTCGGCGTGAGCGGGACGAACGCGCACGTCATCGTCGAGCAGGCACCCGAGGAAGCGGTCGACGAAACCGCCCGGCCGGCCGGAGCCGTGCCGGTGGTGCTGTCGGGCCGGACGGCCGCGGCGCTGCGCGGGCAGGCGGCCCGGCTGCGGGCCCACCTGGTCGACCGGCCGGAGCTTTCGGCCACCGATGTCGCCTATTCGCTGGTGACCGGGCGGACGGCGTTCGAGGAACGCGCGGTGGTGGTCGGGGACCGCGAGGCGTTGCTGTCGGGGTTGGCGGCACTGGCTGCCGGTGAGCCCGCGGCGAACGTGGTACCGGGTTCGGTGGGGTCCGGCCGGGTCGGGTTCCTGTTCTCGGGACAGGGTTCGCAGGTGCTCGGGATGGGCCGCGACCTCTACGGGCGGTTCCCGGTGTTCGCCGAGGCTTTCGACGCCGTGTGCGCTCGTCTGGGCGCTTCGCTGCGGGACGTGCTGTGGGGCTTCAACGCCGAGCTGCTGAACCGCACGGTGTTCACCCAGGCCGGGTTGTTCGCGGTCGAGGTCGCCTTGTTCCGCCTGCTGGAGTCCTTCGGCGTCCGCCCGGACGTCCTGGTCGGGCACTCGATCGGTGAGTTCGCCGCGGCGCACGTGGCGGGTGTGCTCTCGCTGGACGACGCCTGTGCGCTGGTTTCGGCGCGTGGCCGGTTGATGCAGGCGTTGCCCGAGGGCGGGGCGATGCTGGCGGTGCAGGCCACGCCGGACGAGATCGCGCCGGTGCTGGGTGACGGGGTGTCGCTGGCGGCGGTCAACGGCCCGGACTCGGTGGTCGTTTCGGGTGACGTGGCTGCCGTCGAGCGGGTCGCCGAGTGGGCGGACGGGCGCAAGACGAGCCGCCTCAAGGTGTCGCACGCCTTCCACTCCCACCGGATGGACCCGATGCTGGCGGAGTTCGCCGAGGTGGCGTCCACTGTGGAGTATCACGCCCCCGAGCTGCCGATCGTGTCGACGCTGACCGGCGAGCCGGTGACGGCGTTCGACGCGCGCTACTGGGTCGACCAGGTGCGGGGCACGGTCCGCTTCGCCGACGCCGTGGCCGCCGCGGGTGCCGGACGCTGGGTCGAGGTCGGGCCCGGTGCCGCGCTGGCCGGGCTCGTCGACGGGGTCGCCGTGCAGCGGGCCGACCGGGACGGGGTACAGGCGTTCCTGACCGCGCTCGGCCGCCTGCACGCCGCCGGCCTCACCGTGGACTGGACGCCGCTGTTCGGGGCCGCGCGCCGGGTCGACTTGCCGACCTACGCCTTCCAGCGTGACCGCTACTGGCTCGAAGCCGGACCGGCCGCCGCCACCGCACCGGCCGCGGCCGACCTGCGGTACCGGGTTTCGTGGGTGCCGGTGGCGGAGCCGGACACGTCGTTGTCCGGCAGCTGGCTCGTTCTTTCCGGCACCGGCAGCGAAGATCTCGCGGCCGCCTTGACGAGCCGGGGCGCCGAGGTGACCACCGTGGCCGTGCCGGACGGCACCGGCCGCGCCGAACTCGCCACCCGGCTCACCGGCCGGTTCGACGGCGTCCTCGCCGAACTCGGCGTCGTCGCACTGGCGACGGCCGTGCAGGCGCTCGGCGACGCCGGGATCACCGCCCCGGTGTGGGCGGTCACCCGCGACGACGGCCCCGACCCGGCCGCGGCCATGGTGTGGGGGCTCGGCCGGACGATCGCCCGCGAGGTCCCGGACCGGTGGGCCGGCCTCGTCGAGCTGCCGCCGGTCGTCGGCGACCGCGTCGCCCGGAAGCTCGCGGGCGTGCTGGCGGGGACCGAAGACCAGGTCGCCGTCCGCGAGACCGGCGTCTTCGCCCGCCGCCTCGTGCGCGCGGCCGCGGAGACCGGGCCGAACTGGGCGCCCGCGGGCACCGTGCTGGTCACCGGCGGAACCGGGGCGCTCGGGGCCGAGGTCGCGAAGTGGGCGGCCGGCCTCGGTGCCGGACGGCTCGTGCTGCTGAGCCGCCGGGGCGAGGACGCGCCGGGTGCGGCGCGGCTGCGCGCGGACCTCGAAGCCGCGGCCGCCGAGGTGCGGTTCGCCGCGTGCGACGCGGCCGACCGGGACGCGCTGGCCGCGACGCTGGCCGGCGAGCGGATCTCCGCCGTCTTCCACGCGGCGGGCGTGCTCGACGACGGCGTCTTCGACAGCATGACGCCCGCGCGGTTCGAGACCGTCTTCGCGCCCAAGGTGACGGCGGCGCGGAACCTCGACGAGCTGACCCGGGACCACCCGGTCACGGCGTTCGTCCTCTTCTCCTCGTTCGCGGCGACGGTGGGTGGCCGGGGGCAGGCCAACTACGCGGCCGCGAACGCCTACCTCGACGCGCTCGCCGAGCGGCGGGTGCGCGAAGGCCTGCCGGGCACCTCCGTCGCGTGGGGTGCCTGGGCGGGCGCCGGGATGGCTTCGGGCGACGCGGTGGAACGCCGGATCGACCGCGGCGGGCTGCTCCCGCTCCCGGTGGCCGAGGCGCTGGCCGTGCTGGGCCGGGTGGCCGAGGCGCCCGGTGCGCTCGTCGTCGCCGACGTCGACTGGGCCCGGTTCGCCCCCGATTTCACCGCCGTGCGGCCGAGCCCGCTGCTCGACGGCATCCCCGAAGCGGCCGCCGTCGTCGCCGCCCCTTCGCCGTCGGCGGATCCGGTCGCGGTGCCGCCGTCCGAGCGGCCCCGCGCCGTGCTGGGGCTGGTGCGGTCGCGGGCCGCGGCCGTGCTGGGCCACGCCTCGGCCGAGGCGATCCCGCCCGGCCGGGCCTTCCGCGAACTCGGCTTCGACTCGCTCGCCGCCGTCGAACTGCGCAACCTCCTGATGGCCGCCACCGGCCTGACCCTGCCGACGACCGTGGTGTTCGACCACCCGTCGGCGGCCGCGCTGGCCGGCCACCTCACCGGCCTGCTCGCCGGTGACACGACCGCGGCCGAGCCCGAAACCGCCGTCGTCTCGGCCGAACCGGTGGTCGTCGTCGGGATGTCCTGCCGGCTCCCCGGCGGGGTGTCCTCACCCGAAGAGCTGTGGGAGCTCCTCGTGGCCGGCGGGGACGGCATGGGCCCGTTCCCCGCCGACCGCGGCTGGGACGTCGCCGCGCTCCACGACCCCGGGCGCACCCGCCCGGGCACGACCTACGTGGCCGAGGGCGGCTTTGTCGACTGCGCCGGCGACTTCGACGCCGCGCTGTTCGGCATCTCCCCGCGCGAAGCACTGGCGATGGACCCGCAGCAGCGGCTGCTGCTCGAAACGTCGTGGGAGGTGCTCGAACGGTCCGGGCTCGACCCGCTGTCCCTGCGGGGGAGCCGGGTCGGGGTGTTCGCGGGCACCAACGGCCAGGACTACCCCGGCCTGGTCGACGAGGGACCCGAGGAACTGGCCGGCTTCCGCGGCACCGGCGGCGCGGCGAGCGTGCTCTCCGGCCGGGTCTCCTACGCGTTCGGCTTCGAGGGCCCGGCCGTCACCGTCGACACGGCGTGCTCGTCTTCGCTGGTCGCGCTGCACCTGGCCGCGCAGGCGCTCCGGCAGGGCGAATGCACGCTGGCGCTGGCCGGCGGCGTGACCGTGATGGCCACCCCCGGCGCGTTCATCGGCTTCTCCCGGCAGAACGGCCTCGCCGCCGACGGCCGCTGCAAGGCGTTCGCCGAAGCGGCCGACGGCACCGGCTGGGGCGAAGGCGCCGGCGTCCTCCTGCTGGAGCGGCTGTCCGACGCGCAGCGGAACGGGCACCGCATCCTCGCGGTGGTCCGGGGTTCGGCGGTCAACCAGGACGGCGCCTCGAACGGGCTGACCGCACCGAACGGCCCCGCGCAGCAGCGGGTGATCCGGCAGGCGCTGGCCGCCGCCGGACTGTCCACCAAGGACGTCGACGCCGTCGAGGCGCATGGCACGGGCACCCGGCTCGGCGACCCGATCGAGGCGCAGGCCCTGTTCGCCACCTACGGGCAGGACCGGGCCGAGCCGCTGCTGCTGGGCTCGGTCAAGTCCAACATCGGCCACACCCAGGCCGCGGCCGGCGTCGCGGGCGTGATCAAGATGGTGCTGGCGCTGCGGCACGGGCTCGTGCCGCCGACGCTGCACGTGGACGCGCCGACGTCGCACGTGGACTGGTCGGCGGGCACGGTCGAACTGGTCACCGAGCCGACGCCGTGGCCGGAAACCGGACGGCCCGCCCGGGCCGGGGTGTCCTCGTTCGGCATCAGCGGCACCAACGCCCACGTCATCCTCGAAGCCCCGCCCGTCGCCGAGCCCCCGGCCTCCGCCGCCGGGCCGTCGATCGTGCCGTGGGTCCTGTCGGCGAAGGACGAGGAAGGCGTGCGGGCCCAGGCCCGGCGCCTCCGCGCGGCCCTGGCGGACCGGCCCGGCTGCTCGCCGCGCGACATCGCGTTTTCGCTCGCGACGGCCAAGGCCCGGCTGGACTCCCGCGCGGTCGTCATCGGCGGTGAGGACCTCTTCGACGGGCTCGCGGCGCTGGCCGACGGCGAGCAGTCGCCCGGTGTCGTGGCGGGCGAGGTCGTCGAGAGCGCGGGTCCGGTGCTGGTGTTCCCGGGTCAGGGTTCGCAGTGGGTCGGTATGGCCGTCGAGCTGCTGGATGCATCGGAGGTTTTTGCTTCCCGGTGGGCTGAGTGTGAGTCGACTCTGTCGTCCTTTGTGGACTGGTCGTTGACGGAGGTGGCTCGTTCGGCTGATCCTGCGGTGCTGAAGCGGGTTGATGTGGTGCAGCCGTTGCTGTGGGCGGTGATGGTCTGTCTTGCGGAGTTGTGGCGTGATGCTGGGGTTGAGCCGGTTGCGGTGATTGGGCATTCGCAGGGTGAGATCGCGGCGGCGGTGGTGGCTGGTGTTCTGTCCGTTGAGGACGGTGCTCGGGTGGTTGCCCTCCGCGCGAAGGCGATTGCCGAGCTGTCGGGTACCGGTGGAATGTTGTCAGTGCCGTTGCCGGTGGCCGAGGTTGAGGCCGGTCTGGATCCGCGGTTGGGTATTGCCGCGGTGAATGGCCCGTCGGCGACGGTGGTGTCGGGTGAGGTCGCTGCGTTGGATGAGGCGCAGGCTGCGTGGGAGGCCGAAGGTGTCCGCGTGAGGCGGGTGCCGGTGGATTATGCGTCGCATTCGCCGCAGGTGGAGGCGATCCGGGAGCGGATTCTGGCTGATCTGGCGCCGGTGACGCCGTCCAGTGTGGACACCGCCTTTTTCTCGACGTTGACCGGCGAGGAGATCGACACGGTCGAGTTGACCGCGGATTACTGGTACCGGAACCTGCGGGCGACGGTGAAGTTCGAGGATGCGGTCCGGGCGGCGATTGCGGCTGGGTACACGGTGTTCGTCGAGAGTTCGGCGCATCCGGTGCTCACGGTCGGTGTGCAGCAGACGCTGGACGCTCTGGAAGTCTCCGGCGCGGTGGTGCCGACGCTGCGCAGAGATCACGGGGACCTGCGGCAGCTGTACACCGCGTTCGGTCAGGCGTTCGTGCACGGCGTCCCGGTGGCCTGGGAAGACCTCGTTCCCGGGCGGCAGGTCGAGCTGCCCACCTACGCCTTCCAGCACGAACGCTACTGGGTCGACCCCGTCCGGGACACCGGCGCGCTCACCGCGGTCTCCGTCGCGTCCGGGCAGACGGTCCTCACCGGCGAGCTGTCGCTCCGGTCGCACCCCTGGCTCGCCGACCACGCCGTGCTCGGCACCGTGCTCGTCCCCGGCGCCGCGCTCGTCGAGCTGGCCGTCCGGGCGGGCGAGGAGACCGGCTGCCCGGTCGTCGACGAGCTCGCCCTCGAATCCCCGCTCCTCCTCCCCGAAGCGGACGGCGTCGAGGTGCAGGTGCTCGTCGAACCCGCAGGCGACGACGGGCGCCGCGCGGTCACCGTGCACGCCCGGCGCGCCGCCGGGGACGAGGACGTGGACTGGGTCCGGCACGCGGCGGGCACCCTCGCTCCCGCGAGCGCGACCGAACCGGCCGCCGGGCTCCCCGCGTGGCCACCGCGCGACGCGGTCCCCGTGCCGGTCGGCGGCTTCTACGCCGGGGCCGCCGCGGCCGGCTACGGCTACGGCCCCGCCTTCCAGGGCCTGCGCGCGGCCTGGCGAGCCGGTGACGCCGTGTTCGCCGAAGTGGCCCTCCCCGCCGAAGCCGGCGCCGGCCCGGGGTTCGCCGTGCACCCCGCGCTCCTGGACGCCTGCCTGCACGCGGCGAGCGCCGGCGGGCTGCTGGGCGAAGCCGCAGCACCCCGGCTGCCGTTCGTCTGGTCCGGCGTGCGCGTCCACGCCGTGGGCGCGCACCGGGTCCGCGTCCGCCTCACCACCACCGGACCGGACGCGCTGGCCGTGCTGGTCACCGACGAAACCGGCCTGCCGGTGGTCACCGTGGCCGGGCTGGCCGTCCGCGAGGTCGATCCGGCCCGCCTGCGGACCGGCGGCGCCGGTTCGCTGTACGCCGTCCGCTGGGAACCGGTGCGGGAACAGCCCGCGGTGGTGCCCGCCGCGGTCGTCGAGCCCGTGGACGAGGTCGAGGCGTTGACCGCCGTCCAGGACTGGCTGGCCCGGGCCGAGGACGCACCCCTGGTGGTGCTGACCCGCAACGCCGTCGGCGTGCGGCCCGAAGACGCCGTCGAAGGCCTCTCGCAGGCCGGGGTCTGGGGGCTGGTGCGGTCCGCCCAGTCCGAGCACCCCGGCCGGTTCGTGCTCGTGGACACCGACGGGGCCGTTCCCGACGGCCTGCCGCCGGACGAGCCGCAGCTGGCGGTGCGCGGCGGAACCGTGCACGTGCCGCGGCTGCGGCGGGTGGCGGCCACGGCCGAACCGGCGTGGCCCGCGGCGGGAACGGTGCTGATCACCGGCGGCACCGGCCTGCTCGGCGGGCTCGTCGCCCGGCACCTGGTGACCGAGCACGGCGTCCGCGACCTGGTCCTGCTCAGCCGCAGCGGCCTGGCCGCGCCCGGCGCGGCCGAGCTCGCGGACCTGCCCGCCACGGTCCGGATCGTCGCGTGCGACGCGGCCGACCGGACGGCGCTCGCCGCGGTGCTGGCCGGCATCGACCGGCTCGCCGGGGTGGTGCACGCGGCCGGGGTGCTCGACGACGGCGTCGTCACGTCGCTCACCCCGGAGCGGATGGCGGCCGTGTGGCGCACCAAGGTGCTCGCCGCCCGCAACCTGCACGAACTCGCCGGCGACGTCGAGAAGTTCGTCCTGTTCTCCTCCGCCGCGGGCGTGTTCGGCGCACCCGGGCAGGGCAGCTACGCGGCGGCCAACGCCTGGCTGGACGCCTTCGCGCAGCACCGGCGCGCCCGTGGCCTCCCGGCGGCTTCGCTGGCCTGGGGACTGTGGGAACAGGCCAGCGGCCTCACCGCGCACCTGGACGGCGAGGAAGCGGCCCGCCGCGGGCGGGCGTCGGTGCAGGCACTGTCCACAACGGACGGTATTGCGCTGTTCGACGCCGCGCTGGCCTCCGGCGAACCGGCGTCGGTGCCGGTGCGCCTCGACCTGGCCGGCCTGCGCCACCGCGCGGAAACCGGTGCGGTGCAGCCGATCCTGCGCGGGCTGGTCCGGACGCCCGCGCGGCGCACGGCCGTCCCCGTCGACTCCCGGCCGGGACTGGCGGCCGAGCTCGCCGGCCTCGCCGAGGCCGAGCGGCGCAAGGTGCTGCTCGACCTCGTCCGGGCCCACGTCGCGACCGTGCTCGGGCACGGCACCGCCGAAGCCGTCGCGCCGGGCCGGTCGTTCACCGAGCTCGGCTTCGACTCGCTGACCGCGGTCGAACTCCGCAACCGGCTCGGCGCGGCGACCGGGCTGAAGCTCCCGGCGACGCTGGTGTTCGACTACCCGAACCCGGCCGCGCTCGCCGGGCACCTGCTCACCGGCGCCCTCGGCACCGACAGCGCCTCCGACGTGCCCGCGGCCCTGGCCGGCCCGTCCACCGGCGATCCCGTCGCGATCGTGGCGATGGCCTGCCGCTACCCCGGCGGGGTCACCACACCCGAGGGGCTGTGGGCGCTGCTCGAAGCGGGCGGCGACGCGCTTTCGCCGTTCCCCGCCGACCGCGGCTGGGACCCGGCGGTCCAGCCCGGCGGCACGGGCGGGTTCGTGCACGACGCCGCCGACTTCGACGCCGCCTTCTTCGGGGTCTCGCCGCGCGAGGCGCTCGCGATGGACCCGCAGCAGCGGTTGCTGCTCGAGACGTCGTGGGAAGCGCTGGAGCGGGCCGGGATCGACCCGTCGAGCCTGCGCGGCAGCAGCACCGGCGTGTTCGCCGGCCTGATGTACCACGACTACGCGAGCCGGCTGCCCGCGGTGCCCGAGGAGGTGAGCGGGTACGTCGGGACCGGCACCTCCGGCAGCGTGCTCTCCGGCCGGGTGGCCTACACCTTCGGGTTCGAAGGGCCCGCGGTCACGGTCGACACCGCGTGTTCGTCGTCGCTGGTGGCCCTGCACCTCGCCGCGCAGGCGCTGCGGGCGGGGGAGTGCTCGCTCGCGCTGGCCGGCGGCGTCACCGTGCTGTCGCAGCCCGAGGTGTTCGCCGAATTCGCCCGGCAGGGCGGCCTGGCGGGCGACGGGCGCTGCAAGGCGTTCGCCGAAGCCGCCGACGGCACCGGGTTCGGGGAAGGCGTCGGCGTCCTCGTGCTGGAACGGCTTTCGGACGCCCGCCGCAACGGGCACGAGGTGCTCGCCGTGGTCCGCGGGTCGGCCGTGAACTCCGACGGCGCGTCGAACGGCCTGACGGCCCCGAACGGGCCGTCGCAGCAGCGGGTGATCCGGCAGGCGCTGGCCGCCGCCGGACTGTCCACCCAGGACGTCGACGTGGTCGAGGCGCACGGCACCGGCACCCGGCTCGGCGATCCGATCGAGGCGCAGGCCCTGCTGGCGACCTACGGCCAGGAGCGGGAGACGCCGGTGCTGCTGGGCTCGATCAAGTCGAACATCGGCCACACGCAGGCCGCGGCCGGCGTCGCGGGCGTGATCAAGGTGGTCCAGGCCATGCGGCACGACCTGCTGCCGAAGACCCTGCACGTGGACGCGCCCTCGTCGGTCGTGGACTGGTCGGCGGGCTCCGCCGAGCTGCTCACCGAAGCCCGGCCCTGGCCGGACACCGGACGGCCCCGGCGGGCGGGTGTGTCCTCCTTCGGGATCAGCGGCACCAACGCCCACGTGGTCCTCGAAGCACCGGCCGAACCGGCACCGGCGCGGTCCGGTCCCGCCGAGGACGGGTTCCCGGTTCCGTGGCTGCTTTCGGCGGCTTCCCCGGCGGCCCTGCGCGCCCAGGCCGCCCGGCTGGGCGGCCGGCTGGCCGAGCGGCCGGACCTGCGACCCGGTGATGTCGGCTACTCGCTGGCGACCGGCCGGGCGGCGCTGGACCACCGCGCCGCGGTGGTCGCCGAAGACCTCGAAGCCCTGGTCCGGGGGGTTGCGGCGATCGCGTCCGGGGAGACGCCCGCCGGTGTCGTGCGCGGCTCGGCCGCGGCCGATAGGGGCAACCTAGGGGTGTTGTTCGCGGGCCAGGGTTCGCAGCATTCGGGCATGGGCCGAGGGCTGTGGACGCGTTTCCCGGTGTTCGCCGAGGCGTTCGACGCGGTCTGCGACCGGCTCGACACGCACCTCGGGCGAACGCTGCGCGACGTGCTCTGGCAGCCCGGCGCCGACGTCCACGACACCGCGATCGCCCAGGCGGGCTTGTTCGCTTTCGAGGTCGCCTCCTACCGGCTGCTCGAATCCTTCGGCGTCACCCCCGGCGTGCTGATCGGCCACTCCGTCGGCGAGTTCGCCGCCGCGCACGTCGCGGGGGTGCTGTCGCTCGACGACGCCGCCGCCCTGGTCGCGGCCCGCGGACGGCTGATGGCCGCCCTGCCCGCCGGCGGCGCGATGCTCGCCGTGCAGGCTTCGGAGGAGGAGATCTCCCCGCTGCTGGGCGAATTCGGCGGCCGGGTGTCGCTCGCGGCCGTCAACGGCCCGCTGGCCGCCGTGGTCTCCGGCGACGCCGACGCCGTCGAAGCGCTCGGCGAGCGGCTGGCCGGGCTCGGCCGGAAGACCACCCGGCTGAGCGTTTCGCACGCCTTCCACTCCCACCGGATGGCGCCGATGCTCGACGAGTTCGCCGCTGTTCTGTCCACAGTGGACTTCGCGGCGCCGCGGATCCCGATCGTCTCCACCCTCACCGGGAAGCCGGTCGACCAGGAGCTGTGTTCGCCGTCGTACTGGGTCGAGCAGGTCCGGGCCACCGTGCGGTTCGCCGACGCGGTCGGCGCCGCCGCCGGCCTCGGCGTCCGGGCGTTCGCCGAGCTCGGCCCGGCCGCGGCGCTCACCGCGCCGGCCCGCGAGGTGCTCGCCGGCTTCGACGACGAGGCCGTCGTGGTCCCCGTCCAGCGCGCCGACCGCGAGCCCGCGCACACCTGGGTGAGCGCGCTCGCCCAGCTGCACGTGACCGGCACACCGGTCGGCTGGGACGCGCTGTTCACCCCGCTGCGGCCGCGGCGGGTGGAGCTGCCGACCTACGCCTTCCAGCGGCGCCGGTACTGGCTGGAGGCCCCGGCGGCCGGCACCGCCACCGCCGCCCCGGCGGCCGAAGAGCGGTTCTGGGCCGCCGTCGACGCCGGAGACCTGGCCGCGCTCGCCGAAACGCTGCACGTCGAGCCGGACGCGCAGCTGCGGCCGGTGCTCGACGCGCTCGGGCCGTGGCACCGCGAAAGCCGCGCCCTCTCGGCCGCGGACGCGTGGCGGTACCGCGTGCGGTGGGTCCCGGTCTCCGTCGAGAGCGCCCCGCTGTCCGGCTCCTGGCTGCTGGTGACGACGCCGGACACCGGCGCACTCGCCGCCGAGCTGGCCACGGCCATCGGCGCCCGCGGCGCCGAAGTCGTGCCCTTCCCCCTCGAATCGGCCGAAGACCTCCGCGAGCTGCCCGAAGTCACGGGCGGGGTGCTGTCGACGGCCACCGACGTGACGCTGACCGCGGAGCTCCTCCGCGCACTGGCCGGGCTCGGCCGCGAGGTCCCCGTGTGGTGCGTGACCACCGGCGCGGTCGCGATCGGCGGCGACGAGCCCGCCGACCCCGGCCGCGCGGCGCTCTGGGGCCTCGGCCGGGTGGCGGCGCTCGAGCTGCCCCGGTTGTGGGGCGGGCTGCTCGACCTGACCGCCGGGTTCGACGGCGGTGTGGTCGCCGGTGTGCTCGCCGGTGGCGGCGAAGACCAGGTGGCCGTTCGCCCGTCGGGCGTGTGGGGCCGGCGCGTCGTGCGGGCCACCGCGCCCGGCGGACGGCCGTGGCGGCCACGCGGGACGGTCCTGGTCACCGGCGGCCTGGGCGCCTTGGGTGCCCGGGTGGCCCGCTGGGCGGCCGGGAACGGCGCCGAGCACCTCGTGCTCACCGGCCGCCGTGGTGCGGATACGCCGGGCGCGGCGGAGCTGCGCGCCGAGCTGACCGCGCTGGGTACCCGGGTGACCGTCGTGGCGTGCGACGTCACCGATCGCGAAGCGGTGCGGGAGCTCCTGGAAACCGCGGAGCCCTCGGCGGTCGTGCACGCCGCCGGCGTGGCGCAGGCCGCGCCGCTGGCCGAAACCCCCGCCGCGGAGTTCGCCCGGATCCTGGCGGCCAAGACCGACGGCGCGCGCCACCTCGACGAACTGCTCGGGGACCGCCCGCTCGACGCCTTCGTGCTGTTCTCCTCCGTCGCCGGGATCTGGGGCAGCGGCGGCCAAAGCGCCTACGCCGCGGCCAACGCCGCGCTCGACGCGCTCGCCGAGCGCCGCCGCGCCCGCGGCCTGACCGCGACCGCGATCGCCTGGGGCCCGTGGGCGGACGCCGGCATGGCGGGCGACCCGGCCGCCGCGGCGGCGCTGCGCGAGCGGGGGCTCACCGCGATGGCGCCCGAGGCCGCGATCGGGGCGATGGCCCGCGCCGCGGGCGAGGACGCCGCCGTGACGGTGGTCGCGGACGTCGACTGGCCGGTGTTCGCCCCGCTGTTCACCGTGGCGAGGCCGAGCGCGCTGCTCGGCGAACTGGTCGCGCCGGCCCCGGTGCCCGAGCGGCCCGCCGAGGCGCCGCTGACGGCCCGGCTGGCGGCGGCGGACGCGGCCGAGCACGAGCGGATCCTGGTGGCCGCCGTCCGCGCGGAGACGGCCGCGGTGCTCGGCCACCCCGACGAGAGCGAAGTCGACGTGCGGCGCGGGTTCCTGGAAATGGGCCTGGATTCGCTGGGCGCGGTGCAGCTGCGCGACCGGCTGGGCGCCGCGACCGGCCGCACCCTGGCGGCGACGGTCACCTTCGACCACCCGACCCCGGCGAAGCTCGCCGCGCACCTGCGTACCGAGCTGCAGGGCGGCGGTGACCCGGCCGGGCTGCTGCTGAGCGAGCTCGACCGGCTCGAAGCCGCCTTCGCCGCCCCGGACGCCGACGAGCTGACGCGGTCGCGGGTCACCGTGCGGCTGCAGGGTTTCCTGACCCGCTGGCGCCGCCCGGACGCCGGGTACGACAGCGGGACCGGCAACGGGCACGACCTGGAGTCGGCCACGGCCGACGAACTGTTCGACCTGATCCACGAGGAATTCGGAAAGTCTTGAGCAAGCGGGCGCGAGCGGCTTGTCGGGCAAGAGAAATTGGGGGTTGTTCCCGTGGCGCGTGAGCAGCAGCTTCTCGACCACCTCAAGTGGATGACGGCCGAGCTCAGGCAGGCGAAGAGCAGGCTGGCCGAGCTTGAGGCCGTCGAGCGGGAGGACATCGCGATCGTCGCGATGGCCTGCCGCTACCCCGGTGGTGTCGAGTCGCCGGAAGACCTGTGGTCGCTGGTGCGTGACGGCCGTGACGGCTTCTCCGCCTTCCCCGCCGACCGAGGCTGGGAGGTCCCGGAAGGCGCGAACGGCTTCGCCACCGGCGAAGGCGCTTTCCTGCACGACGCCGCCGAGTTCGATCCCGGCTTCTTCGGGATCTCGCCGCGCGAGGCCCTCGCCATGGACCCGCAGCAGCGGCTGCTGCTCGAGACGTCGTGGGAGGCACTGGAACGGGCCGGGATCGACCCCGAGACGCTGCGCGGCAGCCGGACCGGCGTCTTCGTCGGCTCCAACAACCGCGATTACGTGTCGCTGCTGGGCCGGGCCACCGAGGACCTCGGCGGGTACGTGGCCACCGGCGGCTCGGCGAGCGTGTTCTCCGGCCGGATCTCCTACGCGTTCGGCTTCGAAGGGCCGACGCTGACCGTGGACACCGCGTGCTCGTCGTCGCTGGTGGCCCTGCACCTGGCGGCCCGGTCGCTGCGGGAGGGCGAGTGCTCCCTCGCGCTGGCCGGCGGCGTGACCGTGATGGCCACCCCGGGCGCGTTCGCCGAGTTCACCCGCCAGAACGGGCTCGCCGCCGACGGCCGGGTCAAGGCCTTCGCCGAGGCCGCCGACGGCACCGCGTGGGGTGAGGGCGCCGGCCTGCTGCTGGTGGAGCGGCTGTCCGACGCCCGGCGCCACGGGCACCCGGTCCTGGCCGTGCTGCGCGGCTCCGCGGTCAACTCCGACGGCGCCAGCACCGGGCTGACCGCGCCGAACGGCCCCGCGCAGCAGCGGGTGATCCTGCAGGCGCTGCTGGACGCCGGGCTGGCCGCCGACGACGTCGACGTCGTCGAAGCGCACGGCACCGGCACGACGCTCGGCGACCCGATCGAGGCGCAGGCGCTGCTGGCGACCTACGGCCAGGGCCGTCCCGCCGACCGCCCGCTGCTGCTCGGCTCGGTCAAGTCGAACGTCGGGCACACCCAGGCGGCCGCCGGCGTCGCGGGCGTGATCAAGGTGGTCATGGCGATGCGGCACGGGCTCGTCCCGCCGACGCTGCACGTGGACGCACCGACTTCGCACGTGGACTGGTCGGCGGGCGCGGTCGAGCTGCTGACCGAGCCGCGGCCGTGGCCGTCGGCGGACCGGCCCCGGCGGGCCGCCGTCTCGTCGTTCGGCATGAGCGGTACCAACGCCCACCTCGTCCTCGAAGCCGCGCCGCCCGTCGAGCCCGCGGCCGTCGAGCCGCGTGCCGAAGGCCCGGTGCCGCTGGTGCTGTCGGCGAAGACGCCGGAGGCGGTCCGGGCCCAGGCGGACCGGCTGGTCCGCCACCTGCGCGACCGTCCGGAACTCAGGACGGCCGACGTGGCGTTTTCCCTGGTGACGTCGAGGGCCGCGTGGCCCGAGCGTGCGGTCGTGGCCGGCGCGGACCGCGCCGAGCTCCTCGACGGCCTGGCGGCACTGGCCGGCGGCCAGCCCGCACCCGGGGTCGTGACCGGGCGAGCGGCCGACCCCGCCGGTCCGGTGCTGGTGTTCCCGGGTCAGGGTTCGCAGTGGGCCGGCATGGCCGTCGAGCTGCTGGGTTCTTCGGAGGTTTTTGCTTCCCGGTGGGCTGAGTGCGAGTCGGCGCTGTCGTCCTTTGTGGACTGGTCGCTGACGGAGGTGGCTCGTTCGGCTGATCCTTCCGTGTTGGAGCGGGTGGATGTCGTCCAGCCGTTGCTGTGGGCGGTCATGGTCTGCCTGGCCGAGTTGTGGCGGGACGCCGGTGTCGAGCCTGCCGCGGTGATCGGACACTCGCAGGGCGAGATCGCGGCCGCGGTGGTTGCCGGGGCTCTGTCCCTTGCGGACGGTGCTCGGGTCGTTGCCCTGCGCGCGAAGGCGATTACCGAGCTGGCCGGGACCGGCGGGATGCTGTCGGTGCCGTTGCCGGTGGCCGAGGTCGAAGCGGGTCTGGACCCGCGGCTGGGGATTGCGGCGGTGAACGGGCCGTCGGCGACGGTCGTCTCTGGCGAGGTCGCCGCGCTGGACGAGGCACAGGCGGCTTGGGAGGCGGCTGGAGTCCGTGTCCGGCGGGTGCCGGTGGACTATGCCTCGCATTCGCCGCAGGTGGAGGCGCTCCGCGACCGGATCCTCGCCGATCTGGCACCCGTCACTCCGTCCAGTGTGGACATGACGTTCATCTCGACGCTGACCGGCGAAGCGATCGACACCGCGGAACTGACCGCGGACTACTGGTACCGGAACCTCCGGGCGACGGTGAAGTTCGAGGACGCGGTTCGCGCGGCGATCGCGGCCGGGCACACGGTGTTCGTCGAGAGCTCGGCGCACCCGGTGCTCACGGTCGGCGTGCAGCAGACGCTCGACGAGGCCGAGGTTTCCGGTGCGGTGGTGCCGACGCTGCGCCGGGACCACGGCGACCTGCGGCAGCTCTTCGCCGCCTACGGGGACGCCTACGTCCACGGGGTGGCGGTCGCCTGGGAGAAGCTGACCCCGGGACAGCGGGTCGACCTGCCCACCTACGCCTTCCAGCGCGAGCGGTACTGGGTGCGGACCGCACCCGGCGGCGGGGACTTCGCCGCGGCCGGGCTCGCCGGCGCCGGGCACCCGCTGCTCGGCGCCGTCGTGTCCGTCGCCGGCTCCGGGCAGGTCGTGCTCACCGGACGGCTGTCCGCGCGAACGCACCCCTGGCTCGCCGACCACGCCGTGCTCGGGACCGTCCTGGTGCCCGGCACCGCGCTGCTCGACCTGGCCGTCCGCGCCGGCGACCTCGCCGGCTGCGACACCGTCGAGGAACTGACCCTCGAAACCCCGCTCCGGCTGCCCGGTTCCGGTGCCCTCACGGTCCAGGTCGTGACCACCACGGCGGACGACGGCCGCGTCGCCGTCACGATCCACTCCCGTCCGGACACCGCCACCGCTGCCGCCACCGACGACCCGTGGACCCGGCACGCCTCCGGCACCTTGACGCGCGCCCGCGCCGGAACCGGCGACACCCTCACCACGTGGCCACCGGTGGACGCCGAGCCGGTCGGCATCGACGGCTTCTACGCCGGGTCCGCCGCGGCCGGGTACGGCTACGGCCCGGCCTTCCAGGGCCTGCGCGCGGTCTGGCGCGCCGATGACGCCGTGTTCGCCGAAGTCGCGCTGCCCGGGGCCGCGGGCGAGGCCGACGGGTTCGCCGTGCACCCGGCGCTCCTCGACGCCTGCCTGCACGCGGCCGGCGCCGGCGGTCTGCTGGACGCCACCGACGGCCCCCGGCTGCCGTTCGCGTGGTCGGGCGTCCGCGTGCACGCCGCGGGGGCGCGCCGCGTGCGCGTCCGGCTGGCCGCGCAGGGCACCGACACGATCAGCGTGCTGGTCGCCGACGAGTCCGGGCTGCCCGTGGTCACCGCGGACCGTCTCGCCCTGCGCGTGGCCTCCGTCGACCGGCTGCGCCCGGCCGGCTCCCTGTACGAAGTGGCCTGGGAACCCGCCGCCACCGAGGCGGTGGCGTGGACGGAGCTCGTCGAGCCCGTCGACACGGCCGCAGCGCTGGCGGCGATCCAGCGCTGGCTCGGCCGGCCCGAGGGCCGCCTCGCGGTGGTGACGCGGGACGCCATCGGCGTCACCGCGGACGACCCGGTCACCGGCTTGGCGCAGGCGGGAATCTGGGGCCTGGTGCGGTCGGCGCAGTCCGAGCACCCGGGCCGGTTCGTCTTGGTGGACACCGATGGCGAGGTGCCTGCCGGGCTGCCGGACGAGCCGCAGCTCGCGATCCGCGACAGCGCCTTCTACGTTCCCCGGCTGCAGCGTGCGGCCGCTACCGCCGAGCTCGCGTGGCCGACCGAGGGCACGGTCCTCGTCACCGGCGGCACCGGCCTGCTCGGCGGCTTGGTCGCCCGGCACCTGGTCGAACACGGTGTCCGGGATCTGGTGCTGCTGAGCCGTCGCGGCCCGGACGCCCCGGGCGCGCAGGAACTCGCGGATCTCGCCGCCTCGGTGCGGATCGTCGCCTGCGATGCGGCCGACCGTGCGGCACTGGCCGAGGTCTTGGGCACCATCGAGCACCTGAGCGCGGTGGTGCACGCGACGGGCGTCCTCGACGACGGCGTCGTCGAGGCCCTGACCCCGGAGCGGTTGGAAACGGTGTGGCGGCCGAAGGTCGATGCGGCATGGAACCTGCACGAGCTGGCCGGTGACGTCGAGAAGTTCGTGCTGTTCTCCTCGGCCGCGGGTGTCTTCGGCGCCCCCGGGCAGGGCAACTACGCCGCCGCCAACACCTGGCTGGACGCCTTGGCCCAGCACCGCCGCGCCCGCGGCCTGCCCGCCACATCCCTGGCGTGGGGCCTGTGGGAACAGGCCAGCGACATGACCGCGCACCTCGCCGGCGACGACAGCGGCAGGCTGGCCCGGTCCTGGGTCCGCCCGCTGTCCACTTCGGACGGTATCGCGCTGCTCGACGCGGCCCTGGCCGCCGACCTCCCGTCGGCCGCCCCGGTCGCCCTCGACCTCGGCGCCCTCCGCGCGGGCTCGGTCCCCGCGTTGCTCACCGGCCTCGCGGGCGGTCCTCGCCGCCGGGTCGTCCGAGCCGAGCCCGCGGTGGGCGGCCTCGCCGGCCTCGACCTCGACGAGCAGCGGCGCACCGTGCTCGGCATCGTCCGCGCCCAGGTCGCCGACGTGCTCCGGCACACCTCGGCCGCGGCGGTGGACCCGCACCGCTCGTTCACCGAGATCGGCTTCGACTCGCTGACCGCGGTGGAACTGCGCAACCGGCTCGGCGCCGCGACCGGCCTGAAGCTGCCCGCCACCCTCGTCTTCGACTACCCGACCCCGGACGTGCTCGCCGAGCACGTCCGGCGCGAACTGCTCGGCCTCGGCGACCGGGTGGTCACCACGGCGCCGGCCGGCGGTGCCGCCGCCGACGAACCGATCGCCGTCATCGGCATCGGCTGCCGGTTCCCCGGCGGGGTCGCCTCCGCCGCGGACCTGTGGCGGCTCGTCGAGTCCGGCGGCGACGCGGTCGGGGCGTTCCCCGCCGACCGCGGCTGGGACCCGGCGGCGCTGTCCGGCGCCCGCGAGAGCGGGTTCCTCCACGACGCCGCCGAGTTCGACGCCGGGTTCTTCGGCATCTCGCCGCGCGAGGCCCTGGCCATGGACCCGCAGCAGCGGCTCCTGCTCGAGACGGCGTGGGAAGCGGTCGAGGACGCGGGCATCGACGCGACGGCGTTGCGCGGCAGCCGCACCGGCGTGTTCGCGGGCACCATGTACCACGACTACGCCACCCTGATGCCCGCCGTGCGCAAGGGCGCGGAGGGCTACATCGGCACCGGCAACTCCGGCAGCGTGGTCTCCGGCCGCGTCTCCTACGTGCTCGGGCTCGAAGGCCCGGCGGTCACCGTGGACACCGCGTGCTCGTCTTCGCTCGTCGCGCTCCACCTCGCCGCGCAGGCCCTGCGCTCCGGGGAATGCTCGCTCGCGCTCGCCGGCGGGGTGACCGTGATGTCGACGCCGGGCCTGTTCACCGAGATGGCGGCCCAGGGCGGGCTCGCGCCCGACGGCCGGTGCAAGGCGTTCGCCGACGCGGCCGACGGCGCCGGGTTCTCCGAAGGCGTGGGCCTGCTGCTGGTCGAGCGGCTGTCCGACGCCCGCCGGAACGGGCGGCGGATCCTCGCCGTCGTCCGCGGCTCGGCGGTGAACTCCGACGGCGCGTCGAACGGCCTGACCGCGCCGAACGGCCTTTCGCAGCAGCGGGTCATCCGGGCGGCGCTCGCCGACGCCGGGCTCGGCACCCAGGACGTCGACGCGGTCGAGGCGCACGGCACCGGCACGAAGCTCGGCGACCCCATCGAAGCGCAGGCCCTGCTCGCCACCTACGGCCGGGACCGGGCGCACCCGCTGCTGCTCGGCTCGATCAAGTCGAACATCGGGCACGCGCAGGCGGCCTCCGGGGTCGGCGGCGTCATCAAGATGGTGCAGGCCATGCGCCACGGCGTGCTGCCGAAGACCCTGCACGTCGACGCCCCGTCGTCCTTCGTGGACTGGACCGCCGGTGCGGTCGAGGTGCTGACCGAGGCGCGGGACTGGCCCGAAACCGGGCGCCCGCGCCGCGCGGGGGTCTCCTCCTTCGGGATCAGCGGCACCAACGCGCACGTGATCCTCGAGCAGGCCCCGGACACCCCGGCCACCGAACGGCCGGACCCGCGGCCGGGACCGGTGGCGTGGCCGGTGTCGGCCCGGACCCCGGAAGCCCTGCGCGCGCAGGCCGCCCGGCTCGGTGAGTTCCTGACCGGTCGCTCGGAAGCCGGGCCTGCCGACGTGGCCTTCTCGCTGGCCACCGCGCGAGCGGACCTGGAGCACCGGGCGGTCGTCGTCGGCACCGGCTCCGAAGAGCTGCTGGCCGGGCTGGCCGGCGTGGCCGCGGGCGAACCGGCCGGGGTGACCGGGGTGGCCGGGCCGCCGGGCGCGGGACCGGTGCTCGTCTTCCCCGGCCAGGGTTCGCAGTGGGTCGGGATGGCGGTGGAACTGCTCGACTCGTCCCCGGTCTTCGCGGCCCGGTGGGCCGAGTGCGAGACCGCCCTTGCGTCCTTTGTGGACTGGTCGCTGACCGAGGTGGCCCGCTCGGCCGATCCCGCGGTGCTGGAGCAGGTCGACGTCGTCCAGCCGCTGCTGTGGGCGGTGATGGTCGGCCTGGCCGAGCTGTGGCGTTCCGCGGGGGTCGAGCCCGCCGCGGTGGTCGGGCACTCCCAGGGCGAGATCGCCGCCGCGGTGGTGGCCGGTGCGCTGTCACTGGAAGACGGCGCACGGGTCGTCGCCCTGCGGGCCAAGGCGATCACGGAACTGGCCGGGACCGGCGGCATGCTGTCGGTGCCGTTGCCGGTGACCGACGTCGAAGCCGGCCTGGACCCGCGGCTGGGCATCGCCGCGGTGAACGGGCCGTCGGTGACCGTCGTTTCGGGCGAGGTCACCGCGCTCGACGAAGCCCAGGCGCGCTGGGAAGCCGATGGCGTCCGCGTCCGCCGCATCCCGGTGGACTACGCGTCGCACTCGCCCCAGGTGGCGGCCATCCGCGACCGCGTGCTCGCCGACCTCGCGGGGATCACCCCGCGCCCGGTCCGCACGGTCTTCGCCTCGACGCTGACCGGCGAGCCGCTCGACACCGCGGAGCTGACCGCCGGCTACTGGTACCGCAACCTGCGCGAGACCGTCCGGTTCGAGCAGGCCGTCCGCGCGCTCGCCGCGGCCGGGCACACGACGTTCGTCGAGGCTTCGGCCCACCCCGTGCTGACCGTCGGCGTCCAGCAGACCTTGGACGCGCTGGAGGTCACCGGCGCCGCACTGGGCACGCTGCGCCGCGAGCACGGCGACCTCACCCAGGTGCTCACCGCGTACGCCGAAGCGCACGTCCTCGGCCTGCCCGTCGACTGGGCGGCGGTGTTCGCCGACGCCCGGCCGGTCCGGGTGGACCTGCCGACGTACGCGTTCCAGCGCGAACGCTTCTGGCCGCCGGCCCGGCCGTCGGAAACACCGGCGGCCGCCGACTCGGTCGAGACGCGGTTCTGGGACGCCGTCGAGCGCGAAGACCTGGAAGGCCTCGCGGACGCCCTGCACCTCGGTGACCGCGAACTCGGCGCGGTCGTGCCCGCCCTCTCGGCCTGGCACCGGCAGCGCCGGGCGCACGCCACGGCCGACCGCTGGCGCTACCGGATCACCTGGAAGCCGCTCGGCCGCCCGGCGGAGCGCCTGGCCGGGACCTGGCTGGTGGTCACCGCGGCCGGCGCGCGCCCGGCCGACGTCGGCACGGCGCTGGCCGCCAACGGCGCCGACGTGACCGAGCTCGAACTCGCCCCCGGCACCGGCCGGGCGGACCTCGCCCGCCGCCTGCGCGAACTGGACCGCGAGGTCGCGGGAGTCGTGTCGCTGCTCGCGGCCGACGAATCGCCGCACCCGGAACACCCCGCGATGACGGCCGGCCTCGCCGGCACGCTCACGCTGGTCCAGGCGCTCGGCGACGCCGGTGTGCCCGCGCGGCTCTGGTGCCTCACCCGCGGCGCCGTCGCGGTGGCGGACGGCGAAGACCTGCCCCGGCCGCTGCAGGCCCAGGTCTGGGGGCTCGGCCGGGTCGTGGCCCTCGAACACCCCGCCCGCTGGGGTGGGCTCGTCGACCTCCCCGAGGTCCTCGACGAGCCGGCCGGACGACGGCTCGCCTCGGTGCTCGCCGCGGCGGACGACGAAGACCAGCTGGCCGTCCGGCCCTCCGGGGTGTTCACCCGGCGGCTCACCCGCGCGCCGCTCGGCGACGAGCGGCCCGGCCGGACCTGGCAGCCGCGCGGCACCGTGCTGGTCACCGGCGGCACCGGCGACCTCGGCCCGCTAGTGGTGCGCTGGCTCGCCGGCGCGGGCGCCGGCCACGTCGTGCTCCCGGGCCGGCGCGGCCCGGACGCGCCGGGCATCCCCGAGCTCACCGCCGAGCTGGCCCGCTCCGGCGTGCGGCTCACCGCCGTCCGCTGCGACGTTTCGGACAAGGCCGCGCTGGCCGCGCTCCTGGCCGAGCTGCGCACGGCGGGCGACCCGGTGCGCGCGGTGGTCCACGCGGCCGCGCTCATCGACATCGGTGCGCTCGAGACCTCGTCGCTCGCCGACTTCTCCGCCGTGATGGCGGCCAAGGTGCTCGGCGCGCAGCACCTCGCCGAACTGCTCGACGGCGACGAGCTCGACGCGTTCGTGCTGTTCTCCTCCATCGCCGGGGTCTGGGGCAGCGGCGACCACGGCGCGTACGGCGCGGCGAACGCCTACCTCGACGCGTTCGCCGAGCACCGCCGGGCCCGCGGGCTCCCGGCGAGCTCCATCGCCTGGGGCATCTGGCGGGCGGCCAACGAGTGGACCGGCGCCACCATCCCCGAGGGCGTCGACCCGAGCCTGGTCCGCAAGCGCGGGCTGCCGTTCCTCGACCCCGAGATCGCGATGAGCGCACTGCGCCGCGAACTCGACCACGACCGGCCGTTCATCGCCCTCGCCGACGTCGACTGGGACCGGTTCGTGCCCGCGTTCGGCTCGGCCCGGCCCCGGCCGCTGATCGCCGACGTCCCGGAGGCGGCGGAGCTCCTCGCCGCCGACCGGGTCGAGCCGGACCCGGCCGCGGGCGAGCCGTCCGAGCTGCGCCGGAAGCTGGCCGGGTTGTCCGCGGCCGAGCGGCGGAAGGCCGTCCTGGAGACCGTGCGGGGGCAGGCCGCGGCCGTGCTGGGCCACGCTTCGGCCGCGGCCGTGGTGCCGGGCAAGGCCTTCCGCGACTTCGGGTTCGACTCGCTGACCGCGGTCGACCTGCGCAACCGGCTGACCGCCGCGATCGGGCTGAAGCTGCCCACCACGGTCGTGTTCGACTACCCGACCCCGGAAGCGCTGGCGAACTACCTGCACGGCCGCGTCTTCGGGGCCGAAGCCGACGGGCCCGCCAAGGTCGTCACGATCGCCGCCGCCGACGAGCCGATCGCCATCGTCTCGATGGGCTGCCGGTTCCCGGGCGGGGTCGCCTCGCCGGAGGACCTCTGGCGGCTGCTGGAGTCCGAAGGCGACGCCGTGACGGAGTTCCCGGCCGACCGCGGCTGGGACCTGGCGG
Organism: Amycolatopsis sp. NPDC004747; assembly: GCF_053601335.1. Lineage (NCBI taxonomy): Bacteria > Bacillati > Actinomycetota > Actinomycetes > Pseudonocardiales > Pseudonocardiaceae > Amycolatopsis > Amycolatopsis sp. NPDC004747. The sequence goes on along the minus strand of NZ_JBSGBQ010000008.1, from coordinate 291,282 downwards.
CACTGTTCGACCCCGACCCGGACGCGCCGGGCAAGAGCCACGTCCGGCACGGCGCCTTCGTCGACGGCGTCGGCGACTTCGACCCCGCGTTCTTCGGCATCTCGCCGCGCGAGGCGCTGGCCATGGACCCGCAGCAGCGGCTGTTGCTGGAGATCTCGTGGGAGGTGCTCGAGCGGGCCGGGATCGACCCGGCGTCGGTGCGCGGCGACCGGATCGGCGTGTTCACCGGCAGCAACATCAGCGACTACGGGCAGGCCGTGCTCCGGTCGTCGGCGGGCTCGGAAGGCCACGTGCTGACCGGCAGCGCGTCGAGCGTGGTCTCCGGGCGGATCTCCTACACCCTCGGGCTCGAAGGCCCGGCGGTCACCGTGGACACCGCGTGCTCGTCGTCGCTGGTCGCGTTGCACCTGGCCGTTCAGGCCCTGCGCAACGGCGACTGCGAGCTGGCGCTGGCGGGCGGGGTCGCGCTGATGGCGGGCCCCGGGGCGTTCATCGCCTTCTCGCGGCAGCGCGGGCTGGCCCTGGACGGCCGGTGCAAGGCGTTCGCCGACACGGCGGACGGCATGGGCCTCGCCGAGGGCGCGGGCGTGCTGCTGGTGGAGCGGTTGTCCGAGGCGCGGCGCAACGGGCACCCGGTGCTGGCCGTGGTCCGCGGGTCGGCGGTGAACCAGGACGGCGCGTCGAACGGGTTGACCGCGCCCAACGGCCCTTCGCAGCAGCGGGTGATCACCCAGGCACTGGCCAACGCCCGGCTGTCCGGCGCGGACGTCGACGTCGTGGAGGCGCACGGCACCGGGACCCGGCTGGGCGACCCGATCGAGGCGCAGGCGCTGCTGGCGACCTACGGCCAGGACCGCGACCGGCCGCTGTGGCTGGGCTCGGTGAAGTCGAACATCGGCCACACCCAGGGCGCGGCCGGGGTGGCCGGGGTGCTGAAGGTGGTGCTGGCGCTGCGCAACGGCCGGCTGCCGAAGACCCTGCACGCCGCCGCCCGATCGTCCGAAGTGGACTGGTCGGCCGGCGCGGTCGAGCTGCTGACCGAGGCGCGGCCGTGGCCCGCCACGGAAACCCCGCGGCGGGCGGGCGTCTCGTCGTTCGGCATGAGCGGCACGAACGCCCACGTCATCATCGAAGAAGCCCCGGCCGTCGAAGAACGCGAAGAACCCGAAGAACCCGAGGTGCCCGCCGCAGCTCCCGCGGTGACGCCGTGGGTGCTGTCCGCCAGGTCGGAGGCCGGGCTGCGGGACCAGGCCCGGCGCCTGGCCGCGCACGTCGACGGGCTGCCTGCCAACGACGTGGCGTTCTCGCTGGCCACCACCCGGACCGCCTGGGAACGCCGGGCGGTCGTGGTCGGCACCGAACCCGCCGAACTCCTCGACGGCTTGTCGGCCCTGGCCGGCGGCGAGCCCTCGCCCGCCGTCGTCACGGGTGAGGTGGTCGGCAACACGGGGCCGGTGCTGGTGTTCCCGGGTCAGGGTTCGCAGTGGGTCGGCATGGCCGTCGAGCTGCTGGATGCTTCGGAGGTTTTTGCTTCCCGGTGGGCTGAGTGTGAGGCGGCGTTGTCGTCCTTTGTGGACTGGTCGTTGACGGAGGTGGCTCGTTCGGCCGATCCGGCCGTGCCGGAGCGGGTCGACGTCGTCCAGCCGCTGTTGTGGGCGGTGATGGTCTGCTTGGCCGAGTTGTGGCGTGATGCTGGGGTTGAGCCGGTTGCGGTGATCGGGCATTCGCAGGGTGAGATCGCGGCCGCGGTGGTGGCGGGCGCGTTGTCCCTTGAGGACGGTGCTCGGGTGGTTGCCCTGCGCGCGAAGGCGATTACTGAGCTGGCGGGTACCGGTGGGATGTTGTCGGTGCCGTTGCCGGTCGCCGAGGTTGAGGCCGGTTTGGACCCGCGGTTGGGTATTGCGGCGGTGAACGGGCCGTCGGCGACGGTCGTGTCGGGTGAGGTCGCCGCGCTGGACGAGGCACAGGCGGCTTGGGAGGCGGCTGGAGTCCGTGTCCGGCGGGTGCCGGTGGACTATGCCTCGCATTCGCCGCAGGTGGAGGCGATCCGGGAGCGGATTCTCGCCGATCTGGCACCGGTGACGCCGTCCAGTGTGGACACTACCTTTTTCTCGACGTTGACCGGCGAAGCGATCGACACCGCCGAGTTGACCGCGGACTACTGGTACCGGAACCTGCGGGCGACGGTGAAGTTCGAGGATGCGGTCCGGGCGGCGATCGCGGCCGGGCACACGGTGTTCGTCGAAAGTTCGGCGCATCCGGTGCTCACGGTCGGCGTGCAGCAGACGCTGGACGAGCTGGACGTCGATGGTGCGGTGGTGCCGACGCTGCGCCGGGACCACGGCGATCTGCGGCAGCTGTACACCGCGTTCGGCCAGGCGTTCGTGCACGGCGTCCCGGTGGCGTGGGAGCAGCTGACCCCCGGCCGCCGGGTGGACCTGCCCACCTACGCCTTCCAGCGACGCCGCTTCTGGCCGGACACCCCCGCGGCGAAGCCGGGCGACCCGCACGGCCTCGGCCTCACCGCCACCGAACACCCGCTGGTGGCCGCCGCGATGACCGTCGCGGACTCCGGCGAGCTGGTGCTCACCGGGCGGCTCGGCCTGGACACCCACCCCTGGCTCGCCGACCACGCCGTCCGCGGTTCGGTGCTGCTGCCCGGCACCGGCTTTGTCGAGCTGGCCGTCCGCGCCGCCGACGAAGCGGGCTGCGGGCTGGTCGAGGAACTCACCCTGGAAACCCCGCTGGTGCTGCCCGAAGCCGGTGGGCTGCGCCTGCAGCTCACCGTGGCACCCGACGACGAGACCGGCCGGCGCGGCCTGACGGTCCACAGCCGCCCGGACGACGACCCCGGCGCACCGTGGACCCGGCACGCGGCGGGCGTGCTCGCCCCGGCCGGCGCCCCCGCCGGACCCACCGGACTGGAAACCTGGCCACCGCCCGGCGCGGCCCCGATCGACCTCGACGACGTCTACGGCCGCTTCGCCGGGCTCGGGTTCACCTACGGGCCGCTCTTCCGCGGTCTCCACGCGGCCTGGCGCGACGGCAACGACTTCTACGCCGACGTCCGCCTGCCCGCCGGCGCCCGCACCGACGGGTTCGGCCTGCACCCGGCCCTGCTCGACGCCGCGCTCCAGGCGATGCTCGCGGCCGGGCTGGAGACCACCGCGGCCGAAGCCGTCGGACGGCTCCCGTTCGCCTTCAGCGGTGTCACCTTGACCGCGACCGGCGCGACCGCGCTGCGGGTGCGGCTCTCGCGGGTCGGGGAGGAGGCGATCTCGCTGACCGTCGCCGACGCCACCGGCGCCCCGGTGGCGACGATCGATTCGCTGGTCTCCCGGCCGGTTTCGGCGGCCCGGTTCGACGCCGCGCGCCGCGGCTCGCTGTTCGCCGTCGAGTGGAACCGCGTCGAGCCGGGCACCGGCGGCCGCAGCTGGGCGATGCTCGGCGAGGCCGCGGCCGACGTCCTCGTCACCGAGGTCCCGCGGGCCGGCCTGACCGCGGCCGGGGTCCGCGCCGGGCTGACGGCCACGCTCGCCACCGTCCAGGACTGGCTCGCCGCCGAGGACCCCGCCGGGTCGCGGCTCCTGGTCGTCACCCGGGACGCGGTCGGCGTCCGCCGGGACGACCTGGTCGCCGGGGTGGCGGAGTCGCCCGTCTGGGGCCTGCTGCGGTCGGCGCAAACCGAGCACCCCGGCCGGCTGGTGCTGCTGGACGTCGACGCCGAAGCGGTGCTCACCGAAGTGCTGCCGTCGGTCGTCGCGCTCGACGAACCCCAGCTCGCCGTCCGCGGCGGCGAGGTGTTCGTGCCCCGGCTGGCCCGCACCGGCCCCGACGCCCTCCGGCCGCCGTCCGGACCGTGGCGGCTCGACGTCACCACCGCGGGGACGCTGGAGAACCTGGCCCTGGTCGGCCACCCGGACGCCGGGCGCCCGTTGCGGGACAACGAAGTCCGCGTCGGGCTGCGCGCGGTCGGGGTGAACTTCCGCGACGTGCTGATCGGTCTCGGGATGTACCCCGACCCGGTGCCGATGGGCGCCGAGGGCGCCGGCGTGGTCCTGGAGACCGGCGCGGCGATCACCGACCTGCGGCCGGGGGACCGGGTCTACGGCCTGTTCAACGGCGCGCTCGGGCCGGTCGCCGTGGCCGACCGGCGGGCGATGGCCGTGCTGCCGGACGGGTGGTCGTTCGAGACGGCGGCTTCGGTCCCGGTGGCGTTCCTGACGGCCTGGTACGCGCTCAACGACCTGGCCGGCGTCCGCGACGGCGAGTCGGTGCTGGTGCACGCGGCCGCCGGTGGCGTCGGCATGGCCGCGGTCCAGATCGCGCGGCACCTGGGCGCGACCGTCTTCGGCACGGCGAGCCCGGCGAAGTGGCCGTCGGTGGACATCGACGCCGAACGGCTGGCGTCCTCGCGCACCTTGGACTTCGAGAGCGCGTTCCTCGGCGTCACCGGCGGTGCCGGGGTCGACGTGGTGCTGGACGCGCTGACCGGTGAGTTCGTCGACGCCTCCCTGCGCCTGCTGCCGCGGGGTGGCCGGTTCGTGGAGATGGGCAAGAACGACGTCCGTGACGCGGAACTGGTCGCCAAGGAGTACCCCGGCGTCCGGTACGAGGCGTTCGACCTCATCGAAGCGTCCCCCGACCGGCTGGCCGCGATGCTCGCCGAAATCACCGCGCTGTTCGAACGCGGGGTGCTGCGCCCGCTGCCGGTTTCGGTGCGGGACATCACCGAGGCGCGGGATGTGTTCCGGACGATGAGCCAGGCCAAGCACGTCGGCAAGCTCGTCCTGCGCATCCCGCCGCGGCTCGCCGACGGCCCGGTGCTGGTCACCGGCGGCACCGGCACCCTGGGCGCGCTGCTGGCCCGGCACCTGGTCACCACCCACGAAGTGCGGGACCTGGTGCTGCTGAGCCGTCGCGGCCCGGACGCGCCCGGCGCGGACGAGCTGCGGGAAGAGCTGGCCCAGCTGGGCGCCCGTGCCGAGATCGTGGCCTGCGACGCGGCCGATCGGGACGCACTGGCGGAGGTCGTCGCCGGTCGCCCGCTCTCGGCCGTGGTCCACGCGGCCGGGGTGCTCGACGACGGCGTGCTCGAGTCGGTGACCCCGGAGCGGCTGGCCGCGGTCCTGCGCCCGAAGGTCGACGCGGCGCTGAACCTGCACGAGCTGTGCGGTGACGTCGCCGCCTTCGTCCTCTTCTCCGGCGGCGCGGGCACCTTCGGCAGTGCCGGGCAACCGGCCTACGCGGCCGCGAACGCGTTCCTCGACGCCCTCGCCCAGCACCGCCGGGCGCACGGACGGCCGGCGACCTCGCTGGCCTGGGGCCTGTGGGCGGAAGCCAGCGGGATGACCGGGCACCTGGCAGGCGCCGACCACGCGCGGCTGTCGCGCGGCGGTATCCGGCCGCTGTCCACAGAGGACGCACTGGCGCTGTTCGACGCCGGGTTGCGCGCGGCCGAACCGGCCGTGGTGCCCGTCGACCTCGACCTCGCCGCCCTGCGGTCGCGGCCCGCGGTCCCCGCGGTGCTGCGCGGGCTGGTGCCGGCCGGCACCCGCCGGGTGGCGGCGGCGGGCGAGGACACCGGGCCGTCGTTCGCCCAGCGGTTCGAAGCGATCCCCGCCGACGACCGCGACCGGTTCCTCCTCGACCTGGTGCGCGGCCACGTGGCGACGGTGCTCGCCCACGAGTCCGCCGCCGCGATCGAGCCGGACCGGGCACTGAGCGAGCTCGGCTTCGACTCGCTGACCGCGGTCGAACTGCGCAACCGGCTCACCGCCGCGACCGGCGTGCGGCTGCCCGCCACGGTCGTCTTCGACTACCCGACCTCGGCGGCGGTGGCCGCCCGGCTGCACGAGCTGCTGGGCGACGGCGGCACCCCGCGGCCGGGAGTCTCGCTGCTCGACGAGCTCGGGCGGCTGGAAGCCACGCTCGCCGGCCTCGACGCCGGCGGGGCCGCCGCGGTCGCCGCCGACGAACTGGCGGCCGACAGCGTCACCGCGCGGTTGCGCGCACTCGTCCGCGGCTGGACCGGCCTCCGGTCCGGCGGCGGCGACGCCGGGGACGACCTCGAGCTGGCCGGCGACGACGAACTCTTCGAGGTGCTCGACAGCGAACTGGGCAGGTCTTCATGACGGACAACGGCACCCTGCGCGACTACCTCCGGCGGGCCACCACCGAACTGCGCGAAGCCAACCGGCGGGTGCGCGAGTTCGAAGAGCGCGACGCCGAGCCGGTCGCCGTCATCGGGATCGGCTGCCGGTACCCCGGCGGGATCACGTCCCCGGACGGCCTGTGGGACCTGGTGGCGGCGGGCGGCGACGCCGTCACCGACCTGCCGGGCGACCGGGGCTGGGACCTCGACGCGCTGCTCGCGCCGGACGCGGCACCGGACAAGCCCGGCACCACGTACTCGCGGGCCGGCGGCTTCCTGCACGACGCCGCGGAGTTCGACGCCGGCTTCTTCGGCATCAGCCCGCGCGAAGCGATCACCATGGACCCGCAGCAGCGGCTCGTGCTCGAAACCGCATGGGAAGCGTTCGAGCACGCCGGCATCGACCCGGTGTCGGTGCGCGGCAGCCGGACCGGGGTCTTCGTCGGGGCCGCGCCCTGCGGCTACGGCACCGGCCGCCGGACCGAGGCCGCGACGGCGGAGGGGCACCTGCTCACCGGCAACGCCACCAGCGTGGTGTCCGGACGGCTCGCCTACACCTTCGGCCTGGAGGGCCCGACCGCCACCGTGGACACGGCGTGCTCGTCGTCGCTGGTCGCCCTGCACTGGGCCCGGCACGCCCTGCGCCAGCGGGAGTGCTCGCTGGCGCTGGCGGGCGGGGTCACCGTGATGCCGACGCCGGCGGTCTTCCTCGCCTTCAGCAGGCAGGGCGGGCTCGCGCCGGACGGCCGGTGCAAGGCGTTCGGCGACGGCGCGGACGGCTTCGGCCTCGCCGAGGGCGCGGGCATGCTGCTGCTGGAACGGCTGTCCGACGCACGCCGCAACGGACACCCGGTGCTGGCCGTGCTCCGCGGCTCCGCGATGAACTCCGACGGCGCGTCGAACGGGCTCACCGCCCCCAACGGCCCGTCGCAGCAGCGGGTGATCACCCAGGCGCTGGCCGCCGCCCGGCTGTCGGCCCACCAGATCGACGCGGTCGAAGCCCACGGCACGGGCACCCGGCTCGGCGACCCCATCGAGGCGCAGGCGCTGATCGCCACCTACGGCCGGGGCCGTGACCCGCGGCGGCCGCTGTGGCTGGGTTCGGTCAAGTCCAACCTCGGCCACACCCAGGCCGCGGCCGGCGTGGCGAGCGTGATCAAGGTGGTGCAGGCGATGCGGCACGGCGTGCTGCCGCGCACCCTGCACGCCGACGTGCCGAGCTCGCGGGTGGACTGGCCGGACGGCACCGTACGCCTGCTCACCGAGGCCACGGCCTGGCCGGAGACCGGCGAACCCCGCCGGGCCGCGGTGTCCTCGTTCGGGATCAGCGGCACCAACGTGCACGCCGTTCTCGAAGCGGCGCCTCCGGTGGCCGAGACCCCGTCGCCCGCCGTCACCGGCCCGGTGCCGCTGGTGCTCTCCGCCCGGTCGGCGGCCGCGCTGCGGGTGCAGGCCGGCCGGTTGCGTGAACGGCTGCTGGCCGAGCCGGGGCTCGACCGGGCCGACGTGGCGCACTCCCTGCTGACCGGCCGGGCCGCGCTGGACGAACGCGCCGTCGTCGTCGGGGACGACCGCGACGCGTTGCTGGCCGGCCTGGCCGCGGTCGCTTCGGGCGCCCCCGCGGCGAGCGTGGTGACCGGCTCGGCGGGCCAGGGCAAGACGGCCTTCCTGTTCTCGGGGCAGGGTTCGCAGACCCTCGGCATGGGCCGGGAGCTGCACGCGCGGTTCCCGGTGTTCGCCGAGGCCTTCGACGAGGTGTGCGCGCGGCTGGCTCCCGCTCTGCGGGACGTGATGTGGGGTGAGGACGCCGAGGCGCTGCACCGCACGGAGTTCGCGCAGGCCGGGCTGTTCGCGGTCGAGGTGGCGTTGTTCCGGCTGCTGGAGTCGTTCGGCGTGCGGCCGGACGTCCTGGTCGGGCATTCGATCGGTGAGCTCGCCGCCGCCCACGTCGCCGGGGTCTTCTCCCTGGACGACGCCTGCACGCTGGTCGCGGCCCGTGGCCGGTTGATGCAGGCGTTGCCCGAGGGTGGTGCCATGCTGGCCGTGCAAGCGTCCGAAGTGGACATCCAGCCGGTGCTGGCGGAGCTGGCCGGGGTGTCGCTGGCCGCGGTGAACGGCCCGGACGCGGTGGTGGTGTCCGGGGACGTGGACGCCGTGGCGGCGGTGGCCGAGTGGGCGGCGGACCGCAAGACGCGCCGGCTCGAGGTGTCGCACGCGTTCCACTCGCACCGCATGGACCCGATGCTCACGGAGTTCGCCGCGGTGGCGTCCACTGTGGAGTACCACGAACCGCGGATCCCGATCCTGTCCACGCTCACCGGGAAGCAGGTGGCCGGTGAGCTGTGTTCCGCCGGGTACTGGGCCGACCAGGTGCGCGGCACCGTGCGGTTCGCCGACGCGGTCGGCGTCGCGGCCGCGGACGGCGTGACCCGGTACGTCGAAGTGGGGCCGCAGGGGGTGCTGGCCGCCGCGGCCCACGGCGTGCCGGGCGCGGAGCTGGTCACCGCGACCCAGCTGGCGGGCCGCGACGGTGTGTCGACGCTGCTCACCGCGCTGGCGCGGGCGCACGCACACGGCGTGGCCGTCGACTGGACGCCGGTGCTCGGCACCGCCGGGCAGCGGGTGGACCTGCCGACCTACGCCTTCCAGCGCGAACGGTTCTGGCTGGACTCCGCGGCCGGCTCCCGGGCCGGCACCTGGCGCTACCGGGTGACGTGGCAGCCGGTCCCGGACCGCGCGGCCGAGCTCTCCGGGCCGTGGCTGCTGCTTTCCGGCGGCGGGGACGCCGACCTCGGCGCCGCGCTGACGGACGCCGGTGCGACCGTCCGCGAGGTCGTGGTTCCGGTGGGAACCGGTCGTGCCGAGCTGGCCGAGGCCGTGACGGGCGACTACGCCGGGGTGCTGGTGGCCCTCGACGTCGTGCACACCGCCACCGCGGTGCAGGCGCTCGGCGACGCCGGCGTGACCGCGCGGGTCTGGGCGGTGACCCGCGACGCGATCGCCGTCGACGGTCCCGGCGACCCGGACGCGGCGACGGTGTGGGGGCTGGGCCGGACGATCGCCCTGGAGCTGCCCGACCGTTGGGGCGGGCTGGCCGACGTGCCCGCCGAGCTGGACGAGCGGACCGGGCCGCGGTTCGCCGGCGTGCTCACCGGCACCGAGGACCAGGTGGTGGTCCGCGAGTCCGGCGTCCACGCCCGGCGGCTCACCCGGCTCGGCGGCGTGCCCGGCGGGACCTGGGCCCCGGACGGGACCGTCCTGATCACCGGCGGCACGGGCGCCCTCGGGGCCGAGGTCGCGAAGTGGGCCGTGGCGCAGGGCGCCACCCGGCTGCTGCTGCTCAGCCGCCGCGGCCCGGACGCGCCCGGCGCCGGGGAACTGCGGGCCGAGCTGGCCGCCTCGGCCGAGGCGGCCGAGGTCCGGATCGTCGCCTGCGACGTCGCCGACCGCGAAGCGCTCGCCGGTGCCTTGGCGGGCGAACGGATCACCGCCGTCTTCCACACCGCCGGTGTGCTCGACGACGGGGTCGTCGACGGGCTCACGCCGGAGCGGTTCGAGACCGTGTTCCGCGCCAAGGTGACCGCCGCCCGGCTGCTGGACGAGCTGACCCGGGACCACCCGGTCTCGGTGTTCGTGCTGTTCTCCTCGCTGGCCGCCACGATCGGCGGGACCGGGCAGGGCAACTACGCGGCCGCCAACGCCCACCTCGACGCGCTCGCCGACCGGCGAGTCCACAATGGACTTCCGGCGCTGTCGGTCGCCTGGGGTGCGTGGGCGGCGGCCGGGATGGCCGCCACGGGGGCCGCCGCGGAGCGGGTGGACCGCGGCGGGATCGCCGCCATGCGGCCGGAAGCCGCGCTGCGCGAGCTCGGCAGGCTGCTGACGGCCACCGGGACCGTGACCGTGGCCGACGTCGACTGGGCCCGGTTCGCGCCCGCGTTCGCCGCCGTGCGGCCGAGCCCGCTGCTCACCGGCGTCCCGGAAGCCGCGCAGGCGATGGCCGCCGGGGCGGACGCCGGCTCGCAGGCCGACCGGTTGCGCGCCGCGTCGGCGGCCGAGCGCGGCCGGCTGCTGCTCGACCTGGTGCGGGCGCAGGCGGCCGCCGCGCTGGGCCACGCGTCGGCCGGGGCCGTCGCGCCCGGCCGGGCCTTCCGCGACCTGGGCTTCGACTCGCTGACCGCGGTCGAGTTCCGCAACCGGCTGGCCGTCGCGACCGGTCTCGCGCTGTCCGCGACCGTCGTGTTCGACCACCCGACGGCCACCGCACTCGCCGCCCACCTCGAAGCGGCCTTCGGCGGCGACCCGGCCGAAGCGCTGTTCGAAGACTACGAACGGCTCGAAGCCGCGCTGCTCGGCCTCCCCGGTTCGGAGGCGGCCGCCCGGATCGTGCTGCGGATGCAGAAACTCACCACCGCGTTGAAGGACAGCAGGCCCCTCGACGAACCGTCGGCGGTCCAGGACGTCGCGTCGGCCACCGACGAAGAGATGTTCGAGCTGCTGGGCAAGGAATTCGGAATCTCGTGATCGCACTCGCCGGTGCCGGTGAAGCTGGGAAGAGGACCTGCGGATGAACAACGAAGAAAAGCTCCGGCACTTCCTGAAGCGGGCGACGGCCGACCTGCAGGACGCGCACCAGCGGCTTCGGTACTACGAGGCCAAGGACGCCGAGCCGATCGCCGTCGTCGCGATGAGCTGCCGGTTCCCCGGCGGCGCCGACACGCCGGAAGACCTGTGGCGGCTGCTGGATTCCGGCGGCGACGCGATGACCGCGTTCCCGGCGGACCGCGGCTGGACGGACGCGCCCGGCGACTACGCGCGCGTGGGCGGGTTCGTCCACGACGCGCCCCGGTTCGACCCCGAGCTGTTCGGCATTTCGCCGCGCGAGGCGCTGGCCATGGACCCCCAGCAGCGGCTGCTGCTGGAGACGGCGTGGGAGGCCTTCGAGCGGGCCGGCATCGACCCGCTTTCGCTGCGCGGCAGCCGCACCGGCGTGTTCGCGGGCAGCAACGGCCAGGACTACACGCACCTGCTGACGAACGCGGCGGACGACACCGCGCTGTTCGGCGGCACCTCCGTGGCGGCCAGCGTGGTGTCCGGACGGCTGTCGTACCTGTTCGGGCTGGAGGGCCCCGCGGTCACGGTGGACACGGCGTGTTCGTCGTCGCTGGTAGCCCTGCACATGGCGGTGCAGTCGCTGCGGTCCGGCGAGTGTTCGCTGGCGCTCGCGGGCGGGGTGACGGTGATGTCGACCCCGGGCACGTTCGTGGCGTTCACCGAGCAGAACGGCCTCGCCGCCGACGGCCGCTGCAAGCCCTTCGCCGACGCGGCGGACGGCACGGGCTGGGGTGAAGGCGTCGGCCTGCTGCTGGTGGAGCGGCTGTCCGACGCCCGGCGCAACGGGCACCCGGTGCTGGCGGTGGTCCGCGGGTCGGCGGTGAACCAGGACGGCGCGTCGAACGGCCTGACGGCGCCGAACGGGCCGTCGCAGCAGCGGTTGATCAGGCAGGCGCTGGCCAACGCGCGCTTGACGGCGGACGAGGTCGACGCCGTGGAGGCCCACGGAACCGGGACCCGGCTGGGCGACCCGATCGAGGCGCAGGCCCTGCTGGCGACGTACGGGCAGGACCGCGACCGGCCGCTGTGGCTGGGTTCGATCAAGTCCAACGTGGGGCACACGCAGGCCGCGGCCGGGGTGGCCGGGGTGCTGAAGGTGGTGCTGGCGTTGCAGCACGCCCGGCTGCCGAAGACGTTGCACGTGGACGCGCCGTCGTCGCATGTGGACTGGTCGGCGGGAGCGGTGGAGCTGCTGACCGAGGCGCAGCCGTGGCCGGCGGGCGAGCGGACCCGGCGGGCGGGTGTGTCGGCGTTCGGGGTCAGCGGGACCAACGCGCACGTGATCATCGAGGAAGCCCCGGCAGCCGAGCCGGCCGGGCCGGCGGGTGTTGCGGGGTCGAGCGGTGCCGGTGGATCGGCGGGTGTTGCTGCTGGGCTGTCCGGGGCTGGCGGGCCGGTGGGGATTGCCGGGGCGCGCGGTGTTGCCGGGGCGAGCGGTGCTGCCGGGCTTTCGAGGGCTGGCGGGCCAGTCGAGATTGCCGGGGCTAGCGGGGCTGCCGGGCTGTCCGGGGCCGTCGAGCCGGGCGGGGCCGTCGAGGCCGGGCCGGTGGTGCCTTGGGTGCTGTCGGCGAAGTCCGCCGCCGGGCTTCGGGCTCAGGCCGGGCGGCTTGCCGCGTTCGCCTCCCTGGCGGATTCGCCGGTGGACGTGGGCTTCTCGCTCGCCACCACCCGGGCCGCGCTGGACCACCGTGCCGTGGTCGTCGGCGCGGATCGGGCCGAGCTGCTGGCCGGGGTCGCCGCCGTGGCCGGTGGTGGGGACGGTGCTGCCTCCGGAGTTGTCGCCGAGACCGGTTCGGGTCCGGTGCTGGTGTTCCCCGGCCAGGGTTCGCAGTGGGTCGGGATGGCGGTGGAGCTCCTGGACTCCTCTCCGGTTTTCGCGGCGAGGTGGGCCGAGTGCGAAGCTGCGCTGGAATCCTTTGTGGATTGGTCGTTGACCGAGGTGGCCCGTTCGAGCGATCCCGCGGTGTTGGAGCGGGTGGACGTCGTCCAGCCCCTGTTGTGGGCGATGATGGTCTCGCTCGCGGAGTTGTGGCGCAGCGCAGGTGTCGAGCCCGCGGCGGTGATTGGTCACTCTCAGGGTGAGATCGCCGCCGCAGTGGTCGCCAAAGCACTGTCCCTCGAGGACGGTGCCCGGGTGGTTGCTCTGCGCGCGAAAGCAATCACTGAGCTGGCCGGTTCCGGCGGAATGTTGTCGGTGCCGTTGCCGGTGGCCGAGGTGGAAAACGGCCTGGACTCCAGGCTCGGCATCGCCGCGGTGAACGGCCCGTCGGCGACGGTGGTCTCGGGTGAGGTCGAAGCGCTCGACGAAGCACAAGCGCGGTGGGAGGCGGAGGGCATCCGCGTCCGCCGGGTCCCGGTGGATTATGCGTCACATTCGCCTCAGGTGGAGGCGATCCGGGAGCGGATCCTGCGCGACCTGGCCCCGGTCAAACCATCCAGTGTGGACACGGTCTTCTTCTCGACCCTGGCCGGCGAACCGATCGACACAGCGGAACTGACCGCGGATTACTGGTACCGCAACCTCCGTGCCACGGTGAACTTCGAACAAGCCACCAAGGCCGCAATCACCGCCGGGCACATGGTCTTCATCGAGAGTTCGGCCCACCCGGTCCTCACCGTCGGCATCCAGCAGACCCTCGACGAACTCGAAGTCTCCGGCACCGTGGTACCGACGCTCCGCCGCGACCACGGCGACCTCCGCCGGCTGTACACCTCCTTCGGCGAGGCCTACGTCCGCGGAACCACCATCGCGTGGGAGAACCTGACCCCGGGCCGCCGCGTCGACCTGCCCACCTACGCCTTCCAGCGGCGGCGCTTTTGGATCGAACGCAAACCGGCCTCGGAGAGCACCGCCGACGCGCCGTTCTGGGACGCCGTCGACCGCGCCGACCTCGACGGTCTCGCGGACACCCTCGGCCTGGCCGACAGCGAGCCACTCCAGGCCGTCGTGCCGGCGCTGTCCGCCTGGCACCGCGGCCGCCGGGACGACTCGCTCGTCGACGGCTGGCGCTACCGGATCACCTGGAAGCCCCTCGGTGCGGCGGCCACGCGGCCGTCCGGCACCTGGCTCGTGCTCGACCAGGGCGGCGACCTCGCCGCCGTGGCGGCCGGCGCGCTGGCCGCGCACGGAGCCGAGGTCGTCCGGGTCGTGACCGCGCCCGGTGCGGACCGGGCCGAGCTCGCCGCGCGCGTCGTCGCGGCCCTGGACGGCACCACCCCGGCCGGCGTCGTCTCGGCGACCGGGCTGACCGGCACGGTCACCGCCGTGCAGGCACTGGGTGACGCCGGGGTCACCGCGCCGCTGTGGTGCCTGACCCGCGGCGCCGTCGCTGCCCTGCCGGACGAGACCGTCGCCGACCCGGAACAAGCCCTCGTCTGGGGCTTCGGGCGCGTGGCGGGCCTGGAACACCCCGAGCGCTGGGGCGGGCTCGTCGACCTGCCCGACGGCGAAACCGGAACCGACGCCGACGGCCCGCTCGTGGCCGCGCTGTCCGGTGCGACCGGCGAGGACCAGCTCGCCGTGCGCGCGTCCGGGCTGTTCGGCCGGCGGCTCGCCCGCGCCCCGCGGACCAGGCACACCGCCACGCGCTGGCGGCCGTCCGGGACCGTGCTCGTCACCGGCGGCCTCGGCGCGCTCGGCGCCCACGTCGCCCGCCGGCTGGCCGCCGACGGTGCCGAGCACCTCGTGCTGCTGAGCCGCCGCGGCCCGGAGGCGCCCGGCGCCGAAGAGCTGCGTGCCGAGCTCGAAGCCGCGGGCACCCGGGTCACCGTCGCCGCCTGCGACGTCGCCGACCGGGACGCGCTCGCCGCCGTGATCGCCGGCGCCGGGCCGCTGTCCGCGGTCTTCCACACCGCCGCCGCCCTCGACGACGGTTTCGTCGACGCGCTCACCGCCGACCGGATCGACCGGGTGCTCGCCCCCAAGCTGCGCGGCGCGGTGAACCTGCGGGAACTGACCGCCGGGCACCCGCTGACGGCCCTGGTGTTCTTCTCGTCGATGGCCGGCACCTTCGGCGCGTCCGGGCAGGGCAACTACGCACCGGGCAACGCCTTCCTCGACGCCTACGCCCAGGCCCTGCGCGCCGAAGGCGTGCCCGCGACCTCGATCGCCTGGGGCACCTGGGCCGGCGCGGGCATGGCCGAGTCGGGCATCGGCGAGCTCGCCCGGCGCCACGGCATCCCGGAGATGGCCCCGGACCGCGCGCTCGACGTGCTGCGGCAGGCCGTCGAAGACGGGGACGCCGTGCTCGGCTGCATCGCCATCGACTGGGACCGCTACTACGTCGCCTACACCGCGCGCAGCGCCACGAAGCTGTTCGACGAGATCCCCGAGGTGCAGCGCCTGACCGCGGCCACCGAGCCCGCGCCCGAGGCGGACGGCGGGTGGGCCGCCCGGCTCGCCGCCCGCGATCGCGCCGGGCAGCTGCGCCTGCTCACCGAGCTGGTCGGCGTGCAGGTCGCCACCGTGCTCGGCTACGCCTCGGGCGGCTCGGTCCGCGACGACCAGGCGTTCACCGACGTGGGGTTCGACTCGGTGACGGCGGTCGAGCTGCGCAACCGGCTCGGCGCGGCGACCGGGCTGAAGCTGCCCGCGACGCTCGTGTTCGACCACCCGACCCCGTCGGCGCTCGCGAAGCACCTGCGTGACCGGCTGGCCGGCGCCGAGGACCTGGCTCCGGCCGACACCGGGCCGGCCCCGGTGGCCGACGAACCCATCGCGATCGTCGCGATGGCCTGCCGGTTCCCCGGCGGGGTCGAGTCGCCGGAACAGCTGTGGGCGCTGCTGGCCGAGGGCCGCGAGGGCATCGGCCCGTTCCCCGCCGACCGCGGCTGGGGCTCCGACGGCGAAGGCGGTTTCCTCGCCGACGCCGCCGGGTTCGACGCCGGGTTCTTCGGGATTTCGCCGCGTGAGGCGCTGGCGATGGACCCGCAGCAGCGCTTGCTGCTGGAGGTGGCGTGGGAAACCGTGGAGCGGGCGGGCATCGACCCGGCCGCCCTGCGCGGGAGCCGGACCGGCGTGTTCGCCGGCACGAACGGCCAGGACTACGTGTCGCTGACCGCGCACACCACCGAGGACATCGCCGGGTACATCGGCACCGGCAACACCGCGAGTGTCCTTTCCGGACGGATCTCGTACGCGTTCGGGTTCGAGGGGCCGACGGTCACGGTGGACACGGCGTGCTCGTCGTCATTGGTGGCGATGCACCTGGCCGCCCAGGCGCTGCGGCTGGGCGAATGCCGGCTGGCACTGGCGGGCGGGGCGACCGTGATGGCGACCCCGGCGCTGTTCGGCGAGTTCTCCAAGCAGGGCGGCGTCGCCGCGGACAACCGCTGCAAGGCGTTCTCGGACTCCGCGGACGGTGCGGGCTTCTCCGAAGGCATCGGCTTGGTGCTGCTGGAGCGGCTGTCCGACGCGGAGCGGAACGGGCACCCGGTGCTGGCGGTCGTGCGTGGCTCGGCGGTGAACTCCGACGGTGCGTCGAACGGCTTGACCGCGCCGAACGGGCCGTCGCAGCAGCGGGTGATCCGGCAGGCGCTGGCCAACGCCGGACTGTCCACTAAGGACGTAGATGTTGTCGAAGCGCACGGGACCGGGACGAGCCTCGGTGACCCGATCGAGGCGCAGGCGCTGCTGGCTACCTACGGGCAGGACCGGGAACACCCGGTGCTGCTCGGCACCGTGAAGTCCAACCTGGGGCACACGCAGGCCGCGGCCGGGGTGGCCGGGGTGCTGAAGGTGGTGCTGGCGCTGCAGAACGGGCTGTTGCCGAGGACGTTGCACGTCGACGCGCCGTCGTCGCATGTGGACTGGTCGGCGGGGGCGGTGGAGCTGCTGACCGAGGCGCAGCCGTGGCCCGTGGGCGAGCGGACGCGCCGGGCGGGCGTGTCGTCGTTCGGCATCGGCGGCACCAACGCCCACCTCGTCATCGAAGAGGCGCGCACACCGGAGGCCGCCGCCCGGCCCGCACCCGGCGGGCTCGTGCCCTGGGTGTTGTCGGCGAAGTCGGAACCGGCGGTGCGGGCCCAGGCCGCGCGGCTCCGCGCGCACCTGCTCGCCGAACCGGACGTCGACCCGCGCGATGTCGGGCACACGCTCGCCACCGCGCGGGCCGGGCTGGAGCACCGCGCGGTGGTGGTCGGCGAGCGGGACGCGCTGCTGGCCGGATTGGCGGCGGTGGCGGCCGGTGAGCCGGCGGCGAACGTGGTGTCGGGTTCGGCGCGGCCGGGCCGTACGGGGTTCCTGTTTTCCGGTCAGGGTTCGCAGGTGCTCGGGATGGGCCGGGATCTGTACGAGCGGTTCCCGGTGTTCGCCGAGGCTTTCGACGCGGTCTGCGCCCGTCTCGATTCGTCGTTGCGGGACGTGCTGTGGGGTTCGGATGCCGAACTGCTGAACCGCACGGAATTCACCCAGGCCGGGTTGTTTGCGGTCGAGGTGGCGTTGTTCCGCCTGTTGGAGTCGTTCGGTGTTTGCCCGGATGTGTTGGTGGGGCATTCGATCGGTGAGTTCGCGGCGGCGCATGTCGCTGGTGTGTTGTCTTTGGATGATGCGTGTGCGCTGGTGTCGGCGCGTGGTCGGTTGATGCAGGCGTTGCCCGAGGGTGGGGCGATGCTGGCGGTGCAGGCCACGCCGGACGAGATCGGGCCGGTGCTCGGTGCTGCTGTTTCGCTGGCGGCCGTGAATGGCCCGGATTCGGTCGTTGTTTCGGGTGATGTGGCGGCGGTCGAGCAGGTTGCCGAATGGGCGGCCGACCGCAAAACGCGCTGGCTGAAAGTGTCGCATGCGTTCCATTCGCATCGGATGGATCCGATGCTGGCGGAGTTCGCGGCGGTGGCGTCCACTGTGGAGTATCACGCGCCGGAGCTGCCGATCGTGTCGACGCTAACCGGTGCGCCGATCACCGAATTCGATGCGCGGTACTGGGTGGATCAGGTCCGTGGGACTGTCCGGTTCGCCGATGCGGTAACGGGTGCCGAGCGTTGGGTCGAGGTCGGGCCGGGTGCGGTGCTGGCCGGGCTGGTCGATGGTGTGGCGGTGCAGCGGGCCGACCGTGAGGGCGTGCAGGCGTTCCTGACCGCGCTGGGCCGGCTGCACGCCGACGGCGTCGTGGTGGACTGGACGCCGCTGCTCGGGGACGGGCGCCGAGTCGACTTGCCGACCTACCCGTTCGAACACCAGCGGTTCTGGCTCGACCCCGCCGGCCCCGCGGCCGACCCCGTCGAGGCCGAGTTCTGGGCCACCGTCGACCGCGAAGACCTCACCGCCCTCTCCGGCACCCTCGCCATCGACGACGAAGCACCCCTGCGCGCCGTCGTGCCCGCGCTCGCCTCCTGGTGGCGGAACCGGCGGGACGGCGCGGCGATCCGCGGCTGGGGTTACCGCTTCCGCTGGCAGCCGCTGCCGTCCGACGGCGCCGCGGTGTCCGGCCGGTGGCTGCTGCTGTCCCACGACGACGAACCCGACCTGGTCGCCGCGCTCACCGCCGTCGGCGCCGAGGTCGACCACCGCCGGGTGGCGGCCGAAGTCGAGCCGGTCGCCGGCGGCGGGTTCGCCGGGGTCGTCCTCGCACTGGACGTCGCCGCCACGGCGGCCGCGCTGCAGGTGCTCGACGTCCCCGGCGCGAAGATCTGGGCCACCACCCGCGGTGCCGTGTCCGTCGGCGACGACGACGTCTTGACCACCCCCGACGGCGCGCTCGTCTGGGGACTGGGCCGGACCGCCGCCCTCGAACACCCCGACCGCTGGGGTGGCCTGATCGACCTGCCGACCGTGCTCGGCGACCGCGAGGCCCCGCTGCTGGCCGCCACGCTGACCGGCACCGAGGACCAGGTCGCCGTCCGCCCGTCGGGCGCGTACGCGCGGCGGCTGGTCCGCGCCGCGGTGGCCGGCGCCGAGGACTGGCAGCCGGACGGCACGGTCCTGATCACCGGCGGCACCGGCGCGCTGGGGGCGCAGGTCGCCCGCTGGGCCGCCGGACTGGGCGCCGGGCGCGTCGTCCTGCTCAGCAGGCGCGGCGAGGACGCGCCGGGCGCCGGAACCCTGCGGGACGACCTCGTCGCGGCGGGCACCGAGGTCCGGATCGCCGCCTGCGACGTCGCCGACCGCGCCGCGCTCGCCGAGGTGCTGGCCACCGAACGGATCACCGCCGTCTTCCACACCGCGGCCGTCCTCGACGACGGCGTCATCGGCGGGCTCACCCCGGACCGGCTCGCCGCCGTGCTCCGCCCGAAGGCCGTCGCCGCGCGCGTGCTGCACGAGGCGACCCTCGACCACCCGGTGTCGGCGTTCGTGCTGTTCTCGTCGCTCGCCGGGGCCCTCGGCGCGCCGGGGCAAGGTGGCTACGCGGCCGCGAACGCCTACCTCGACGCCCTCGCCGAGGAACGCGCGCAGGCCGGGTTGCCCGCCACGTCCGTGTCGTGGGGAGCCTGGGCCGGGGAGGGGATGGCCGCCGGCGGGCTCGCCGGGCAGCGCGTTACCCGCGGTGGCCTCACGCCCATGGCGGCCGGGCCCGCGCTGCGGGCGCTCCGGCGGACCCTGGGCCGGGAGACCTGCCCGGTGCTCGCCGACATCGACTGGCCGCGGTTCACCGCCGGGTTCACCGCGGTGCGGCCGAGCCCGGCGCTGCGCACCGTGCCGGAGGCCCGGCAGGCACCCGGCGCCGGGACGGCGGTCGCCGGCTTGCTGTCCGGGCCCGGCGCCGAAGACCGGCTCCTCGAGCTGGTCCGCGGCCGGGCGGCCGCCGTGCTGGGGCACGACTCCGCGGCCGCGATCGCCCCGGACACCGCGTTGCGGGACCTCGGCTTCGACTCGCTCACCGCGGTCGAGCTGCGGAACCTGCTCGGCGTGGCCACCGGCCTCGCGCTGCCCTCGACCGTGGTCTTCGACTACCCGACCGCGGCCGCGCTGGCCGGGCACCTCGCGAGCGAGCTGCTGGGCACGGAGGCCGGCGCCGCGGTGGAGACGGTCGCCGCCGCGGACGAGCCGGTGGCGATCGTCGGTATGGCGTGCCGGTTCCCCGGCGGGGTGGCTTCGCCGGAGGACCTGTGGGACCTCGTCGCCGCCGGCGGCGACGCGATGGGTCCCTTCCCCGCGGACCGCGGCTGGGACCTGGGCAAACTGCTCGGCCCCGCCGGCACGTCTTCGACGGGCGAAGGCGGTTTCGTCACCGGCGCGACGGACTTCGACCCGGCGTTCTTCGGGATTTCGCCGCGCGAAGCGCTGGTGATGGACCCGCAGCAGCGGCTGCTGCTGGAGGCGTCGTGGGAGGTGCTCGAGCGGGCCGGGATCGACCCGGGCACCCTGCGGGGCGGCCGCGTCGGCGTGTTCGCCGGCACGAACGGCCAGGACTACGCGGTGCTGGCCCGCTCCGCGCCCGAGGAGGCGGCCGCGTTCCTGCCGACCGGGAACACCGCGAGCGTGCTCTCGGGGCGGGTGTCCTACGCGTTCGGGTTCGAAGGTCCGGCGGTGACGGTCGACACGGCGTGTTCGTCGTCGCTGGTCGCGATGCACCTCGCCGGGCAGGCGCTGCGGGCGGGGGAGTGCTCCCTGGCCTTGGCCGGAGGCGTGTCGGTGATGGCGACGCCGAGTGCGTTCATCGGGTTTTCCCGGCAGAACGGTCTGGCCGCCGATGGCCGGTGCAAGGCGTTCGCGGATGCCGCGGATGGCACGGGCTGGGGTGAAGGCGTCGGCGTTGTGCTGCTGGAGCGGTTGTCGGATGCGCAGCGCAATGGGCACCGCATTCTGGCGGTGGTCCGCGGCTCGGCGGTGAACCAGGACGGTGCGTCGAACGGCTTGACGGCCCCTAATGGTCCGGCGCAGCAGCGGGTGATCCGGCAGGCACTGGCTTCCGCTGGTCTGTCCACTAAGGACGTCGATGCTGTTGAGGCGCACGGCACGGGTACCAAGCTCGGGGACCCGATCGAGGCGCAGGCGCTGCTGGCGACTTATGGCCGGGAGCGGGAGACCCCGCTGTTGCTGGGGTCGGTGAAGTCGAACATCGGGCACACCCAGGCCGCCGCGGGCGTGGCCGGGGTGATCAAGATGGTCCAGGCGATGCGGCACGGAGTACTGCCGAAGACGCTGCACGTGGACCGGCCGACGTCCGAAGTGGACTGGTCGGCCGGCGCGGTCGAGGTGCTCACCGAAGCCCGTGACTGGCCGGAAACCGGTCGTGCCCGTCGTGCGGGTGTTTCTTCGTTCGGGGTGAGCGGCACCAACGCGCACGTGATCGTCGAGGCGGTTCCCGCCGCTTCGGTGCCGTCGGCCGAGGTGGTTCCGGTGCCGTGGGTCCTGTCGGCGAAGACCGCCGACGCGCTGCGGGCGCAGGCGGACCGGCTGCGTGCGCACGTCTCGGCGCACCCCGGGGTGACGGCCGCGGACCTTGGCCTGGCTCTCGCGACCACCCGCGCCGCCCTCGGCGAACGCGCTGTGCTGGTGGGAGACCAGGAGGCGTTGCGGTCGGGGTTGGCGGCGGTGGCTTCCGGTGAACCGGCGGCGAATGTGGTGTCGGGTTCGGTGAGTTCGGGCCGGGTGGGCTTCCTGTTCTCGGGTCAGGGTGCGCAGGTGCTCGGGATGGGCCGGGATCTGTACGAGCGGTTCCCGGTGTTCGCCGGGGCTTTCGACGCGGTGTGTGCTCGGCTCGATCCCTCTCTGCGGGACGTTTTGTGGGGTGCCGACGCCGAGTTGCTGAATCGGACGGTGTTCACGCAGGCCGGGTTGTTCGCGGTCGAGGTGGCGTTGTTCCGGTTGCTGGAGTCGTTTGGTGTGCGGCCGGATGTGTTGGTGGGTCATTCGATCGGCGAGTTTGCCGCCGCGCACGCGGCCGGGGTGCTTTCGCTGGATGACGCGTGTGCGCTCGTGGCCGCTCGGGGCCGGTTGATGGACGCCTTGCCCGAGGGTGGGGCGATGCTGGCGGTGCAGGCCACGCACTTGGAGATCGCCCCGGTACTGGGTGATGGTGTTTCGCTGGCGGCGGTGAATGGCCCGGATTCGGTGGTTGTTTCCGGTGATGTGGCGGCTGTGGAGCGGGTTGCGGAGTGGGCGGCTGACCGCAAGACGCGGTGGTTGAAGGTGTCGCACGCGTTCCATTCGCACCGGATGGATCCGATGCTGGCGGAATTCGCCGCCGTGGCGTCCATTGTGGAGTATCGCGCGCCCGAGTTGCCGATCGTGTCGACGTTGACCGGTGAGCCGATCATCGAGTTCGATGCGCGGTACTGGGTGGATCAGGTGCGGGGCACGGTCCGTTTTGCCGACGCTGTGGTGGCTGCGGGTGCCGGGCGTTGGGTCGAGGTCGGGCCGGGTGCGGTGCTGGCCGGGCTGGTCGATGGTGTGGCGACGCAACGAGCCGACCGCGAAGGTGTGCCGGCGTTCTTGACCGCGTTGGGCCGGTTGCACGTCGACGGCGTCACCGTGGACTGGACGCCGGCGTTCCCCGGCGCAAGCCCGGCCGACCTGCCCACCTACGCCTTCCAGCACCAGCGCTTCTGGCTCGACCCGGCCCCGGCCGACGACTGGCGCTACCGCGTCAGCTGGACCGCCGTCGGCGCGACCGCGGGCACCCCGCGCGGCCGGTGGCTGCTGCTGCACGCCGACGGCGAAGGTGACGACGTGGCCGAAGCCCTCGGCGACGTCACGCGGATCGCCGTGCCGGCCGGCACCGGGCGCGCCGCCCTCGCCGGACGGCTCGCCGGGGTGTTCGACGGCGTGGCCGTCGCCCTCGACGCCGTCACCACCGCGACCGCCGTCCAGGCCATCGGCGACGCGGGGATCGACGCCCGGATCTGGGCGTTGACCCGCGGCGCCGTTTCGACCGGGCCCGGCGACCCGCTCACCGACCCCGAAGCGGCGATGGTGTGGGGTCTCGCCCGGACCGCCGCGCTCGAACAGCCGGACCGCTGGGGTGGCGTGATCGACCTGCCCGGCACCCTGGACGAGCGGGCCGCCCGGCTCCTCGCCGCCGCGCTGACGGGCGCCGAAGACCAGGTCGCGGTCCGGGGCGCGGGGCTGTTCGCCCGGCGCCTGGTCCGGAGCGCCGGCGAACCGGGCGAGGACTGGACGGCCGACGGCACCGTGCTGGTCACCGGCGGCACCGGCGCACTCGGCGCCCAGGTCGCGAAGTGGGCGGTCGCGCGCGGTGCCCGCCGGCTGGTTCTGCTGAGCCGCCGCGGCGAAGACGCGCCGGGCGCGGCCGGCCTCCGCGCGGAGCTGGCCGGCGCCGAGGTGCGGATCGTGGCCTGCGACGTCACCGACCGCGCCGCGCTCGCCGCGGCACTGGACGGCGAAGAGCTCGCCGCCGTGTTCCACACCGCCGGTGTCCTCGACGACGGCGTCCTCGGCGGCCTCACCCCGGACCGCTTCGACGCGGTACTGGCGCCCAAGGCCGACGCCGCCCGCCACCTGCACGAACTCACCGAGGGCCACCCGCTGCGGACCTTCGTGCTGTTCTCCTCGGTGAGCGGCACGATCGGCGCGGCCGGGCAAGCCGCCTACGCCGCGGCCAACGCCTACCTCGACGCCCTCGCCGAGCACCGCACGCAGCAGGGGCTCCCGGCCACGTCGGTGGCCTGGGGCGCGTGGGCCGACGGCGGGATGGCCGCCTCGGCCGTGGTCGAGCAGCGGATGGCCCGCGGCGGCATGCACGCCATGGCCCCGGACCGCGCACTGCGCGAGCTCACCGCGGTGGCCGGCGCCGGCGGCGCGGTCACCGTGGCCGACCTCGACTGGGGCCGGTTCGCCCCCGCCTTCACCACGCTGCGGCCGAGCAAGCTGTTCGACGGCGTCCCCGAAGCCGCCCGTGCCCTGCGCGAAAACCGCGCGGCGCCCGGGAACGCGGCGCTGCGGGCCCGGCTCGGCGAGGCGCCGGAAGCGGGACGGCCCCGGATCCTGCTCGACGTCGTCCGGTCGCAGGCCGCGGCGGTGCTCGGGCACGCGTCGGCGGAGGCGGTCAGCCCGGGCGCGGCGTTCCGGGAGCTCGGCTTCGACTCGCTGACCGCGGTCGAATTCCGCAACGCACTCGGCGCGGCGACCGGCCTGGCCCTGCCCGCGACGCTGATCTTCGACCACCCGACGCCGGCCGCGCTGGCCGGGCACCTCGCGGCCGAACTGCTGGGCACGGAGGCCGGCGCCGCGGTGGAGACGGTCGCCGCGACGGACGAGCCGGTGGCGATCGTCGGTATGGCGTGCCGGTTCCCCGGCGGGGTGGCGTCCCCGGAGGACCTGTGGGACCTCGTGGCCTCCGGCGGGGACGGCATGGGCCCGTTCCCGGCCGACCGCGGCTGGGACCTGGCGGCGCTGGCCGGCGAGGGCAGCGGCACCAGCTCGGTGGCCGAGGGCGGCTTCGTCGACGGCGCCGGCGAGTTCGACGCCGGGCTGTTCGGCATCTCGCCCCGGGAAGCGCTGGCGATGGACCCCCAGCAGCGGCTGCTGCTGGAGGCGTCGTGGGACGTGCTGGAACGGTCCGGGTTCGACCCGACGTCGTTGCGCGGCAGCCGGGTCGGGGTCTTCGCGGGCACCAACGGCCAGGACTACGCGGCCCTGATGGCCCGCGCCCCGAAGGATTCCGAGGCGTACCTGGCCACCGGGAACACCGCGAGTGTCCTTTCCGGACGGATTTCCTACGCGTTCGGGTTCGAGGGCCCGGCGGTGACGGTCGACACGGCGTGTTCGTCGTCGCTGGTCGCCATGCACTGGGCAGCCCAGGCGCTGCGGACCGGGGAATGCTCCCTGGCGCTCGCCGGCGGGGTGACGGTGATGGCGACGCCGAGTGCGTTCATCGGGTTTTCCCGGCAGAACGGTCTGGCCGCCGACGGTCGGTGCAAGGCGTTCGCGGATGCTGCGGATGGCACGGGCTGGGGTGAGGGTGTCGGTGTTGTGCTGTTGGAGCGGTTGTCGGATGCGCAGCGCAATGGGCATCGGATTCTGGCGGTGGTTCGTGGTTCGGCGGTGAACCAGGATGGTGCGTCGAACGGGTTGACGGCTCCGAATGGTCCGGCACAGCAGCGGGTGATCCGGCAGGCGCTGGCTTCCGCTGGTCTGTCCACACAGGACGTCGATGTGGTCGAGGCGCATGGCACGGGTACCAAGCTCGGTGATCCGATCGAGGCGCAGGCGCTGCTGGCGACTTATGGCCGGGAGCGGGAAACGCCGTTGCTGCTGGGGTCGGTGAAGTCGAACATCGGGCACACCCAGGCCGCCGCCGGGGTCGCCGGGGTGATCAAGGTCGTCGAGGCCATGCGGCACGGCGTCGCGCCCCGGACCCTGCACGTCGGCACCCCGTCCTCGCACGTGGACTGGTCGGCCGGCGCGGTCGAGGTGCTGACCGAGGCCCGCGACTGGCCGGAGACCGGCCGGGCCCGCCGCGCGGGCGTGTCCTCGTTCGGGATCAGCGGCACCAACGCGCACGTGATCCTCGAGCAGGGGCCGGCCGAGCCCGCGCCGGAACCCGCGCCGGCCGCCGGGCCGTGGCTGCTCTCGGCGAAGACCGAACCGGCGTTGCGGACGCGGGCCGCCCGGCTGCGGGCCTGGCTCGCCGGCCGGGACGACCTCGGCGGCGTGGCCAGGACCCTGGTCACCACGCGGGCCGGGCTGGACGAGCGGGCCGCGGTGCTCGGCGACGACCGCGAGTCCCTGCTGGCGGGCCTGGCCGCGCTGGCGGCGGGCGAACCCGCGGCGAACGTCGTCCGCGGCCGGGCCGCCGACGGGCGGCTCGGGTTCCTGTTCTCCGGTCAGGGTTCGCAGCGGCTCGGGATGGGCCGGGAGCTGCACTCCCGGTACCCCGTTTTCGCCTCGGCGTTCGACGAGGTGTGTGCGCGGCTCGATGTCGAGCTCGGCTGTTCGTTGCGCGAGGTGGTGTGGGGTGCGGAGGCGGGTGAGCTGAACCGGACGGTGTTCGCGCAGGCCGGGTTGTTCGCGGTCGAGGTGGCGTTGTTCCGGTTGTTCGAGTCGTTCGGTGTGACGCCGGATGTCTTGATCGGGCATTCGATCGGTGAGCTGGCGGCGGCGTACGTGGCCGGGGTGTTTTCGCTGGACGATGCGTGTGTGCTCGTCGCTGCCCGAGGCCGGTTGATGCAGGCGTTGCCGGAGGGTGGCGCGATGCTGGCGGTTCAGGCGTCCGAAGTGGACATTCAGTCGGTGCTGGCGGAGCTGGATGGTGTGTCGTTGGCGGCGGTGAACGGGCCGGATTCGGTGGTTGTTTCCGGTGATGCCGAAGCTGTCGAGGCGGTTGCCGCGTGGGCGGCGGGCCGGAAGACCAACCGGCTCAAGGTGTCGCATGCGTTCCATTCGCATCGGATGGACCCGATGCTCGCCGAGTTCGGCCGGATCGCCGCCACGTTGGACTACCGGGAGCCGCGGATCCCGCTCGTGT
The DNA here is from genome assembly GCF_053601335.1 of Amycolatopsis sp. NPDC004747. NCBI lineage: Bacteria > Bacillati > Actinomycetota > Actinomycetes > Pseudonocardiales > Pseudonocardiaceae > Amycolatopsis > Amycolatopsis sp. NPDC004747. The sequence goes on along the minus strand of NZ_JBSGBQ010000008.1, from coordinate 265,149 downwards.
CGACGCTGACCGGCAAGCCGGTGGCGGGCGAGCTGTGTTCGGCCGCGTACTGGGTGGACCAGGTGCGGGGTGCCGTCCGGTTCGCCGACGCGGTCGCCGGGGCGGTCGCCGACGGCGTCACCCGCTTCGCCGAGATCGGGCCGGGTGCCGTGCTGGCGGGCCTGGTGCCCGGGCCGGCGGTGGCGGTGGCGGCCCAGCGCGCGGACCGGCCCGCGGGCACGGCGTTGGTGGCCGCGCTCGCCCGGCTCCACACGCTCGGGGTGGCCGTCGACTGGCGCCCGGAGTTCGGTGACGGGTCCGCCCGGCCGGTCGACCTGCCGGGCTACCCGTTCGAGCACGAGCGCTACTGGCTCGACGCACCGCTTCGGCGCACGGAACCGGACGACGCCTTCTGGGCGGACATCGAGGCCGAGGACCTGGCCGCCACCCTCGACCTCGACGGCGAGGTCCTGCGGAAGGTCGTGCCGGCGTTGGCGGGCTGGCGCCGCGACCGGGCCGCCGGCTCCGGGACGTACCGGGTCACGTGGTCACCGGTCCCACAGCCGGCGGACACACAGCTGACCGGCCGCTGGCTCGTGGTCGGCGCCGCACCACACGCGGCCGGCCCCGGTGGTGCGCTTGACGGTGGGCTCGAGGCCGCCGAGGGCAAGTTGCTCGGTGGTGTGCTTGAGGCTGGCGGCGGCGGGGCGCTCGCCGGTGGGCTCGTGGCAAGCGGCGGTGGGCTTGAGTTCGCCGACGGCAATCCGCTCGGCGGTGGGCTCGCGGCCGCCGATGGCAATCCGCTCGGCGGTGGGTTTGAGTTCGCCGATGGCAAGCTGCTCGGCGGTGGGCTTGAGTTCGCCGATGGCAATCCGCTCGGCGGCGGGTTTGAGTCCGCCAACGGCAAGCCGCTCTCCGACCTGCTCGCCGCCCTCACCCGGCACGGGGCCGAAGCCGTGCCCTGCCGGGTCGATGAGCTCGCGGCCGAGGTTGCCGCCGGCCCCGTTGCCGGGGTGCTCGTTGCGCTGGGTGCGGCCGGCCTCGCCGCCGTCGTCCAGCTGCTGGGTGAGGCGGCGCCCGGCACCCGGTGCTGGGCGGTCACCCGCGCCGCGCTGGCCGTGACCGCGGCGGACCTTCCCGATCCCGGCCAAGCGGCGGTCTGGGGCCTGGGCCGGACCGTCGCACTGGAGTCGCCCGCTCGCTGGGGCGGGCTGATCGACCTGCCCGCCGCGCTGGACGAACACGCGGGCCGCCTGCTGGCCGGTGTGCTGGCCGGCGGCACCGAGGACCAGGTCGCGATCCGCCGCGCCGGTCTGTTCGGGCGGCGCCTCGCCGGCGCGCCCGGCCTGCCCGCCGACGAGTGGACGCCGGACGGCACGGTGCTCGTCACCGGCGGCACCGGCGCGCTCGGCGCCCGGGTCGCCCGCTGGGCCGCCGGCCGCGGTGCCCGCCGGATCGTGCTGGTGAGCCGGCAGGGCGAGGCCGCGCCCGGCGCGCCGGAGCTGCGCGCCGAGCTGGTGTCGGCGGGCGCCGAGGTCCGGCTCGCCGGCTGCGACGTCGCCGACCGGGACCAGCTCGCCGCCGTGCTGGCGGACGAGGAGGTCACCGCCGTCTTCCACACCGCGGGTGTGCTCGACGACGGCATCGTCGACGGCCTGACCCCCGAGCGGTTCGCGAAGGTGTTCGCCCCCAAGGTGACCGGCGCGGTGCTGCTCGACGAGCTCACCCGCGCGCACCCGGTCTCGGCGTTCGTGCTGTTCTCTTCGATCGCGGGCACGGTGGGCGGTCCCGGCCAGGGCAACTACGCGGCCGCCAACGCCGTCCTGGACGCGCTCGCCGAACAACGGCACCGCGCCGGGCGCCCGGCGCTTTCGGTGGCGTGGGGACCGTGGGCCGAGGCCGGGATGGCCGCCTCCGACCTGGTCGGCGGCCGGATGGGCCGCGGCGGCGTCGGCGCGCTGGACCCGGAGGCCGCGCTGCGCGTGCTCGCCCGGGCGGTGTCCGTGGGCGGTGCGCTGGTGGTCGCCGACATCGACTGGGCGAAGTACGCGCCGGCGATCACCGCGGCCCGCCCCAGCCGGTTGTTCGACGGCGTACCGGCGGCCCGGCGCGCGCTGGCGGCCGTCGCGGCCGAACCCGCGGCGGCCGAGGAGACCCTGGCGGCGCGGCTGGCGGGCGCGGCGCCGTCCGATCGCGAACGGATCGTGCTCGACCTGGTCCGGAAGCAGGCGGCGGCGGTGCTCGGCCACCCGAGCGCGGACACCGTGCCCGCCGACCGGCCCTTCCGTGAGCTCGGCTTCGACTCGCTCACCGCGGTCGAGTTCCGCAACCTCCTCGCGGCGGCGTCCGGCCGCACCCTGCCGGCCACCGTGGTCTTCGACCACCCGACCCCGGCGGCGCTGGCCGCGGCCCTGGGCGCCGAGCTGGCCCCGGACGGCGGCGCGTCACCGCTCGACGAGCTCGACCGGCTCGAAGCGGTGCTGGCGGCCGCCGAGCCGGACGACCTCACCCGCAGCCGCGTCACCGTCCGGCTGCGGGCGTTGCTCGCGGGGTGGTCGGGCGGTGCGGGCCAACCCCCGGCGGCCGCGGGCTCGGACGAGATCGACTCGGCGACCGACGAGGAGCTGTTCGCGCTGATCAGGGAGGACCTCGGCCAGTGACGTCCCGGCCCACGGGCTAGGGGCACCGTAGGGGTTGTTGCCGAAGAACCGTCCGGATAGGTTTTTCTACACTGACGCAATTCGCGCTTTTCTTCGGAAAGGTTCGCCAGAATTGCGTCAGGTCCGGCGTTGTCTTCGTACAGGACGGCATCTCAATGGCTGACGAGCAGACGCTTCGCGATTACTTGAAACTGGTCACCGCCGACCTGCAGCAGACGCGGCGGCGGCTGCGCGAAGCGGAGGCGGCGGCGCGGGAACCCCTCGCCATCGTGGGAATGAGCTGCCGCTTCGCCGGCGGCGTCCGGTCGCCGGAGGACCTCTGGCGGCTGGTCGACGCCGGCCGGGACGGGATGTCGGAATTTCCCGCCGATCGCGGGTGGAATGCGCTCGACGGCACCGGTTTCGCCCGGTGGGGCGGTTTCGTCGACGGGGCCGGGGAATTCGATGCCGGGTTCTTCGGGATTTCGCCGAAAGAGGCGCTCGCCACCGACCCGCAGCAGCGGCTGCTGCTGGAACTGGCCTGGGAAGCGTTCGAACGCGCCGGCGTCGACCCGCTTTCCCTGCGGGGCAGCCGGACCGGGGTGTTCGCCGGCACCAACGGCCAGGACTACCTGGGCCTGCTGCTGCGGCTGCGGGCCGAATTCGACGGCTACGGCGGCACCGCCAACAACGCCAGCTCGCTCTCCGGGCGGCTCTCCTACGTCCTGGGGCTCGAAGGCCCCTCGGTCACCGTCGACACCGCGTGCTCGTCGTCGCTGGTCGCCCTGCACCTGGCCGCGCAGGCGCTGCGGTCCGGCGAATGCTCGCTGGCGCTCGCCGGCGGGGTGACGATCATGTCCACCCCCGGCGGCTTCCTCGAATTCGGCAAGCAGAACGGGCTGGCCCCCGACGGCCGCGTCAAGGCGTTCGCCGACGCCGCGGACGGCACGAACTGGGGTGAAGGCGTCGGCGTGCTGCTCGTCGAGCGGCTGTCCGACGCGCGCCGCAACGGGCACCCGGTGCTGGCCGTCCTGAGGGGATCCGCGGTCAACCAGGACGGCGCTTCGAACGGCTTCACCGCGCCGAACGGCCCGTCGCAGCAGCGCGTGATCCTGCAGGCGCTGGTCAACGCCGGGCTCACGGCCGGCCAGGTCGACGCCGTCGAGGCGCACGGAACCGGCACGACGCTGGGCGACCCGATCGAGGCGCAGGCGCTGCTGGCGGCCTACGGCCAGGAGCGGGAGCACCCGCTCCTGCTGGGATCGGTGAAGTCGAACCTCGGGCACACCCAGGCCGCCGCCGGGGTCGCCGGCGTGATCAAGATGGTCATGGCGATGCGCTACGGCGTGCTGCCGAAGACGCTGCACGTGGACGCGCCCTCGTCGCACGTGGACTGGTCCGCGGGCGCCGTCGAGCTGCTCACCGAGCCGCGGCCGTGGCCGGAGACCGGCGAACCGCGCCGGGCCGGCGTCTCCTCCTTCGGCGTCAGCGGCACGAACGCCCACGTGCTCCTCGAGCAGGCGCCCGAGGCCGAGGCGCCGGAGCCGGCCGGCGCCGAGCCCGCGGTGGTGCCGTGGGTGCTGTCCGCCAAGACCGCTGCCGCCCTCCGCGCGCAGGCCGGCCACCTGGCGGCCTGGCTCGGCGAGCACCCGGGCGCCTCCCGCGCCGACATCGGGTTCTCCCTGGCTACGACCCGGGCGGCCCTGGAATCCCGGGCCGTGGTCGTCGGCGCCGATCCGGCCGATCTCGCGGCACTGGCCGGCGGCGAAGACGCGCCCGGTGTTGTGACGGGCGACATCGTCGGCACGGCTTCGCGTCCGGTGCTGGTGTTCCCGGGTCAGGGTTCGCAGTGGGTCGGTATGGCTGTCGAGCTGCTGGATTCTTCGGAGGTCTTCGCGGCTCGGTGGGCTGAGTGCGAGGCGGCGTTGTCGTCTTTTGTGGACTGGTCGTTGACGGAGGTGGCGCGTTCGGCTGATCCGGCCGTGCTGGAGCGGGTCGATGTGGTGCAGCCGCTGCTGTGGGCCGTGATGGTCTGCTTGGCCGAGTTGTGGCGGGACGCCGGTGTCGAGCCCGCGGCGGTGATCGGGCATTCGCAGGGTGAGATCGCGGCCGCGGTGGTGGCTGGCGCGTTGTCCCTTGAGGACGGTGCTCGGGTCGTTGCCCTGCGCGCGAAGGCGATTACCGAGCTGGCGGGTACCGGTGGGATGCTGTCGGTGCCGCTGCCGGTCGCCGAGGTTGAAGCGGGTCTGGACCCGCGGCTGGGCATTGCCGCGGTGAACGGCCCGTCGGCGACGGTGGTCTCGGGTGAGGTCGCCGCGTTGGATGAGGCGCAGGCGGCTTGGGAGGCGGCTGGAGTCCGCGTCCGGCGGGTTCCGGTGGATTATGCATCACACTCGCCGCAGGTCGAGGCGATCCGGGAGCGGATTCTCGCCGACCTGGCGCCAGTCAAAACCTCCACAGTGGACACGGTGTTTTTCTCGACGTTGACCGGTGGGCAGATCGGCACGGCCGAGCTGACCGCGGACTACTGGTACCGGAACCTGCGGGCGACGGTGAAGTTCGAGGACGCGGTCCGGGCGGCGATCGCGGCTGGGCACACGGTGTTCGTCGAGAGCTCGGCGCACCCGGTGCTCACGGTCGGCGTGCAGCAGACGCTGGACGAGCTGGAAGTCTCCGGTGCGGTGGTGCCGACGCTGCGCCGAGATCACGGCGACCTGCGGCAGCTCTACACCGCGTTCGGCCAGGCATTTGTCCGCGGCGTGGCCGTCGCCTGGGAGAAGCTGACCCCCGGCCGCCGCGTCGACCTGCCCACCTACGCCTTCCAGCGACGCCGTTACTGGCCGGAACCGGGCCGCCGCGGCCCGGCCGACGTGGCGGGCCTCGGCCTCACCGAGACGGCGCACCCGTTGCTCGGCGCCGGCGTGACCGTCGCCGAAACCGGGCAGCTGCTGCTCACCGGCTCCCTCGCCGTCCGGACCCACCCCTGGCTCGCCGACCACGCCGTGCTCGGCGAAGTCCTGGTGCCGGGCACCGCGTTCGTCGAGCTCGCCGTGCGCGCGGGCGACCAGGTCGGGTGCGACCTCCTCGAGGAACTCACCCTGGAAACGCCGCTCGTGCTGGCCGCCGACGGCACCGCGCTGCTGCAGGTCACGGTCGGGCCCGCCGCCGGGGACGGCCGCCGGGCGGTGACCGTCCACGCGCGACCGGACGACGCCGTCCCGTGGACCCGGCACGCCACCGGCACCCTCGCCACGGCCACCGGCGGCGAGCCCGCGGCCGTCGCCTGGCCGCCCGCCGGCGTGGAAACCGTGCCGGTCGGGGACTTCTACGCCCAGTCCGCGACCCTCGGCTACGGCTACGGACCCGCCTTCCAGGGCCTCCGCGCCGCCTGGCGGGCCGGCGGCACCGTCTACGCCGAGGTCGAGCTGCCCGAGGACGCGGGCGGCGCCGACGGCTACGGCATCCACCCCGCGCTGCTCGACGCCGCGTTGCACCCGCTCGGCCTGGCCGGCCGCGGCCCGGGGCACGCGGGCCCGCGGCTGCCGTTCTCCTGGTCCGGCGTCCGCCTCCACGCCGCGGGCGCGACGAGCGTCCGGGTCGAGGTCCGCGCACTCGACGACGACGCCATCGCCCTCTCGGTCGCCGACGCCGACGGCCACCCGGTGGCCACGGTGGACCGGCTCGCCCTGCGGCCGGTGGCCCCCGGCGGCCTCCGCCGCCGCGACGCCGGGTCGCTGTTCGAACTCGCCTGGGAAGCGGTGACCCCACCGCCGGCGGAGCCGGTGGCCTGGATCCCGGTGGCCGAGCTCCCCGCCGACGGGCCGGTGCCGGCCGTGGTGGTCGCCGAAGCGCACGGGCCCGACCCGGCCGTGGCGGTGCTCGAACTGGTCCGGACCTGGCTCGCCGACGAGCGGTGCGCCGGCTCGAAGCTCGTCGTCGTCACCCGGGGTGCGGTCGGCGTCCTGCCGGACGACCCGGTCGACGGGTACGCGCAGGCCACCGTCTGGGGCCTGCTGCGGTCGGCGCAGTCCGAGCACCCCGGCCGCTTCCTCCTGCTGGACACCGACGACGGCCTCGACGCGCTCGCCGCCGTGCTCGCCTCCGGCGAACCCCAAGCCGCCGTGCGCGCCGGCGCCGTCCACGCCCCGCGGCTGCGCCGGGCCGCGACCGAGGACCGCGCGCCCGGATGGGATCCCGAGGGCACGGTGCTGATCACCGGCGGCACCGGGCTGCTCGGCGGGCTGCTCGCCCGGCACCTGGTCACCCGGCACGGCGTCACGCGGCTGCTGCTGATCAGCCGCCGCGGTCCGGCCGCCGAAGGGGCCACCGCACTGCGCGAAGAGCTGACCGCGCTGGGCGCCGACGTCCGGATCGCCGCGTGCGACGTCGCGAACCGGGCGGCACTGGCCGAACTGCTCGCCGGGCTGCCGGCCGGACACCGGCTTTCGGCCGTCGTGCACGCCGCCGGTGTGCTGGACGACGGCGTGCTCGAAGCGCTCACCCCCGAGCGCGTCCGTGCGGTGCTGCGGCCCAAGACCGACGCCGCGCTCGCGCTGCACGAACTCACCGCGGACCTCGACGAGTTCATCCTCTTCTCGTCGGCGGCCGGGATCTTCGGCGCCGCCGGGCAGGCCGGTTACGCCGCCGCCAACGCCGGGCTCGACGCGCTCGCGCAGCACCGCCGGGCGCACGGCCTGCCCGCCCGGTCGCTGGCCTGGGGGCTCTGGGCGCAGGCCAGCGGCATGACCGAAAACCTGGGCGCGGAGCACCGGCAGCGGCTGGAACGCGGCGGTTCCGGCACGCTCGGCTCCGAGCAGGGGCTCGAACTGTTCGACACCGCCTTGACCGCGACCGCCGCGATCGTCTCGCCGATTTCGCTCGACCTCGCGGGCATCCGGGCGCGGGCCGCGGCCGCGGGCGTGCCGCCGCTGCTGCGCGGCCTGGTGCGCGGTCCGGCGCGCCGCCAGGCGGGTGCGCGGGCGGCCGAGGCGTCGGAGTTCGCCGTCCGGCTGCGCGGCCTCGACGACCCCGGGCGGGCGGTGCTCGACGTCGTGCTCCGGCAGATCGTCCAGGTGCTCGGGCACGCGTCCGCGGCCGACATCGACCCGGCACGGCCGTTCAAGGACCTCGGCTTCGACTCCCTGACCGCGGTCGAATTCCGGAACCGGCTGAGCGCCGCGACCGGGCTGCGGCTGCCGGCCACCCTCGTGTTCGACCACCCGGCTCCCGAAGTGCTCGCCCGGTGGCTGTGCGGTGAGCTGCTCGGCCACGCGGCGGCCGGCGAAACCGCCGGGCCGGCCGCGGTGGACGGCGACCCCGTCGCCATCGTCGGCATGGCCTGCCGGTACCCGGGCGGGGTGCGCACGCCCGGGCAGCTGTGGGACCTCGTGGCGGCCGGTCGCGACGCCATTTCGGCGTTCCCCACCGACCGCGGCTGGGACCTCGGCGCGCTCGCCGGCGCCGGCCCCGGCACGTCACTGGCCGCCGAGGGCGGTTTCCTCCACGACGCGGCGGAGTTCGACGCCGGGTTCTTCGGCATCTCGCCGCGCGAGGCGCTGGCGACCGACCCGCAGCAGCGGCTGCTGCTCGAAACGTCCTGGGAGGCGGTCGAATCCGCCGGGATCGACGCCGCGGCCCTGCGCGGCAGCCGGACCGGCGTGTTCGCCGGCGTGATGTACCACGACTACAGCAGCAAACTGGTCTCCTCGGCCGAGGACCTGGCCGAACTCGAGGGCTACCTCGGCAACGGCACGTCCGGCAGCGTCGTCTCCGGCCGGGTGGCCTACACGTTCGGCTTCGAGGGCCCCGCCGTCACCGTGGACACCGCCTGCTCGTCCTCGCTGGTGGCGGTGCACCTCGCGGCGCAGGCCCTGCGCGCGGGGGAGTGCACGCTCGCGCTCGCGGGCGGCGTCACCGTGATGGCCCACCCCACGCTGTTCGCGGAGTTCTCCCGGCAGGGCGGCCTGGCCGGCGACGGGCGGTGCAAGTCGTTCGCCGCGGCGGCGGACGGCGCCGGCTTCGCCGAAGGTGTCGGCGTGCTGGTGCTCGAGCGGCTGTCGGACGCGCGCCGCAACGGGCACCCGGTGTTGGCCGTGCTCAAGGGATCGGCGGTCAACCAGGACGGTGCTTCGAACGGGCTGACCGCGCCGAACGGCCCGGCGCAGCAGCGGGTGATCCGGCAGGCGCTCACCGCGGCCGGACTGTCCACTCAGGACGTCGACGTCGTCGAAGCGCACGGCACCGGCACCACGCTGGGCGACCCGATCGAAGCGCAGGCCCTGCTGGCCACCTACGGGCAGGACCGCGAGGAACCGGTGCTGCTCGGGTCGGTCAAGTCGAACCTCGGGCACACCCAGGCCGCCGCCGGGGTCGCCGGGATCATCAAGGTGGTGCAGGCGCTGCGGCACGAGTCGCTGCCCCGCACCCTGCACGTCGACGAGCCGACGCCGCACGTGGACTGGACGGCGGGTTCGGTCGAGCTGCTCACCGAGGCGCGGCCCTGGCCCGCCGGCGACCGGACGCGCCGCGCCGCGGTCTCCTCCTTCGGCATCAGCGGGACCAACGCGCACGTCATCGTCGAGGAGGCGCCGGCCACCGAGCCGGTGGCCGCGAGCGAGACCACCGGGGTGGTGCCCTGGGTGCTGTCGGCGAAGACCGAACCGGCGCTGCGGGCCCAGGCCGCCCGGCTCCGGGACCACCTCGACGGCGAACCCGCCGCCGACGTCGGGTTCTCGCTGGCGACCACGCGCACGGCGCTGGAGCACCGGGCCGTCGTCGTCGGCGAAGACCGCGAGACGCTGCTCGGCGGCCTGGCCGCGGTCGCGGCGGGCGAGCCGTCGGCCGCGGTGACCGCCGGCACGGCGGAGACCGGCCGGGTGGCGTTCCTGTTCTCCGGGCAGGGTGCGCAGACGCTCGGCATGGGGAAGGCGCTCCACGCCCGGTTCCCGGTGTTCGCCGAGGCCTTCGACGCGGCGTGCGCGCTGCTGGACGCCGAGCTCGGCGGCTCGCTGCGGGACGTGCTGTGGGGCACGGACGCGGCCGCGCTGGAGCGGACGGTGTCCGCCCAGGCCGGCCTGTTCGCGGTCGAAGTGGCGCTGGTCCGGCTGCTCGAGTCCGTCGGCGTCACCGCCGACCTGCTGATCGGGCACTCGATCGGCGAGCTCGCCGCGGCGCACGTCGCCGGCGTGCTCTCCCTCGAAGACGCCTGTGCGCTGGTGGCCGCGCGCGGCCGGCTGATGCAGGACCTGCCCGAGGGCGGGGCGATGCTGACGGTCCGGGCCACCGAGGCGGAGATCGCGCCGCTGCTCGACGGGCTCGAAGGCGTCTCGATCGCCGCGGTGAACGCCGAAGACTCGGTGGTGGTCTCGGGTGACGCCGAGGCCGTCGAGGCGGTCGCCGCATGGGCGGCGGGCCGGAAGACGACCCGGCTCAAGGTCTCGCACGCCTTCCACTCCCACCGGATGGACCCGATGCTGGCCGGGCTCACCGCCGTGGCGTCCACTGTGGACCACTGGGCGCCGTCGATCCCGATCGTGTCGACGGTGACCGGCGAACCGGCCACCGCGTTCGACGCGGGGTACTGGGCCGGCCAGGTCCGGGGCACCGTCCGGTTCGCCGACGCCGTCGCGGCCGCGGTCGCGAGCGGGGTGACGCGGTTCGTCGAGATCGGCCCGCGCGCGGTGCTCGCCGGGCTGGTGCCGGGAACCGCGGTGGCGACGCAGCGAGCCGGCCGCGACGGCGAGCTCGCCTTCGTCACCGCACTGGGCACGCTGTTCGCCGCGGGGGTGCCCGTGCGCTGGGAGCCGCTGTTCGGCCGGGCCCGGCGCGTGGACCTGCCCACCTACCCCTTCCAGCGCGACCGGTTCTGGCCGCGCGGGACCGCCCGCCGGACCGCGGCCGACCCGGGACTGCGCCCGCGGGCGGAAGCCTTGGCGGGCACCGGTCAGCTGGTGCTCTCGGGCAGCGTCTCGACCGCCGCGTACCCGTGGCTGGCCGAGCACACGGTGCTCGGCGCCGTGGTGGTGCCGGGCGCGGTGCTCGCCGAGCTGGCGGTGTACGCGGGCGACCAGGCCGGTTGTGCCGTCGTCGAAGAACTGACCCTGGAGAGCCCGCTGGTGCTGCCGCCCGCGGGAGAGGTCCGGCTGCAGGTGACGGTCGAGCCCGCCGACGAGGCGGGCCGCCGGATGCTGACCGTCCACTCGCGACCCGGCGAGGAGGAGCCGTGGACCCGGCACGCCACCGGCCTGCTCGCCGCGGCGGGCGGGGAACCGGTATCGCCGCCCGCCGGAGTGGCCGGCCTTCGTGCGAGGAGGTCCGGGGAATCGGGCGGGGCACCGGCGTCGCCGCCTGCCGGCGAGCCGATCGCCCCGCACGCCACCGGCGCGGGAGAGCCGGCCGAGGCACTGGCGTGGCCGCCCGTCGGCGACCCCGTCGATCTCACCGGCTTCTACGCCGCCTCCGACCGGACCGGGCTCGGCTACGGCCCGGCCTTCCAGGGCCTGCGCGCCGCCTGGCGGGCCGGGGACACCGTCTTCGCCGAGGTCGGGCTTCCGGAGGCGGCCACCGGTGCGAGCGAGTTCGTCCTGCACCCCGCGCTGCTCGACGCCACCCTGCACGCCGCCGGGTTCGGGGCGCTGCCCGCGGAGCCCGGTGCGCCGCTGCTGCCGTTCGCCTGGACCGGCCTGCGCCTGCACGCCACGGGCGCCCGCACGCTGCGGGTCCGCCTGCGCGCCGACGGCACCGACGCCCTTTCCCTCTTCGCCGCGGACGAGACCGGCGCCCCGGTCGTCACGGTTGACCGGCTGGTGCTGCGGCGCGTCGACCCCGGACGGCTGCGGGCCGCGGAACCGGGCGCGCTGTTCGAAGTCAACTGGGACCCCACAGAGCTGCCCGCCCTGCCCACCTGGGCCGAGCTCGGGTCCGGCCGGGTCACCCCCGTGATGGCGGCCGAAGCGGCGGACCCGGGCCAGGCGCTCGACCTCGTGCGCGGCTGGCTCGCCGACGAGCGGTTCGCCGAGGCGAAGCTCGTGGTCCGCACGCGCGGAGCACTGACCGAGCCGGCCGCCGCCGGGGTCTGGGGGCTGGTGCGGTCGGCGCGGGCCGAGCACCCCGGCCGGTTCGCCCTGCTGGACACCGACACCGACGTGACGCTGTTCGACACCGACGAGCCCGAAGTCGTCGTCCGGAACGGGACGGTCCTCGTGCCGCGCCTGCGCAAGGCGGCCGACGGCGGACGTCCGTCCACTTGGGACACCGAGGGCACCGTGCTGATCACCGGCGGCACCGGGGCGCTCGGCGCCCGGGTCGCCCGGCACCTGGCGGCCGAACACGGTGTCCGCCACTTCGTCCTGCTCAGCAGGCGTGGCCCGGCCGCCGACGGCACCGCGGAACTGCGCGCCGAGCTGGGTGAAGGCGCGAAGGTCGTGGCCTGCGACGCCGCCGACCGGGCCGCGCTGTCCGCCGTGCTCGACGCGATCCCGGCGGACCGCCCGCTGCGGGCGGTCGTCCACGCCGCCGGGGTGCTCGACGACGGCCTGGTCGCCTCGCTCACCCCGGACCGGCTCGCCGCCGTGTGGGAGCCGAAGGTGACCGCCGCCCAGGTGCTGCACGAGCTCACCGCCGGGCTGGACCTGACCGCGTTCGTGCTCTTCTCCTCCGTCGCCGGCACCTTCGGCGCACCCGGGCAGGCCAACTACGCGGCGGCCAACGCCGCCCTGGACGCGCTCGCCCGCCACCGGCACGACCTCGGCCTGCCCGCCACGTCGCTGGCCTGGGGCCTGTGGGAGACCGGCGGCGGGATGACCGCCGGGCTCGACGGCACGCACCGCCGCCGGATCGGCCGGGGCGGCCTCACCGGGATGTCCGCCGCCCGCGGGCTCGAGCTGTTCGACGCGGCGCTGGCGACCGGCTCGCCGACGGCCGTGCCGGCGGCGCTCGACCTGGCCGGCGTCCGGGCCCGCACGGACTCGGTGCCCGCGTTGCTGCGCGCGCTCGTGCCGGCGGCGCGGCGCACGGCGGGAACGGGCGCGGTGGCCGCCGGGTTCGGCGCGCGCCTGGCCGGGCTCGACGAGCCGGACCGCCGTCGCGCGGTGCTCGACCTGGTCCGCGCGCAGGCCGCCGCCGTGCTCGGGCACCCGTCCGCGGCCGCGGTCGAACCGGGCCGGTCGTTCACCGACCTCGGCTTCGACTCGCTGACCGCCGTCGAACTGCGCAACCGGCTGACCGCCGCGACCGGGCTTCGCTTGCCCGCGACGCTGGTGTTCGACCACCCGTCGCCGCGCGTGCTGGCCGGGTTCGTGCTGGCGGAACTCGACGGCCGCGGCCCCGCCGTCGCACCCGTGGTGGCGTCCGCGGCGGCCGACGAGCCGGTCGCCGTCGTCGGCATGGCCTGCCGGTACCCGGGCGGGATCGCCGACCCCGACGGCTTCTGGCGGCTGGTCGCCTCCGGCGGCGACGGCGTTTCGGCGTTCCCCGCCGACCGCGGCTGGGACCTCGAAGCGCTGGCCGGCGCGGCCGGGCGGCCGGGCTCGTCGGCCACCGGCGAAGGCGGCTTCCTCTACGACGCCGCGGAGTTCGACCCCGGCTTCTTCGGGATCTCGCCGCGCGAGGCGGCCGCGATGGACCCGCAGCAGCGGCTGCTGCTGGAAAGCTCGTGGCAGGCCTTCGAATCGGCGGGCATCGACCCCGAATCGCTGCGCGGCAGCCGGACCGGCGTGTTCGCCGGTGTGATGTACCACGACTACGGCACCGGGGTGTTCGCCGACGCCGACGGGACACCCGCGCACGTCGGCTACGGCAGCGCCGGCAGCGTTGTTTCGGGCCGCGTCGCCTACACCTTCGGGCTGGAGGGCCCGGCGGTCACGGTGGACACGGCGTGTTCGTCTTCGCTGGTGGCGCTGCACTGGGCGGCCCAGGCGCTGCGGTCGGGCGAGTGTTCGCTCGCCCTCGCGGGCGGGGTGACCGTGCTGGCCACCCCGGGCGCGTTCGTCGAGTTCACCCGGCAGGGCGGGCTGGCCGCGGACGGCCGGTGCAAGCCGTTCGCCGACGCCGCCGACGGCACCGGCTGGGGCGAGGGAGCCGGCGTGCTGGTGCTCGAGCGGCTGTCGGACGCCCGGCGCAACGGGCACCCGGTGTTGGCCGTGCTCAAGGGTTCCGCGGTCAACCAGGACGGTGCTTCGAACGGGCTGACCGCGCCGAACGGACCGGCGCAGCAGCGGGTGATCCGGCAGGCGCTCACCGCGGCCGGACTGTCCGCCCAGGACGTCGACGTCGTGGAGGCGCACGGCACCGGTACCGCGCTGGGCGACCCGATCGAAGCGCAGGCGCTGCTGGCGACCTACGGGCAGGACCGGGAACACCCGCTGCTGCTCGGGTCGGTCAAGTCGAACTTCGGCCACACCCAGGCCGCCGCCGGTGTCGCCGGGGTGATCAAGGTGATCCTGGCCATGCGGCACGGGCTGGTGCCCGAAACCCTGCACGTGGACGCGCCGTCGTCGCACGTGGACTGGACGGCCGGGGCGGTCGAGCTGGTGACCGCGCCGACGCCGTGGCCGGAGACCGGGCGGCCGCGCCGGGCCGCGGTGTCGTCGTTCGGCATCAGCGGCACGAACGCCCACGTCGTGCTCGAAGCCCCGCCCGCGGCCGAGCCGGCCGGGCCCGGCCCCGCCCCCGAAGTCCCGCTGCCCTGGGTCCTGTCGGCGAAGTCCGCCGACGGCGTGCGGCGGCAGGCGGTGGCCCTGCGGGCCCACCTGGCGGAGAACCCCGGTTTCGGCGTCGCGGACGTCGGCCATTCGCTCGCCGCGACGCGGGCGCGGCTGCGTCACCGCGCGGTGGTCCTCGACCCGGCGGCGCTGGACGCGCTCGCCGACGGCCGGGCCACCCCGGACGTCGTGCGCGCGGAGGCCGGTTCCGAACCACGGCTCGGGTTCCTGTTCTCCGGCCAGGGTTCGCAGCGGCTGGGCATGGGCCGGGAGCTGCACGAGCGTTACCAGGTGTTCGCCGAGGCCTTCGACGACGTCTGTTCCCGGCTCGACGCCGAGCTCGGCTGTTCGCTGCGCGAGGTGGTGTGGGGTGCGGAGGCGGGTGAGCTGAACCGGACGGTGTTCGCGCAGGCCGGGTTGTTCGCGGTCGAGGTGGCGTTGTTCCGGCTGTTCGAGTCGTTCGGCGTGACGCCGGACGTCCTGATCGGGCATTCGATCGGTGAGCTGGCGGCGGCGCACGCGGCTGGGGTGTTTTCGCTGGACGATGCGTGTGTGCTGGTGGCTGCTCGTGGCCGGTTGATGCAGGCGTTGCCGGAGGGTGGCGCGATGCTGGCGGTTCAGGCGTCCGAGGTGGACGTTCAGCCGGTGCTGGCGGAGCTGGATGGTGTGTCGTTGGCGGCGGTGAACGGGCCGGATTCGGTGGTTGTTTCCGGTGATGCCGAGGCTGTCGAGGCGGTTGCCGCGTGGGCAGCGGGCCGGAAGACCAACCGGCTCAAGGTGTCGCACGCGTTCCACTCGCACCGGATGGACCCGATGCTCGCCGAGTTCGGCCGGATCGCCGCCACGCTGGACTACCGGGAGCCCCGGCTCACCGTCGTGTCGACGCTCACCGGCAAGCCGGTGGCCGGCGAACTGTGCTCCGCCGCGTACTGGGTGGACCAGGTGCGGGGTGCCGTCCGGTTCGCCGACGCCGTCGCGGTCGCCGCCGACCAGGGCGTCACCGCCTTCGCCGAACTCGGCCCCGACGGGGTGCTGGCCGCGCTCGCCGCGGCCGTGGCCGAGGGCGCCACGACCGTGGCGGCCCAGCGGGCCGGGCACGACGCCACGCACAGCCTGCACACCGCTTTGGCCACGGTGCACGCGCACGGCCTGCCGGTCGACTGGACGCCGCTGTACGCGCCGTACCGGCCGCGTCGCGTCCCCCTGCCCGGCTACGCCTTCGAGCGGTCCCGGTTCTGGCTGGCCCCGGTGCGCGAGACCGGCGGCGAGGTCGACGCGCGGTTCTGGCAGGCGGTGTCCGAAGAGGACTGGGACACCCTCGGCCCGGCACTGGGCCTCCCGGACGCCGGTGCGCTGTCGGCGACGACCGCCGCGCTCGCGGCGTGGCGGCGCGGGCAGGACCAGGCCTCCGCCGTGGACCGGCTCCGCTACCGCGTGGCCTTCGTGCCGGTCGCCGACCCCGCGCCGGCGCCGCTGACCGGTGCGTGGCTGCTGCTGACCGACGACGCCGCCGGCCACGCCGACCTCGCCGCGCACCTGGCCGTCACCCGCGTCGTCGTTCCGTCCGATCTGGACGCCGAGACCCTGGCGGCACTCGCCGGACCGGCCGAAGGCGTGCTCAGCACCCTCGACGCGGCCCGGACCGCGCTGGTCCTCCAAGCGCTCCCGGACGTCCGGGTGTGGGCGGTGACCCGCGGCGCCGTCACGACCGGTGCGGCCGACCCGGCGCCGGATCCCGGGCAGGCGGCGGTGTGGGGCTTCGGCCGGACCGCCGCGCTGGAGTACCCCGGCCGGTGGGGCGGCCTCGTGGACCTGCCGGAGCGGCTGGACGAGCGCGGGCTGGCCCGGTTCACCGCCGTGCTCGCCGGCCCGGAGGACCAGGTCGCCGTCCGCGGGTCGGGCGTCTTCGCCCGCCGTCTCCTGCCGGCCGGCGCGGCCGGGGACGAGGAATGGGCCACGGACGGCACCGTCCTGGTCACCGGCGGCACGGGCGCGCTGGGTGCGAAGGTGGCTCGGTGGGCGGCCGGTCGGGGTGCCCGGCGGGTGGTCCTGCTCGGCAGGCGCGGCCCGGACGCCCCGGGCGCGGCGGCATTGCGGGACGAGCTGACCGCGCTCGGCGCGGAGGTCCGGATCGAGGCGTGCGACGTCGCGGACCGGGCCGCACTGGCCGCGGTGCTGGCGGACGAGCGGGTCTCGGCCGTGTTCCACACCGCGGGGGTGCTCGACGACGGGGTCGTGGCCGCGCTCACACCGGATCGGTTCGCGAAGGTGTTCGCCCCCAAGGCCGCCGCCGCGCGGCACCTGGACGAGCTCACCGCCGGGCACCCGGTCACCGCGTTCGTGCTGTTCTCGTCGCTGGCGGGGGCGCTCGGCGCGGCCGGGCAGGCCAACTACGCCGCCGCCAACGCCTTCCTCGACGCGCTCGCCGAACAGCGGCGCCGCGCCGGACGGCCCGGGCTTTCGGTGGCGTGGGGCGCGTGGGCCGAAGCGGGCATGGCCGCGGCCGGTGACGCGCGGCTCGGCCGGGGCGGCATCGTCCCGATCGAGCCGTCCGACGCCCTGCACGCGCTGGACCGCGCGCTGGCCGGCTCCGACGTCGCCCCGGTGGTCGCCGGGATCGACTGGGCGCGGTTCGTCCCGGCGTTCACCGCGGTGCGCCCGAGCCCGCTGCTGGCCGACCTGCCCGACGCGGCTCGCCACGCCCGGGCCGCGATCGACGGCGACGCGGCCGGGCGGCTGCGGGAGCGGCTCGCCGGAGCGAGCGACGCCGAACGCGAACGCCTGCTGCTCGAACTGGTCCGCGAACAGGCGGCCCTCGTGCTGGGCCACCGCGGCGGCGCGGCCGTCGACGTCCGGGAATCGTTCCGCACGCTCGGGTTCGACTCGCTGACCGCGGTCGAGTTCCGCAACCTGCTCGGGGCGAGCACCGGGCTGGCGCTGCCGGCCACGGTCGTGTTCGACCACCCGAACCCGGTCGCGCTGGCCCGGCACCTGCTCGGCGGGCTCGCCGGGCCGGACGGCTCGGTGACCGGCGAGCTCGACGCGCTGGAGGCCGCCATGCGGGCCGCCGAGCCGGATCCCGCGACCCGCAACGCCGTCACCCTGCGCCTGCAGGTGCTGCTGTCCCGGTGGTCGGCCGGGGAGAACACCGCGATCACCGCGGACACCGCGGCGGACACCGGCGAACCGGCCGAGATCGCCGAGCAGCTGAAATCCGCCACCGCCACCGAGGTCTTCGACTTCATCGAGCGCCAACTGGGCATGCCGTAGCGGCACCGGAGCGCCGGACCGCCGCCGAAGGGGGCCATCTTTTCCATGGACGACAACGAGAAGCTGCTCGACTACCTGAAGCGGATCTCGGCCGATCTGCACCAGACGCGGCGCAGGCTGCGCGAAGCCGAGAGCCGGAACTCCGAGCCCATCGCGATCATCGGGCTGGCCTGCCGGTTCCCGGCGGGTGCCGAGACGCCGGAGGACCTGTGGCGGCTGCTCGCCACCGGGCAGGACGCGATCGGCGGGTTCCCGGACGACCGCGGCTGGGACCTCGGCGCGCTGGCGCAGACGGACCCGGACCAGCGCGGCACCTCCTACGTCGGCGAAGGGGGTTTCCTCGACGGCGCCAGCCGGTTCGACGCCGGGTTCTTCGGGGTGTCGCCGCGGGAAGCGCTCGCGATGGACCCGCAGCAGCGGCTGCTCCTGGAGGTCTCCTGGGAGGCGTTCGAGCGGGCCGGCATCGACCCGCTTTCCCTGCGCGGCAGCCGGACCGGAGTGTTCGCGGGCACCAACGGCCAGGACTACGCCTCGGTGCTGATGCGCGCGCTCCCCGCGCTCGACGGCGCCGAGGGCTACATCGCGACCGGGACGTCGGCCAGCGTGCTCTCCGGGCGGGTGTCGTACACGCTCGGGCTGGAGGGCCCGGCGGTCACGGTGGACACCGCGTGCTCGTCTTCGCTGGTGGCGCTGCACTGGGCCGCGCAGGCGCTGCGGTCCGGGGAGTGCTCGCTGGCGCTGGCCGGCGGGGTGACGGTGATGTCGACCCCGCACGCGTTCGTCGAGTTTTCCCGGCAGCGCGGCCTGGCCGCCGACGGCCGGTGCAAGCCGTTCGCCGACGCCGCCGACGGCACCGGCTGGGGCGAGGGCGCGGGCGTGCTGCTCGTCGAACGGCTCTCGGACGCCCAGCGCCACGGGCACCCGGTGCTGGCCGTGCTCAAGGGGTCGGCGATCAACCAGGACGGCGCTTCGAACGGGCTGACCGCGCCGAACGGGCCGTCCCAGCAGCGGGTCATCCTGCAGGCGCTGACCGACGCGGGCCTCGCCGTCCACGACGTCGACGCCGTGGAGGCGCACGGCACCGGCACCACCCTCGGCGACCCGATCGAGGCCCAGGCGCTGCTGGCCACCTACGGCCGCGATCGGGACCGGCCGCTGTGGCTGGGCTCGGTCAAGTCGAACATCGGGCACACCCAGGCCGCCGCCGGCGTCGCCGGGGTGCTCAAGGTGGTGCTCGCGCTGCAGCACGGGGTGCTGCCCAAGACGCTGCACGTGGACACGCCGACCTCGCACGTGGACTGGTCGGCGGGTTCGGTCGAGCTGCTGACCGAGGCCCAGCCTTGGCCCGCCGGGGACCGGCCGCGCCGCGCCGGCGTCTCGTCGTTCGGCATCAGCGGGACCAACGCGCACGTGATCATCGAAGAGGCGCCGCCGTCCGAAGCGGGCGCGCCCGTGGCGGCCGCCGCGCCGGTGGTGCCGTGGGTGCTGTCGGGGAAGACGCCGGAGGCGGTCCGGGCCCAAGCGGACCGGCTGGCCGGGCACCTCGCCGGGCAGCCGGACCTCTCGCCGCCGGACGTCGGGTTCTCCCTGGCGACCTCGAGGTCCGCGCTGGACGAGCGCGCGGTCGTCGTCGGTGCGGATCGCGCCGAACTCCTCGACGGCCTCGCCGCGCTGGCCGGCGGCGAGCCCGCGCCCGGGGTGGTGACCGGTCGCGTGGCCGGCGGCACCGGTCCGGTGCTGGTGTTCCCGGGGCAGGGTTCGCAGTGGGTCGGGATGGCGGTCTCGCTGCTGGATGCTTCGGAGGTTTTCGCGGCTCGGTGGGCCGAGTGCGAAGTCGCGCTTTCGTCCTTTGTGGACTGGTCGCTGACCGAGGTGGCTCGCTCGGCCGATCCGGCGGTGCTCGAGCGGGTCGACGTGGTGCAGCCGCTGCTGTGGGCGGTCATGGTCGCCCTGGCCGAGGTGTGGCGGTCGGCCGGCGTCGAACCCGCCGCGGTGATCGGGCACTCGCAGGGTGAGATCGCCGCCGCCGTCGTCGCCGGTGCACTGTCCGTCGAGGACGGCGCTCGGGTGGTTTCGCTGCGGGCCAAGGCGATCACCGAGCTGGCCGGTACGGGCGGGATGCTGTCGGTGCCGTTGCCGGTGGCCGGCGTCGAAGCCGGGCTTGACCCGAGGCTGGGTGTCGCGGCGGTGAACGGGCCGTCCGCGACGGTCGTCTCGGGTGAGGTCACCGCGCTCGACGAAGCCCAGGCGCGGTGGGAGGCCGAAGGTGTCCGGGTGCGCCGGGTGCCGGTGGACTACGCCTCGCACTCACCGCAGGTGGAGGCCATCCGGGCCCGGATCCTGGCGGACCTGGCCCCGGTGCGTCCGTCCAGTGTGGACACGGTGTTCTTCTCGACGCTGACCGGTGCGGCGATCGACACGGCCGAGCTGACCGCCGGCTACTGGTACCGGAACCTCCGGGCCACGGTGAAGTTCGAAGACGCGGTCCGCGCCGCGGTCGCCGCCGGGCACACCGTGTTCGTCGAAAGCTCGGCGCACCCGGTGCTCACCGTCGGGGTCGAGCAGACCCTCGACGCCCTCGACGTCGCCGGGGCCGCCGTGCCGACCCTCCGCCGCGACCACGGCGGCCTCCGGCAGGTGTACCGCGCGTTCGGCGAGGCCTTCACGCGCGGGGTCGCGGTGGCGTGGGACCGGCTCACCCCCGGACGGCGGGTCGAGCTGCCCACCTACGCCTTCCAGCGGGACCGGTACTGGGCCGACCCGGCCCCCGGCGCCGCCGGCGACCCGGCCTCGATGGGCCTCGGCTCCGCCGGGCACGCCCTGCTCGGCGCGGTCGTCTCGGTGGCGGAGTCCGGCCAGGTCGTCCTCACCGGCAAGCTGTCGACCCGGGCGCAGCCGTGGCTCGCCGACCACGCCGTGCTCGGGTCCGTGCTGGTGCCGGGCACCGCGTTCGTCGAGCTGGCCGTGCGGGCCGGTGACCAGGTCGGCTGCCGGGTCGTCGAGGAGCTGACCCTCGAAGCGCCCTTGGTGCTCCCGGCCGCCGGGGCCGTGCAGGTCCAGGTCGCGGTCGAGGCCGGGGACGGCGGGCGCCGCGCGGTCACCGTGCACGCCCGGCCCGACGACGCCGACGCCGCCTGGGTCCGCCACGCCGCCGGCGTGCTCGACGTCGACGGGCCCGCCGAACCCGGGAGCCTGGCCGAGTGGCCGCCGCCCGGGGCGGAGCCGTTGCCGCTCGACGGCTTCTACGAGGCCTACGCGCAGGCGGGCTACGGCTACGGGCCCGCGTTCCGGGGACTGGGGGCGGCCTGGCGGGCCGAGGGCGCCGTCTACGCCGATGTCGAGCTGCCGCCGGAAGCGGGCGCGCCGGACGGGTTCGGGGTGCACCCCGCGCTCCTCGACGCCTGCCTGCACGCGGCGGGCCTCGGCGGCCTGCTGGGTGCCGCGGCCGGCCCCCGGCTGCCGTTCGCCTGGTCGGGCGTGCGGGTGCACGCCGAGGGCGCCCGCCGGGTCCGGGTCGCGCTCGCGGCGCAGGGCCCCGATTCCTTCGGCGTCGTCGTGGCCGACGAGACCGGCGCGCCGGTGGCCACGGTGGATTCGCTGGCCCTGCGCGCGGTCGCCGACGGTGCCCTGCGGGCCGGCGTGGGTTCGCTCTTCGAAGTCGCCTGGGAGCCGGTCGCCGCCGAGCCGTCGGCCGCCTGGGCCGAGGTCGTCGAGCCCGCGGACACGGCCGACGCCTTGGCGGCGATCCAGCGCTGGCTGGCGCGGCCCGAGGGACGGCTCGCCGTCGTGACCCGCGATGCCGTCGGCGTCACCGCGGACGACCCGGTCACCGGCTTGGCGCAGGCGGGTGTCTGGGGCCTGGTGCGGTCGGCGCAGTCCGAGCACCCGGGCCGGTTCGTCTTGGTGGACACCGATGGCGAGGTGCCTGCCGGGTTGCCGGACGAGCCGCAGCTGGCGGTGCGCGACGGCGCCCTGTACGTCCCGCGGTTGCGGCGCGCGGCGACCACGGCGGAAGCCGAGTGGCCGACCGAGGGCACGGTCCTCATCACCGGCGGCACGGGGCTGCTGGGTGGCTTGGTGGCGCGGCATCTGGTGGTCGAGCACGGTGTCCGGGATCTGGTGCTGCTGAGCCGTCGTGGCATGGCTGCCCCGGGAGCGGCGGAACTGGCGGATCTCGATGCCTCGGTGCGGATTGTCGCCTGCGATGCGGCCGACCGTGTGGCACTGGCCGAGGTGCTGGGCACCATTGAGCACCTGAGCGCGGTGGTGCACGCGACCGGGGTGCTCGATGACGGCGTCGTCGAGTCGCTGAGCCCGGAGCGGTTGGAAACGGTGTGGCGGCCGAAGGTCGATGTGGCGTGGAACCTGCACGAGCTGGCCGGTGACGTCGAGAAGTTCGTGCTGTTCTCGTCCGCGGCCGGGGTGTTCGGCGCGGCCGGGCAGGGCAGCTACGCGGCGGCCAACACCTGGCTGGACGCCTTGGCCCAGCACCGCCGCGCCCGCGGCCTGCCGGCGACGTCCATGGCCTGGGGGCTGTGGGAACAGGCCAGCGGGATGACCGAGGCCCTCGACGGCGACGACCACCGCAGGCTCGGCCGGTCCGGCCTGGTCGAACTCCCCACCGAGGACGGCCTCGCCCTGTTCGACGCCGCCGCGTCCACGCTCGTCGTGCCGGTGGCGCTGGACTTCGCCACCCTCCGGGCGCGAGGCGTGCCGCCCCTGCTGCGCGGCCTCGTGCGTGGCGGCGGACGGCGAGCCGTCCGCACCGCGGCGGCCGGCGGCGCCTTCGCCAAGCGGCTGTCCGGCCTGGGCACCGAGGAACGACGGCGGTTCGTGCTCGGCACCGTGCGGGCGCAGGTGGCCGAGGTGCTCGGCCACGGCTCCGGCGACGCGATCGACCCGCGCCGCCCGTTCGGCGAGATCGGCTTCGACTCGCTGACCGCGGTCGAGCTCCGCAACCGGCTCACCGCCGTCACCGGCCTGAAACTGCCCGCCACGCTGGTCTTCGACTTCCCGACCCCGGCCGCGCTCGCCGACCACCTCCGCACGGCGGTCCTCGACGGCGACCGCGCCGAGACGGCCATCGCGCGGCCGGTGGCCGCCGACGAGCCGGTCGCGATCATCGGCATGGCCTGCCGGTTCCCCGGCGGCGTCGGCTCGCCCGACGAGCTGTGGCAGTTCGTCTCCGGCGGCGGCGACGGGATTTCGGCGCTGCCCGGCGACCGCGGGTGGGACCTCCCCGGCGGCGGTGCCGGCGGCTTCCTGCCCGACGCGGCCGACTTCGACGCGGCCTTCTTCGGCATCTCGCCCCGCGAGGCCCTCGCCATGGACCCGCAGCAACGGCTCCTGCTGGAAACGGCGTGGGAGGCGGTCGAGCACGCGGGCATCGACGCGACGGCGTTGCGCGGCAGCCGCACCGGCGTCTTCGCGGGCCTGATGTACCACGACTACGCGGCCCGGCTGACCAGCGTCCCCGAGGAAGCCGCGGGCTACCTCGGCACCGGCAACTCCGGCAGCGTCGCGTCCGGCCGGATCTCCTACACCCTCGGGCTCGAAGGCCCATCGGCCACTGTGGACACCGCTTGTTCGTCCTCGCTGGTCGCCCTGCACCTGGCCGCGCAGTCGCTGCGCGCGGGCGAATGCAGCTTGGCGCTCGCCGGCGGCGTCACCGTGCTGGCCACCCCCGCGTTGTTCGCGGAAATGGCGGCGCAGGGCGGCCTCGCCGACGACGGCCGCTGCAAGGCCTTCGCCGACGCGGCGAACGGCGCCGGCTTCAGCGAAGGGGTCGGCGTGCTCGTCGTCGAACGCCTCTCCGACGCCCGCCGCAACGGGCACGAGGTGCTCGCGGTGGTGCGCGGCTCGGCGGTGAACTCCGACGGCGCGTCGAACGGGCTCACCGCGCCGAACGGCCCCTCGCAGCAGCGGGTGATCCGCCAGGCGCTCGCGAGCGCCGGCCTGTCGCCCCAGGACGTCGACGCGGTCGAGGCGCACGGCACCGGCACGACGCTGGGTGACCCGATCGAGGCGCAGGCGCTGCTGGCGACCTACGGGCAGGATCGCGAGGAACCGCTCTGGCTCGGTTCGGTCAAGTCGAACCTCGGGCACACGCAGGCCGCGGCGGGCGTGGCAGGCGTGATCAAGATGGTGCAGGCCATGCGGCACGGCGTGCTGCCGAAGACGTTGCACGTGGACGCGCCGTCGTCCCACGTGGACTGGCCGTCCGGGGCGGTCGAGCTGCTCACCGAGGCCCGGGACTGGCCGCGGCGCGGCCGTCCCCGCCGCGCGGGTGTCTCGTCGTTCGGCATCAGCGGGACGAACGCCCACGTCGTCATCGAGGAGGCACCGCGCCCGGCCGCCCCGCCGCCGGCCGCCCCGCCGGCCGCGGTCGTGCCGTGGGTGCTGTCGGCGAAGACCGCGACGGCGCTGCGGGCGCAGGCCCGGCGCCTGGCCGGCCACGCCGCCGGGCTGCCCGCGGCCGACGTCGGGTTCTCGCTCGCCACCGGGCGGGCGCGGCTGGAGGAGCGCGCGGTCGTCGTCGGCGGGGACGCCGGGGAACTGCTGGCCGGCGTCACCGCCTTGGCCGACGGCGCGGCCGCCCCGAACGTGGTGACCGGCCGGGTGGCCGACGTCGACGCGGGTCCGGTCCTGGTGTTCCCGGGGCAGGGTTCGCAGTGGGCCGGGATGGCGGTCTCGCTGCTGGATGCTTCGGAGGTTTTCGCGGCTCGGTGGGCCGAGTGCGAGGCGGCGCTGTCGTCCTTTGTGGACTGGTCGCTGACCGGGGTGGCGCGTGCGGACGATCCCTCGGTGCTGGAGCGGGTCGACGTGGTCCAGCCGCTGCTGTGGGCGGTCATGGTTTCGCTGGCGGAGCTGTGGCGTGCCGCCGGTGTCGTCCCTGCGGCGGTGATCGGGCACTCCCAGGGCGAGATCGCAGCTGCCGTCGTAGCCGGTGCGTTGTCGCTTGAGGACGGTGCACGGGTGGTTGCGCTGCGGGCGAAAGCGATCACGGAGCTGGCGGGGACCGGCGGGATGTTGTCGGTGCCGCTGCCGGTCGCCGAGGTGGAAACCGGCCTGGACCCGCGGCTGGGCATTGCCGCGGTGAACGGGCCGTCGGCGACGGTGGTTTCGGGCGAAGCCGATGCCCTGGATGCCGTCCAGGCGGCTTGGGAGGCCGCCGGGGTTCGCGTTCGCCGGGTTCCCGTCGACTACGCGTCGCACTCGCCGCAGGTCGAGGCGGTCCGGGAACGGATACTCGTCGATCTGGCTCCGGTCACTCCGTCCAGTGTGGACACTGTCTTCGTTTCGACGCTGACCGGCGAAGCGATCGACACGGCCGAGCTGACCGCGGATTACTGGTACCGGAACCTGCGGGCGACGGTGAAGTTCGAGGACGCGGTTCGCGCGGCGATCGCGGCTGGGCACACGGTGTTCGTCGAAAGCTCGGCACACCCGGTGCTCACCGTCGGGGTGCAGCAGACCCTGGACGCACTGGAAGTCGCCGGTGCGGTGGTGCCGACGCTCCGCCGCGACCATGGCGACCTGCGGCAGCTCTACACCGCCTTCGGCCAGGCGTTCGTCCACGGCGTGGCCGTCGCCTGGGACCGGCTGACCCCGGGCCACCGGGTCGGTCTGCCCACCTACGCCTTCCAGCGCGAGCGGTTCTGGCTCGACGCCGGCGCGCCCGTCCGGGCCGCCGACGCCGCCGAAGCCGAGTTCTGGCGGGCGGTCGAAGCCGAAGACCTGGCCGCGGTGGCCGGCACCCTCGAACTGACCGGCGGCGAACTCGGCACCGTCGTCCCCGCCCTGTCCGCCTGGCGGAAGCGGCGCCGCTCACTGTCCGCCTTGGACGGACTGCGCTACCGCGTCACCTGGCAGCCGCTCACCACCCCCGCGACCCGGCTCGACGGCCGCTGGCTGCTCGTCACCGGCGGCGACGACGCCGGTGTCGCGGACCTGCTGACCGCCGCGGGCGCCGAAGTGCGCACCCTCGCGGTCACCGACCCGGCCCGGGAGGCGCTGGCGGAGCAGCTTCGGACCTACGACGACCTTCGCGGCATCGTCTCGACACTCGCCCTCGGCGAAGGCGGCTTGCTCGACACCGCCGCGCTGGTGCAGGCGCTGGGGGACGCCGGCCTCCGATGTCCGCTGTGGACGGTCACCCGCGGCGCCGTGGCCGTGGGCGGCGCGGAGGAGCCGCACGCCGGCCAGGCCGCCGTCTGGGGCTTCGGCCGGGTCGCCGCGCTCGAACACCCCGGCCGCTGGGGCGGCCTGATCGACCTGCCGGCCCGGCCGGACGCCCGCGCGGCAGGCCGGCTCGCCTTCGCCCTCGCCGGCCGGTCCGGGGAGGACGAGGTCGCCGTCCGGGCGTCCGGCGTGTTCGGACGGAGGCTGGTGCGCGCACCGGGCCAGGCCCCGGTCCGGCGCTGGGCACCGCGCGGCACCGTGCTCGTCACCGGCGGCACCGGCGCGCTCGGCGCCCACATCGCGCGCTGGGCGGCCGAGACCGCCGACCGCGTGCTGCTGCTCAGCCGCCGGGGACCCGAGGCACCGGCCGCGCGCGACCTGCTGGCCGAGCTCGGCGACCGGCTGGAGGTCGTCGCCTGCGACGTCACCGACCGGGCCGCGCTGGAGCGGGTGCTCGGGACCATTCCCGCCGAGCGTCCGCTGAGCGCCGTGCTGCACGCCGCGGCCGTGCTCGAGGACCGGGTCGTCGACGGCCTCACCCCCGAGCTGTTCGATGCGGTCCTGCCGGTCAAGGCGGTCGCCGCCCGGCACCTGCACGAGCTGACCGACGGCCACGACCTCGACGCGTTCGTGCTCTTCTCCTCGCTGACCGGCACGGCCGGGAACGCCGGCCAGGCCAACTACGCCGCCGCCAACGCGTTCCTCGACGCGCTGGCCGAGCAGCGCCGCGCCGCGGGCCTGCCGGCGACGTCGATCGCCTGGGGCGCCTGGGCCGATTCGCTCGCCACCGGCAGCGCGGTCCGCGAAGACCGGATGCGCCGCGGTGGCGTCGGCTTCCTGGCCGCCGAGCAGGGCATCGCCGCGTTGCGCGGCGCGGTCGAGCACGACGACACCACCGTGGTCGTCGCCGACATCGACTGGCCGCGGTTCGCCGCCGGCCGCCGTGGCCCGCTGTTCGAAGGCATCCCGGAAGCCGTCGTCGACCGGCCCGCCACCGGGAGCGCCGAGCTCGCCAGGACGCTCGCCGAAACCGCCGAGGGGGAGCGGCACCGGCTCGTGCTCGACCTCGTCCGCGCCCACGCGGCGGCGGTGCTCGGCCACGCCTCCGCGGGCGCGGTCGACGCTCGCACGTCGTTCCGGGAACTCGGCTTCGACTCGCTCACCGCCGTCGAACTGCGGAACCGGCTCGCCGCCGCGACCGGGCTGACCCTGCCGGCCACCCTCGTGTTCGACTACCCGAACGCCGAGGTCATGGCCGGGCACCTGCTCGGCGCGGCACTGGGCGGGCCACCCGAGACCGCGCCGGTCCCGGTCGCCGCGGCGGTCGCCGACGACCCGATCGCCGTCGTTTCGATGGGCTGCCGCTTCCCGGCCGGGGTCCGCACCCCCGAGCAGCTGTGGCGGCTGCTGGCCGACGGCCGGGACGTCATCACCGAATTCCCTGGCGACCGCGGCTGGGACCTCGCCGGGCTCTACGACCCGGACCCGGACAGCCCCGGCAAGAGCTACGCCCGGCACGGCGGGTTCCTCGACGACCCCGGGGAGTTCGACCCGGCGTTCTTCGGCATCTCCCCGCGCGAGGCGCTCGCGATGGACCCGCAGCAGCGGGTGCTGCTGGAGATCTGCTGGGAGGCGGTCGAACGCGCGGGCATCGACCCGGTGACGCTGCGCGGCAGCGCCACCGGCGTGTTCGCGGGCACCAACGGCCAGGACTACAGCGCGCTGCTCGCGGCCGGGCCCGCCGGGCTCGAGGGCTACACGCTCACCGGCAACGCGGCGAGCGTGGTGTCCGGCCGGGTCGCCTACACCCTCGGCCTGGAAGGCCCCGCGGTCAGCGTCGACACCGCGTGCTCGGCGTCGCTGGTCGCCGTGCACCTCGCGGCCCAGGCGCTGCGCGCGGGCGAGTGTTCGCTGGCGCTGGCCGGCGGTGTCACCGTGATGGCCACGCCGAGCCTGTTCGTGCAGTTCTCCCGGCAGCGGGGGCTCGCCGTGGACGGCCGGTGCAAGGCGTTCGCGGCGTCGGCCGACGGCACGTCCTGGGGCGAGGGCGCCGGCGTGGTCGTGCTGGAGCGGTTGTCCGACGCCCGGCGCAACGGGCACCCGGTGCTCGCCGTGCTGCGCGGGTCGGCGGTGAACCAGGACGGTGCTTCGAACGGCATCACCGCGCCGAACGGCCCGTCGCAGCAACGGCTCATCCGGCAGACCCTCGCCCTGGCCGGGCTCGCCCCGCGGGACGTCGACGCCGTCGAAGCGCACGGCACCGGCACCAGCCTCGGCGACCCGATCGAGGCGCAGGGGCTGATCGCCACCTACGGCCAGGACCGCGACCGGCCGCTGCTGATCGGGTCGGTCAAGTCGAACCTCGGGCACACCCAGGCCGCGGCGGGCATCGCGGGCCTGCTGAAGACCGTGCTGGCGCTGCAGCACGGCGTGCTGCCCGCCACGCTGCACGTGGACCGGCCGACCCCGGAGGTCGACTGGTCGGCGGGCGCGGTCGAGCTGCTCACCGAAGCGCGCCCGTGGCCGCGCACCGGTGGGCTGCGCCGGGCCGCCGTCTCCGCGTTCGGCGTCAGCGGCACGAACGCCCACCTGATCGTCGAGCAGGCGCCGCCGGCCGGGCCGGCGGAATCCACTGTGGACCGGCTGGTGCCCTGGCTGCTCTCCGGGCGGACCGAGGACGCGCTCGCCGCCCAGTCGGCCCGGCTGGCCGAGTTCGTCGGGGACCGGCCCGAACTGTCTTTTGTGGACATCGGCTTCTCGCTCGCTTCGACGCGAGCGGCGTTCGAGCACCGCGCCGTGGTGCTCGGCGCGGACCGGACGGCACTGGCCGACGGCGTGGCCGGGCGTCGTCCGGCGGCGGTGCTCGCGGGCACCGCACGAGCCGATAGGGGACGGCTAGGGGTTCTGTTCTCCGGCCAGGGTTCGCAGTATTCAGGCATGGGCCGTGCTTTGCGTGAGCGGTTCCCCGTCTTCGCCGACGCTTTCGACGCGGTGTGCGCGCGCCTGGACCTCCTGCTGGACCGGCCGCTTGGCGAAGTGCTGTGGGAAGCCGAAGACGACACCGTCGACCGGACGGTGTACGCGCAGGCGGGCTTGTTCGCCTTCGAAGTGGCGCTGTACCGGCTGACCGAGTCCTTCGGCGTGGTGCCGGAGGTGCTGATCGGGCACTCCATCGGCGAGGTCGCCGCGGCGCACGTCGCCGGCGTGCTGTCCCTGGACGACGCCTGCGTGCTCGTCGCCGCGCGGGGAAGGCTGATGCAGGACCTGCCGGACGGCGGCGCGATGCTCGCGGTCCGCGCCACGGAAGAGGAAGTGGCCGCCCTGCTGGGTGACCGCGTTTCGCTCGCGGCGGTCAACGGACCGGCGTCCGTGGTGGTGTCCGGCGACACCGACGCGGTCGCCGCCGTCGAGACCTGGGCGGCCGGACAGGGCCGGAAGGCGAAGCGGCTGCGGGTGTCCCACGCGTTCCACTCCCACCGGATGGAGCCGATGCTCGCGGAGTTCACCGCGAAGCTCGGCACCCTGGAGTTCCGGCCGCCCGCCATCCCGATCGTCTCCACGCTGACCGGGAAGGTCGCGGACGCGGCCGAGCTGTGCACCCCGCGGTACTGGGCCGACCAGGTCCGGAACACGGTCCGGTTCGCCGAAGCCGTCCGGGGCGCGGCCGCGTACGGTGTCGACACGTTCGTCGAGCTCGGCCCGGACGCCGTGCTCGCCGCCGCCGCCGGCGAAGTGCTGGCCGACGAGGACGCGCTGGTGGTGTCCACCCAGCGGGCCGGCCGGGACCCGGAGCACACGCTGCTGGCCGCGCTCGCCCGGCTGCACGTCGACGGCGCCGCGATCGACTGGGCACCGGTGTTCGACGGCGCCCGCCGCGTCGACCTGCCGACCTACGCCTTCCAGCACCGCAGCTTCTGGGTGCGCCCGGTCCGCCGTCCCGCGGGCGACGTCACCGCGGCCGGCCTCGGTTCGACCGGCCACCCGCTGCTCGGTGCCGCGGTCCCGCTCGCGGAGTCGGGGCAGTGCGTGCTGACCGCGCGGCTTTCGGTGGCGACGCACCCGTGGCTCGCCGACCACGCGGTCGGCGGCACGGTGCTGCTGCCGGCCACCGCGTTCGTCGAACTGGCGCTGCACGCGGCCGGCCAGGTCGGCTGCGGCCGGCTCGAAGAGCTCACGCTGGCCGCCCCGCTCGTGCTGCCCGAGGACGGCTCGGTGCAGGTCCAGCTCACCGCCGGCGAGGCGGGCCAAGCGGGCCGCCGGACCCTGACGGTGCACGGCCGGATCGGCGACGACCCGTGGACCCGGCACGCGGACGGCGTGGTTGCCCCGGGTGCGCCCGGTGCACCCGACGTCTCCGCGCTCGCGGCGTGGCCGCCGCCGGGTGCCTCGGCGCTGCCGGTCGCGGAGTTCCACGACCAGCTGGCCGCGCTCGGCTTCGGCTTCGGCCCGGTGTTCCGCGGTTTGACGGCGGCTTGGCGCACCGGCGACGACGTGTTCGCCGAGGCGGTGCTCCCGGAGGGCGCAACGCCCGGAGCGGCGGAGTTCGGCCTGCACCCCGCTTTGCTCGACGCCGGGGTCCAGGCGGTCGGGCTGGGCGAAGGCCTGGCCGCGACCGAGGGCGCGCGCTTGCCGTTTTCCTGGTCGGGCGTGGAGCTCCACGCAACCGGCGCGGGTCGCTTGCGGGTCCGGTTGTCGAAGCTGGGCCCGGACCGGGTCGCGGTCCTGGCGGTCGACGGATCGGGCGCAGCGGTGTTCTCGGCGGAGTCGCTGACCCTGCGCAAGCTCACGGCCCCACCGTCCCGCACCGGCCACCTGTTCGCGCTGGAGTGGCAACCAATCGCGACGGCGGTCGAGGGCGGGGGTTCGCTGGGCGCGCTCGCGGCTCAGGTGGGCGAGGTTTCGGCGGGTGTCGCGGTGGCTGAGGCTGGCCGTGCGGTGCCTTTGACGCAGCTGGGCGAGGTTTCGCCGGGTGTCGCGGTGGCCGGGCCTGGCGGTGCGGTGCCTGTGGCGCAGCTGGGCGAGGTCGCGGCCGGGGTCGTGGCGGCCGTGCCCGGCGGTGCGGTTCCCGCGGCTCACCTGGGCGAGGTGCCGCCTGGCGTCGCGGTGGCCGAGCCCGGTCGCCCGGTCGCCGCAGCCCACCTGGGCGAGATTCCGCCCGATATCACCGTGGCCGAGCTGGCCGTGCCCGGCGGTGACCTCGTCTCCGCGGCCCACGCGGTGGCCGCCCAAGCGCTCGAGCTGGTCCGGTCCTGGCTGGCCGATGGCCCTGCCGATGCCCGGCTGGCCGTCGTGACCCGTGGCGCGATCGCCGTCGGGGACACCGATCCCGTGCCCGGCGTGGCCGCGGCGACCGCCTGGGGTCTGGTGCGGTCGGCGCAGTCCGAGCACCCCGGCCGGTTCGTCCTGGTCGACACCGACGAATCCGCCACCCTCGCCGCCGCGCTCGCCACCGGCGAGCCGCAGGTCGCCGTGCGGGACGGGGCCGTGCTGGCGCCCCGGCTCGCCCGGCTCACCGGCGAACCGGCCGCCGTCGCGTGGGACACCGAGGGCACCACCCTCGTCACCGGCGCCACCGGCATGGTCGGCGGGCTCGTCGCCCGGCACCTGGTCACCCGGCACGGCGTGCGGGACCTGCTGCTGCTCAGCAGGCGTGGCCCCGACGCCGAAGGCGCCGCCGAGCTACTGGCCGAGCTGACCGGGCTCGGCGCGCGGGCGACGCTCGTCGCCTGCGACGCCGCCGACCGGGCCGCGCTGGAGCGGGCACTGGCCGGCGTCCGGGTCGCTTCCGTCGTGCACACGGCGGGCGTGGTGGACGACGGCCTCGTCGAAACCCTGACACCGGAACGACTCTCCGCCGTCCTGCGGTCCAAAGTGGACGCCGTGGTCAACCTGCGCGAGCTTGCCGGCGAGGCCGGGGTGTTCGCGGTGTGCTCGGCCGCGGCGGGCCTGTTCGGCGGGCCCGGCCAGTCGGCCTACGCGGCGGCCAACAGCTTCGCCGACGCCTACGCCCGGCACAGCCGGGCCGCCGGGGTCCCGATGACGGCGCTGGCCTGGGGCATGTGGGCGGCCGACGGCGGCATGACGGCGCAGCTGGGTGCCGCGGACCGGGCCCGGATCGCCCGTTCCGGGTTCGCCCCGATCGACGCGGAGCTCGGCATGGAGCTGTTCGACGCGTCGCTCGGCATGGACCGCGCGCTGACCGTGCCGGTCCGGCTGGACTTCGGCGTGCTGCGGGCGGCCCCGGCCGTGCACCCGCTGCTGCGCGGGCTCGTCCGGCCGGCGCCGCAGCGTCCGGCACCCGTGGCCGACCTGACGGCGCTGTCCGGGGCGGACCTCGCCCGGCAGCTGACCGAGCTGGTGCGCCGGCAGGTCGCCGAGGTGCTCGGCCACGATTCGCCGCTAGCCGTCCCGCCGGACCGGGGTTTCCTCGAACTCGGCTTCGACTCCCTCGCCGCGGTCGAGCTGCGCAACCGGCTGGTCGCCGCGACTTCGGCGCGGCTGGCCCCGACCGCCGTCTTCGACTACCCGACGGTGACCGACCTCGCCGCGCACCTGGTCGAGCTGCTCGCCGACGACGGCGCGGCCACCGCCCCGGTCACCGAGGAGATCGCGAAGCTGGAAGCGCTGCTGGCCACCGCCGATCCCGGCGACGAGGAGATCACCACCCGGCTGCGGCGGCTCATGGCCACCTGGACCGAACGCGAGCGGCAGTCCGGCCCGAGCGAGGGCAGCGACCTCGCCGAGGCCGACGCGGAGGAGCTGTTCAGCCTCCTCGACCAAGAACTGGGCACGGCCTGAGGCCCCCACCCGACGTCCCGAGGAGTGAACGCACGTGACGACTGAAGCGAGGTACCTCGACTACCTCAAGCGGGCCACCGCCGACCTGCGCGAGACCCGGCGGCTGCTGCGCGAGGCCGAGTCGCGGAACACGGAGCCGGTCGCCATCGTGTCGATGAGCTGCCGCTACCCCGGCGGCGTCGGCTCGCCGGACCAGCTGTGGTCACTGGTCGAGGCGGAAACCGACGCCATCTCGGCGTTCCCGGCCGACCGCGGCTGGGACCTCGAGGCGATGTCCGCCCCGGGCGCCGGGTTCGTCACCGAGGGCGGTTTCCTCCACGACGTCGCGGAGTTCGACGCGGCCCTGTTCGGCATCTCGCCCCGCGAGGCGCTGGCCATGGACCCGCAGCAGCGGCTCGTGCTGGAGGCTTCCTGGGAGGTGCTCGAACGGGCCGGGCTGGACCCGACGTCGTTGCGCGGCAGCCGGACCGGCGTGTTCACCGGCGTGATGTACCACGACTACACCTCCGGCGTCCGCGCCGTGCCCGAGCAGTCGGCGGGCTTCCTCAGCACGGGCAACGCGGGCAGCGTCGTGTCGGGCCGGGTGTCCTACACCTTCGGGTTCGAGGGCCCCGCGGTCACCGTCGACACGGCGTGTTCGTCGTCGCTGGTCGCGCTGCACCTGGCCGTGCAGGCCGTCCGCCAGCGCGAGTGCTCGCTGGCACTGGCCGGCGGCGTGGCGGTGATGGCCACGCCCGGCACGTTCGTCGACTTCAGCAGGCAGGGCGGGATGGACCCCAGCGGCCGCTCGAAGTCCTTCGCCGCGTCGGCCGACGGCACGGCGTGGAGCGAGGGCGTCGGCGTCCTGCTCGTCGAGCGGCTTTCGGACGCGCAGCGCAACGGCCACCCGATCCTCGCGGTGGTCCGCGGCACGGCGGTCAACCAGGACGGCGCGAGCAGCGGCCTCACCGCGCCCAACGGGCCGTCCCAGCAGCGGGTCATCCGCCAGGCCCTGGCCAACGCCCACCTCGCGGCCGAGCAGGTCGACCTGGTGGAGGCCCACGGAACGGGCACCCGCCTCGGCGACCCGATCGAGGCACAGGCCCTGATCGCCACGTACGGGCGAGACCGCGACCGGCCGTTGTGGCTCGGTTCGATCAAGTCCAACATCGGCCACACCCAGGCCGCGGCGGGCGTGGCCGGCGTGATCAAGGTGGTCGAGGCCATGCGCCACGGCAGGCTGCCGAAGACCCTCCACGTGGACGAGCCGACGCCCCAGGTGGACTGGTCGGCGGGGGAGGTGCAGCTGCTCACCGAGGCGAGGGACTGGCCGGAGACGGGCCGGCCACGCCGGGCCGGGGTGTCGTCGTTCGGCATCAGCGGCACCAACGCGCACGTGATCATCGAAGCGCCGCCGGCGATTGAACCGGCTGGGCCCGCCGAATCCGCTGAGTCGGTTGCCGGGGTTGGGGTCGCCGAGGCGGCAGGGGCGGTGGAAACAGCGAAGCCGGTTGTGGTGGCCGGTCCCGCTGGGGTGGCCAAGCCTGCCGGGACGGCCGCATCCGCCCTGGAGGCTGTGCCCCCGGCCCGGTCCAAGACCGCCGCGGCAGCAGACCCCGCCGCGGTCGCTGACCCCGCCGGCCCGGCCAAGCCCGCTGACCCCGCCGGCCCGCCCAGGCCCGCTGACCCCGCCGGCCCGGCCAAGCCCGTCGGCTCGGCCGAGCAGGCCAAGCCCGCCGCGGCCGGGATGCCCGTCGTGCCTTGGGTTCTCTCCTCGAAGTCGGAAGCCGGCCTGCGGGCGCAGGCCGGGCGGCTTGCGCGGTGGACCACGCCAACCTCCTCACCCGCCGATGTCGGGTTCTCCCTCGCCACTTCCCGGGCGGCGCTGGACTACCGCGCCGTCGTCCTGGGCGCCGATCACGACGAGCTGGTCGCCGGCGTCTCCTCGGTTGCCGCGGGGGAGGCCCGCGACGGTGTCGTGTCCGGGGTGGCCGGGCTCCCCGGCGCCGGCCCGGTGCTGGTGTTCCCCGGCCAGGGTTCGCAGTGGGTCGGGATGGCGGCGGAGCTCCTGGATTCTTCCCCGGTGTTCGCGGCGAGGTGGGCCGAGTGCGAGGAAGCACTCAGGTCCTTTGTGGATTGGTCGTTGACCGAGGTGGCTCGTTCGGGCGATCCCGCGGTGTTGGAGCGGGTAGACGTCGTCCAGCCCCTGTTGTGGGCGATGATGGTCTCGCTCGCGGAGTTGTGGCGCAGCGCAGGTGTCGAGCCCGCGGCGGTGATTGGTCACTCTCAGGGTGAGATCGCCGCCGCCGTGGTCGCCAAAGCACTGTCCCTCGAGGACGGTGCCCGCGTGGTTGCCCTGCGCGCGAAAGCAATCACTGAGCTGGCCGGTACCGGCGGAATGTTGTCGGTCCCGTTGCCGGTGGCCGAGGTGGAAAACGGCCTGGACTCCAGGCTCGGCATCGCCGCGGTGAACGGCCCGTCGGCGACGGTGGTCTCGGGTGAGGTCGAAGCGCTCGACGAAGCACAAGCGCGGTGGGAGGCGGAGGGCATCCGCGTCCGCCGGGTCCCGGTGGATTATGCGTCACATTCGCCCCAGGTGGAGGCGATCCGGGAGCGGATCCTGCGCGACCTGGCCCCGGTCAAACCATCCAGTGTGGACACGGTCTTCTTCTCGACCCTGGCCGGCGAACCGATCGACACAGCGGAACTGACCGCGGATTACTGGTACCGCAACCTCCGTGCCACGGTGAAATTCGAACAAGCCACCAAGGCCGCAATCACCGCCGGCCACACGGTCTTCATCGAGAGTTCGGCCCACCCGGTCCTCACGGTCGGCGTCCAGCAAACCCTCGACGCACTGGACATCACCGGCACCGTGGTACCGACGCTCCGCCGCGACCACGGCGACCTCCGCCGGCTGTACACCTCCTTCGCCGAGACCTACGTCCGCGGAACCCCCGTCGCCTGGCAGAACCTGACCCCGGGCCGCCGCGTCGACCTGCCCACCTACGCCTTCCAGCGGGAACGCTTCTGGCTCCCCACCGCCGTCGAGGCGCCGGAAGCGCCCGCGCCCCGGATGGGCGGTTCACTCGAAGACCGCTTCTGGGAAGCCGTCGACCAGGAGGACCTCACCAGCCTCGCCGAGACACTCGCCCTCCCCGACGGCGAGCACCTCGGCAGCGTCGTCCCCGCGCTCTCCGCCTGGCACCGCAAGCACCGCGAGTCCGCCGTGCTGGACCAGTGGCGCTACCGCGTCACCTGGAAGGGCATCGGCACGCCCACCGGACAGCTCGGCGGCACCTGGCTGGTGCTCGACCCCGGCACCCGCGTCACCGCCGCCGTCGTCGCCGCACTGGAGGAAAACGGTGCGACACCGCTGGTGCTCGACGTCGGCGACTGGGAACGCGCCGCGCTGGCGGAGCAGCTGACCGACGCGGTCGCGGACCACCGGCCCGAAGGCGTGGTTTCGCTGGCCGCGCTCGCCGAGGGACGGCGGGACGGCTGCGTCGTCGCGCCGCGCTCGCTGACCGACACCCTGAGCACCGTGCAGGCCCTCGGTGACGCCGGCGTCACCGCGCCGCTCTGGTGCCTGACCACCGGTGCCGTCCGCGCCGAGGCCGGCGAGCCCGTCCGCAGCCCGCTGCAGGCGGCGGCGTGGGGCCTGGGCCGGGTGGCCGGGCTGGAGCACCCCGACCGCTGGGGCGGGCTGATCGACCTGCCCGCCGAGCCGGACGAGCGCACCCGGCGCGCGCTGGCCGCGGTCCTTTCCGGTACCTCACAGGAGGATCAGGTCGCCCTCCGCGCGTCCGGCACCTACGTGCGCCGCCTCGTGCGGGCGCCGCGCACCCGGCTGCCGGGCGCCGTCGCCTGGCGTCCGGAGGGCACCGTCGTGGTCAGCGGCGGCACCGGCCCGCTCGGCTCGCACGTCGCGCGCTGGCTGGCCGCTCTGGGCGCCGCCCACCTCGTCCTGCTGAGCCGGCGGGGACCGGCCGCGCCGGGCGCCGGCGAACTGCGCGCCGAGCTCGAAGCCACGGGCACCCGGGTCACCATCGCCGCCTGCGACGTCGCCGACCGCGAGGCGCTGCGGGCGGTGCTGGCCGAGGCCGGCCCGCTGTCGGCGGTGTTCCACACCGCGGCGGCCCTCGACGACGCGGTCGTCGCCGGGCTCACCCCCGAGCAGGTCGACCGGGTCCTGCTCCCCAAGCTGCGGGGCGCGGTCAACCTGCGGGAGCTCACCGCGGACCAGCCGCTGTCCGCCCTGGTCTTCTTCTCCTCCATGGCCGGCACTTTCGGCGCTTCCGGGCAGGGCAACTACGCGCCGGGCAACGCCTTCCTGGACGCCTACGCGCAGGCACTGCGGGCCGAAGGCGTCCCGGCGACGGCGATCGCCTGGGGGCCGTGGGCGGGCGCGGGCATGGCGGAGTCGGGCATCGGCGAGCTCGCGCGCCGGCACGGCGTCCCCGAGATGGCTCCGGAGCGCGCGCTGGCCGTCCTGCACCAGGCCGTCGAGGACGGCGAAGACGCGCTCGGCGTCCTCGACATCGACTGGGACCGGTACTACGTCGCCTACACCGCGACCAACCCGACGAAGCTGTTCGACGAGCTGCCCGAGGTCCGGCGGCTCGCCGTCACCGCGAAGGCCGAACAGGCGCCGTCCTCCGACCTGGGCCGCCGGCTCGCGGGCCGGAACCGGGCGGACCAGCTCCGGCTGCTCACCGAGCTGGTCGGCGCGCAGGTCGCCACCGTCCTCGGCTACGCCTCGGCGGGCACCGTCCGCGAGGACCAGGCGTTCAGCGACGTGGGGTTCGACTCGGTGACGGCGGTCGAGCTGCGCAACCGGGTCGGCGCGGCGACCGGGCTGAAGCTGCCCGCGACGCTCGTGTTCGACTACCCGACGCCGAGCGCGCTGGCCAAGCACCTGCGTGCCGAGCTGCTGGGTGGCGGCGACGCGCCCGCGGTGGTCGAAGCGGCGGCCGTCGCCGACGACCCGATCGCGATCGTGGCCATGTCCTGCCGGTTCCCCGGCGGGGTCGGGTCGCCCGAAGAGCTGTGGGCGCTGCTGGCCGAAGGCCGCGAGGGCATCGGCCCGTTCCCCGCCGACCGCGGCTGGGACCTCGACGCGCTCGCCCGGGTCAGCCCCGACGGCGCGAACACCATGGAAGGCGGCTTCCTCACCGACGTCTCCGCGTTCGACGCCGGGTTCTTCGGGATTTCGCCGCGTGAGGCGCTGGCGATGGACCCGCAGCAGCGGCTGCTGCTGGAAGTGGCGTGGGAGACGCTGGAGCGGGCCGGGATCGACCCGGCCGTCCTGCGCGGGAGCCGGACCGGCGTGTTCGCCGGCACGAACGGCCAGGACTACGCCGGGTTCCTCGCCTCCGTCGCCAAGGACGTCGCCGGCTACATCGGCACCGGGAACGCCGCGAGTGTCCTTTCCGGACGGGTGTCGTACGCGTTCGGGTTCGAGGGGCCGACGGTCACGGTGGACACGGCGTGCTCGTCTTCGCTGGTCGCCATGCACCTGGCGGCGCAGTCGCTGCGGGCCGGGGAGTGCTCGCTCGCCCTCGCGGGCGGCGTCACCGTGATGATCACGCCCACGTTGTTCCTCGAGGTCAACGAAAACAACAGCGTGTCCGCCGACAACCGCTGCAAGGCGTTCTCGGACTCCGCGGACGGTGCGGGCTTCTCCGAAGGCATCGGCCTGCTGTTGCTGGAGCGGCTGTCCGACGCCGAGCGCAACGGACACCCGGTGCTGGCGGTCATGCGCGGCTCCGCGGTGAACTCCGACGGCGCTTCGAACGGCCTGACCGCCCCGAACGGGCCTTCGCAGCAGCGGGTGATCCGCCAGGCGCTGGCCAACGCCGGACTGTCCACTCAGGACGTCGACGTCGTCGAGGCACACGGCACGGGCACCAGCCTCGGCGACCCGATCGAGGCGCAGGCGCTGCTGGCGACCTACGGGCAGGACCGGGAACAGCCGCTCCTGCTGGGCTCGGTCAAGTCGAACCTCGGGCACACCCAGGCCGCGGCCGGAGTGGCCGGGGTGCTGAAGATGGTGCTGGCGCTGCGCCACGGCCTGCTCCCCAAGACCCTGCACGTGGACACGCCGTCGTCCCGGGTGGACTGGTCGGCCGGAGCGGTGGAGCTGCTCACCGAGGCCCGGCCGTGGCCGGAGGCGGACCGCCCGCGCCGGGCGGGCGTGTCGTCGTTCGGCATCGGCGGCACCAACGCGCACCTGATCATCGAGGCCGCCGCACCCGCACCGGCCGCGCCGGCCGCCGAGGAGCCGGCCACGGTCCCGCTGGTGCTGTCCGCCCGGACCGCGCCCGCCCTGCGGGCCCAGGCCGCCCGGCTGCGGGCGCTGCTGGCCGAGCCCGGCGCCTCCCCGGCCGAGCTCGGCCGGGCGCTCGTCACGACCCGCGCCGCCTTCGAACACCGCGCGGCGGTGGTCGGCGACGACCCGGCCGCGCTGCGGGACGGCGTCGACGCGCTGGCGAACGGCGTGCCCGCGGCCAACCTGGTGACCGGCACGGCCGGCGCCACGGCGGCGGGCAAGGTCGTGTTCGTCTTCCCCGGCCAGGGTTCCCAGTGGGCCGGGATGGCCGTCGGCCTGCTGGCCGATTCGGCGGTCTTCCGCGCGGAGCTGACGGCGTGCGACGCGGCCGTGCGCGAGATCACCGGCTGGTCCGTGGTCGACGTGCTCACCGACGCGCCGGGCGCGCCCGGCCTCGACCGCATCGACGTGCTGCAGCCCGTGCTGTTCTCGGTGATGGTCTCGCTGGCCCGGCTCTGGGAGTCCTTCGGCGTCCGGCCGGACGCGGTCGCCGGGCACAGCCAGGGCGAGGTCGCCGCGGCCTACCTCGCGGGCGCGCTCTCGCTGGCCGACGCCGCCCGGGTGATTTCGGTGCGCAGCCGCGCGATGACCGAGGTGTGGGGCCAGGGCGAGATGATGTCGCTGGCGCTGTCCGCCGACGAGACCGGCGCCCGGATCGCCAAGTGGGGCGACGCGATCTCGCTCGCCGTCGTCAACAGCCCGTCGTCCGTCGTCGTCTGCGGGGACGGCGAGAAGCTCGCCGAACTGGCCGCCGAGTGCGAGGCGGACGGCGTCCGCGTGCGCAAGGTCCGGGGCGCCAACGCCGCCGGTCACTCGCCGGCGGTCGACGTGCTGCGCGAGCCGCTCCTGCGCGACCTGGCCGTGCTGCGCCCGGCCGCCGCCGAGGTGCCGTTCTACTCGACGGTGACCGGCGCGGTGCTCGCCGAGCCGGCCGACGCGGCGTACTGGTGCCGCAACATGCGTGAGCCGGTGCGCTTCGAAGACGTCACCCGGGCCCTGATCGCCGACGGCCACACCCTGTTCGTCGAACTGAGCCCGCACCCGCTGCTCGCCTCGGCGATCCAGGAGACCGCGCAGGACGCGGGCGCCGCGGTGCTCACCTTCGGCTCGCTGCGCCGTGACGAGGGCGGGCTGCGGCGGTTCACCCGGTCGCTGGCCGAGGCCCACGTCCGCGGCCTCGGCGTCGACCTGGCCCGCCTGTTCGGCGAGGGCGCCGTGCCCGAGCTGCCCACCTACGCCTTCCAGCGCGAGCGGTACTGGCCCGACGCCACGGCCGCGGCCCCCGCGGCCCCTGCCGCCGCGCACGGCCCCGGCGAGGCCCGCTTCTGGTCCGCTGTGGACAGCGGGGACTCCGGCGCCATCGCGGCCGCACTGGCGATCGACGACTCCGAAGCCCTGCGCGCGGTCGTGCCGGCGCTGGCGGCCTGGCGCCGCGACCGGCTCGAGAAGTCGGTGGCGGACGACTGGCGGTACCGCACCACGTGGCGGCCGCTGCCCGCCGCGGCCGGCGCCGCGCCGTCCGGCACCTGGCTGGTCGTCACCCCGCCCGGGGTGGACGCCTCGGCGTACGCCGGCGCGCTCGCCCGCCACGGTGCCGAGCCGGTCACCCTCGAACTGCGCCCGGACGAGCCGTTCGAGGCGCCGCCGGGCGACATCGCCGGCGTGCTCTCGCTGCTGGCGCTGGACCCGGCGGGCCTGACGGCCGCACCGGCGACGCTCGCCGCAACGGCCACCCTGCTGACCACTGTGGACGCTCGCTTGTGGACGGTCACCCGCGGCGCGGTCTCCGTCGGCCGCGCCGACCGCCTCACGGCACCGGAGCAGGCCCCCGTCTGGGGCCTTGGCCGGGTGGCCGCCCAGGAGCACCCCGATCGCTGGGGCGGCCTGATCGACGTGCCCGCCGACTTCGACGACCGCGCGGGCGACCGGCTCGCGGCGGTGCTCACCGGCACCGAGGACCAGGTGGCGATCCGCGCCTCGGGCGTGTTCGGCCACCGGCTCGTCCATGACCGGCTCGTCGACCAGGCGCCGGCGCAAGACTGGCAGCCCCGCGGAACGGTGCTGGTCACCGGCGGGACCGGGGTCGTCGGCGCCCACGTCGCACGGTGGCTGGCCCGCTCCGGCGCCGAGGGGCTGGTGCTGCTCAGCCGACGGGGACCCGCCGCGCCGGGCGCCGCCGAACTGGCCGCCGAGCTGACCGGGCTCGGGACCGAGGTGGCCGTCGTCGCCTGCGACGTCACCGACCGCGAGGCCCTCGCCGCGGTGCTCGACGGCATCCCGGCCGAGCGGCCGCTGACCGCCGTGCTGCACGCCGCCGCCGTGCTCGACGACGGCGTCCTCGACCGGCTGGACGCCGGGCGCTTCGAAACCGTGCTGCGCCCGAAGGCCTTCGCCGCGGCGGCGCTGCACGAAGCCACCCGGGACCTCGACCTCGACGCGTTCGTGCTGTTCTCGTCGATCGCGGGCACACTCGGCAACTCCGGGCAGGCCGGCTACGCCGCCGCCAACGCCTACCTCGACGCCCTCGCCTTCGCCCGCCGCGCCGAAGGGCGGACGGCGACGTCGATCGCCTGGGGCGCCTGGGCGGGCAGCCTGGCCACCGAAGGCGTGGCCGGGCGGACGAGGGCCCGCCGCGGCGCCGCCGGCGCGATGGAGCCCGCCACGGCGATCGCGGCCATGGCGACCGCGCTCGCCCACGACGACACCGCCGTGGTGCTCGCCGACCTCGACTGGAACCGGCTCGGTCCCGCGCTCACCGCGGCCCGGCCCAGCCCGCTGGTCGCGGAGCTGGTGCCCGCGGCACCGGCCGGCGAGCCGTCCGCCGACG
Organism: Amycolatopsis sp. NPDC004747; assembly: GCF_053601335.1. Lineage (NCBI taxonomy): Bacteria > Bacillati > Actinomycetota > Actinomycetes > Pseudonocardiales > Pseudonocardiaceae > Amycolatopsis > Amycolatopsis sp. NPDC004747. The sequence continues at coordinate 223,446 of NZ_JBSGBQ010000008.1, read as the reverse complement.
ATGGCCTCGCCGGCCGGCTCGCCGCCGTCCCGCCGTCCGAACGCGCCGACGCGGTGCTGGAGTTCGTGCGCGCGCAGGCCGCCGCCGTGCTCGGGCACTCCTCCGCCGAGGCCGTCGACCCGGACCGGCCGTTCCGCGAGCTGGGCTTCGACTCGCTGACCGCGGTCGAATTCCGCAACATCCTCGGCGCGGCGACCGGGCTGCGCCTGCCGGTCACCCTGGTCTTCGACCACCCGACCCCGCTCGCGGTCGCCGCCCACGTGCTCGAGCGCGCGTTCGGCGACGGCGAACCGGTGCGCGCGTCCGTGCCGGCGTCCGCCGCCGCCGCCGATGAGCCGATCGCGATCGTCGCGATGGGCTGCCGCCTGCCCGGCGGCGTCCGCTCCCCGGAGGACCTCTGGCGGCTGCTGGCCGACGGCGGCGACGCCATCGGCCCGTTCCCCGAGGAGCGCGGCTGGGACATCGGCCGGATCTTCGACCCCGAGCGGTCGAAGCCCGGGACCACCTACGTCCGCGAAGGCGGCTTCCTGGCCGACCCGGGGGAGTTCGACCCGGCGCTGTTCCGCGTTTCGCCCCGCGAGGCGCTGACCATGGACCCGCAGCAGCGGCTGCTGCTGGAGATCGCGTGGGAGGTGTTCGAACGCGCCGGGCTCGACCCGCAGTCCCTGCGCGGCAGCGAAACCGGCGTCTACGTCGGCACCAACTACCAGGACTACCCGGCACTGCTGCACCAGGCGGGCGGCACCGACGAAGGGTTCATGGTCACCGGCGGCGCGGCCAGCGTCGTGTCCGGGCGGCTGTCGTACACCTTCGGGCTGGAAGGCCCCGCGGTCACCGTCGACACGGCCTGCTCGGCGTCGCTCGTCGCGCTGCACCTGGCCGCCCAGGCGCTGCGGCAGGGCGAATGCTCGCTCGCGCTGGCCGGCGGCGCCACGGTGATGGCCACGCCGATGCTGTTCGTCGGCATGAGCGCGCAGGGCGGGCTGGCCGCCGACGGCCGGTGCAAGACCTTCGCCGGTGCCGCCGACGGCACCGGCTGGGGCGAAGGCGCCGGGCTCGTGCTGCTGGAACGGCTGTCCGACGCGCGCCGCAACGGCCACCCGGTGCTGGCGCTCGTCCGCGGCTCGGCGGTGAACCAGGACGGCGCGTCGAACGGGATCAGCGCGCCCAGCGGACCGGCGCAGCAACGGGTGATCCGCCAGGCGCTGGCCGGCGCCGGACTGTCCACACAGGACGTCGACGCGGTGGAGGCGCACGGCACGGCCACCACGCTCGGCGACCCGATCGAGGCCCAGGCGCTGCTGGCCACCTACGGGCAGGACCGGACCGAGCCGCTGCTGCTCGGCTCGGTCAAGTCCAACCTGGGGCACACCCAGGCGGCCGCGGGCATCACCGGCGTGCTGAAGATGGTGCTGGCCCTGCGCCACGGCCTGCTGCCGCGGACGCTGCACGTCGACGAACCCACCCCGCACGTGGACTGGACCGCGGGGAACGTCCGCCTGCTCACCGAAGCGCAGCCGTGGCCGGACCACGGCCGGCCCCGCCGTGCCGGTGTTTCCGCGTTCGGGGTCGGCGGCACCAACGCCCACGCCATCCTCGAACAGGCACCGGAACCCGCCGGGACCGCCGAAGCCGGCGAGGACGGCGAGCTCGCGGTGACGCCGTGGCCGCTGTCCGGCGACTCGCCCGCGGCGCTGCGGGCCCAGGCCCGCGAACTGCGGGACCACCTGCTCGGCCACGGCGGCTTCCGCGCCGCGGACGTCGGTCACACGCTGGCCACCGCGCGGGCGGCGCTCACCCACCGCGGGGTCGTCACCGGCGCGGACCGCGACGAGCTGCTCGACGGGCTCGCCGCCGTCGCGGCCGGCCTGCCCGCCGCGAGTGTGGTCACCGGGACCGCGACCGGCCGCGGCAAGCCGGTGGTGCTGTTCTCCGGGCAGGGCTCCCAGCGGATCGGGATGGGCCGCGAGCTCGCCGCCGCGTCCGGGGTGTTCGCCGACGAGCTCGACGCCGTCTGCGCCCACCTGGACCAGCACCTCGACCGGCCGCTGCGCGAGGTCATGTGGTCCGGCACGCCGGAGGAGCTGGACCGGACCGAGTACGCCCAGGCCGCGCTCTTCGCGGTCGAAGTCGCCCAGTTCCGCCTGCTGGAAAGCTGGGGCCTGCGCCCGGGGGTGCTGCTCGGCCATTCGATCGGCGAGCTCGCCGCCGCGCACGTCGCCGGCGTCTTCTCCCTCGCCGACGCGGCCGCGCTGGTCGCCGCCCGCGGCCGGCTGATGCAGGCACTGCCCGGTGGCGGCGCGATGCTGGCCGTCCAGGCCTCGGAAGAAGAGGTCGCCGCCGCGGTCGAGGGCACCGGCCTCGACATCGCCGCGGTCAACGGCCCGGCTTCGGTCGTCGTGTCCGGCGACCAGGACGCGGTCGCCGCGTTCGGCGCCCGGTGGCGGGACCAGGGCCGGAAAACCCGGCGGCTGCGGGTTTCCCACGCCTTCCACTCGGCGCGGATGGACGCGATGCTCGCCGCGTTCGCCGAAGCCGCCGCGAAGGTCACCTACCACGCACCGAAGATCCCGGTCGTCTCGAACGTGACCGGTGAGCCCGCCGCCGAGACCGACCTCGGCACGCCGGAGTACTGGGTCCGGCACGTGCGCGGCACCGTCCGGTTCGCCGACGGCGTCCGGGCGGCCGCGCGGCTGCACGCCGGCCCGTTCGTCGAACTCGGCCCGGACGGCGTCCTCACCGCGCTCGCGCAGGAGACGCTCGGCGCGGACGAGCGCGTGTTCGTCGCCGCGCAACGGGCCGACCGCCCGGAGTTCGCGTCCGTGCTGCTGGCGGCCGGGCGGCTGCACGCGACCGGCACGGCGGTGGACTGGGCGGCGGTGTTCGCCCCGGCGAAGCCGCACCGGGTGCCGCTGCCGACGTACGCCTTCCAACACGAGACGTTCTGGCCGAAGATCGTCCACACCGGCTCGCGCGCGGACGTCGACCGCCTGCGCTACCGCGTCGGCTGGCGGCGGATCGACCTGCCCGCCGGGAAACCGGCCGGCCGCTGGCTGCTCGTGCTGCCCGCGGGCGACGCCGGGCAGGCCGCGACCGCGCGGGCGGCACTGGGCGCGGGAGCCACCGAACTGGTCGTGGGCGCGGAAAGCCGCGAGGAGCTCGCGGCCCGGCTGGCCGGGCTGGGCGCGTTCGACGGCGTGCTGTCGCTGCTCGCGCTCGACGAGGAACCCGCGCCGATCGTGCCCCGGGGCGCGACCGCGAGCCTGCGCCTGATCCAGGCCCTCGGCGACGCGGGCGTCGAGGCGCCCCTGTGGCTGCTCACCGAAGGCGCGGTCGCGGTCGGCTCCGACGACGTCGTCACCGGCCCGGCCCAGGCCATGGCCTGGGGCTTCGGCAAGACGCTCGGCCTGGAACAGCCGGCCCGCTGGGGCGGTCTGGTGGACGTCTCGGGAGCGGCCGCCGAGCAGCTCGCCGCGGTCCTGGCCGGCGCCGGCCACGAAGACCAGCTCGCGGTCCGTGCCGACGGCGTGTACGTCCGGCGGCTCGCCCGGGCGCCGCTCGGCCCGCGCGGCGAGCCGTGGGTGTCCCGCGGGACGGCGCTGATCACCGGCGGGACCGGCGGCCTGGGTGCCGAGGTCGCGAAGTGGCTCGCCCGCGGCGGCACCGAGCACCTGGTCCTGACCAGCCGACGCGGCCCGGCCGCCGACGGCGTCGCGGAACTCGAAGCCGAGCTGACCGGGCTCGGCACCCGGGTCACCGTGGTCGCCTGCGACGTCGCCGACCGGGACGCGCTGGCCAAGGTGCTGGCCGACGTCGGCGAGGAGATCCGCACGGTGGTGCACGCCGCCGGGATCAGCCTCAACAACCCGATCGCCGCGACCACCGACGCCGAACTCGAAGCCGTGGCCACCGCGAAGCTGGCCGGCGCGGTGCACCTCGACGAGCTGCTCGGCGACCGCGACCTCGACGCGTTCGTGCTCTTCTCGTCCATCTCCAGTACCTGGGGCAGCGGCGCGCAGGCGGGGTACGGCGCGGCCAACGCCTTCCTCGACGCCTTCGCGCACTGGCGCCGGGCCCGCGGCCGGACGGCGACCTCGGTCGCCTGGGGCGCGTGGGGCGACGTCGGCATGGTGAACCTGGCCGGCAACGCCGAGGCCGCGCGGCGGCTGGGCCTCACCCTGATGCCGCCGTCCTCGGCGATCGCCGCGCTGGCCGCGGCGCTGGACCAGGACGAGACCGCGGTGACGGTCGCCGACGTGGACTGGGCGACCTTCGCCCCGAGCTTCACGCTGGCCCGCCGTCGCCCGCTGCTCGACGACCTCCCGGAGGTCCGCGCGGCGGCCGACCCCGGCACCGGGACCGACGGGGTGGCCGAACAGCTGCGCGGGCGGCTCGCCACGATGTCCGGCGCCGACCGCACCCGGGTACTGGCCGAACTGGTCGGTGCCCACATCGCGGCCGTGCTGGGCTACGCCGACGCCGTCGACCCCGGCCGGTCCTTCCGCGAACTCGGCGTCGACTCGCTGACCGCGGTGGAGCTGCGCAACCAGATCGGCGCGGCCACCGGCCTGCGGCTGCCCGCCACGCTGGTGTTCGACCACCCGACACCGGCCGACGTGGTCGCCTTCGTCCGCGACGAGCTGCTGCGCGACGGCGACGAGGGCCGGACGGTCATCGACGACCTCGACCGCGTCGACGCCGCGCTCGGGGCCGACCTGCCCGACGGCGACCGGCGGCTCGTGGTGGCCAGGCTGCGCTCGCTGCTGGCGAAGTTCGGCGACGACGACGGCGAAACCGGAACCGGCGGCCTCGACACGGCCACCGACGACGAGCTGTTCGCGCTCGTCGACCACGACCTCGGACTGTCTTGAGCACGCGGGGGAACGACGTGACGGAGAACGAAGGCAAGCTGCGCGAGTACCTCAAGCGCACGATCGGCGAGCTGCAGCAGGCCCGCCGCCGGATCGACCGGCTGGAGGCGAGGGCGCACGAGCCGGTGGCCATCGTCGGGATGAGCTGCCGCTACCCCGGCGGCGTCCGCACCCCGGACGACCTGTGGCGGCTGGTGGCCGACGGCGGCGACGGGATCGGCGCGTTCCCCGCCGACCGCGGCTGGGACCTGGACGCGCTCTACCACCCCGACCCGGACAACCCGGGCACGAGCTACGCGCGGGAGTCGGGCTTCCTGTACGACGCCGCGGACTTCGACGCCGGCTTCTTCCGGATTTCGCCGCGGGAGGCGCTGGCGATGGACCCCCAGCAGCGGCTGCTGCTGGAGGCCACCTGGGAGGCGGTCGAGCACGCGCGGATCGACCCGAGCTCGCTGAAGAAGGAGCCCGTCGGCGTCTACATCGGCTACAGCGGCCAGGACTACAGCAGCGTGCTGCTGGCGTCGGACGAGCCGGCCGCCGGGTTCGTCGGCACGGGCAACGCGTCGAGCATGGTCTCGGGCCGTCTCGCCTACGCACTCGGCCTGGTCGGCCCGGCGGTCACGGTCGACGCGGCGTGTTCGTCGTCGCTGGTCGCGCTGCACCTGGCGGCGCAGGCCCTGCGGGCGGGCGAATGCTCGCTCGCGCTGGCCGGCGGGGTGACGCTGATGTGCACGCCGATGGCGTTCCTCGAGTTCTCCCGCCAGCGCGGCCTGTCGGCCTCGGGCCGCTGCCGCGCGTTCGACGACGCGGCCGACGGCACGGCGTTCTCCGAAGGGCTCGGCCTGCTGGTGGTGGAGCGCCTGTCGGACGCCCGCCGCAACGGCCACCGGGTGCTGGCCGTGCTCCGCGGTTCCGCGGTCAATTCCGACGGCGCGTCCAACGGCATCACGGCCCCGAACGGCCCGGCCCAGCAACGGGTGATCCGCCAGGCACTGGCGGCGGCCGGCCTGTCCACATCGGACATCGACGTGGTCGAGGCGCACGGCACGGGCACGGTGCTGGGCGACCCGATCGAGGCGCAGGCCCTGCTGGCGACGTACGGCCAGAACCGCGACCGCCCGCTGTGGCTGGGTTCGGTGAAGTCCAACATCGGCCACACCCAGGCGGCGGCGGGCGCGGCCGGGGTGATCAAGATGGTCCAGGCCCTGCGGCACGGAGTGCTGCCGCGCACCCTCCACGCGGAAACGCCGACCAGCCACGTGGACTGGTCGGCGGGCGCGGTGGAGCTGCTCACGCAGGAGCGCCCGTGGCAGCCGGCCGGACGCCCGCGGCGGGCCGGGGTGTCGGCGTTCGGGATCAGCGGAACGAACGCGCACGTGATCATCGAGGAGCCACCGGCCACGGACACCGACCGGGCCGCGCCGCCGGCCGGTGGTGACCGGGTCGGGGAGGAGCTGCCCGTGGCCAACCTGTCCGTGACCGTGCCGCCTGCCGCTGCCGATCGGGCCGGGCCGGGCTCGCCCGCCGCCGATCTGGTCGCCGCGGCCGGACCTGCCCTCGCTGAAGTGCCCGCCGCCGAGATGCCCGCCGCCGTGCCGTGGCTGCTCTCCGCCAAGACCGAAACCGCCCTGCGGGCGCAAGCCGATCGGCTCGCCGGTCACCTCACCGAACGTCCCGGCCTCCGGACCGCCGATGTCGGCCTCTCGCTCGCCGTCACCCGGGCCGAGCTGGAACGGCGGGCGGTGGTCGTCGGTGCCGGGCGGGCCGAGCTGGCCGCCGGGGTGTCCGCCGTCGCCGCCGGGGTGGCCGCGCCCGGCGTTGTCACCGGGACCGTCGCCGGTGTCGGGCCGGGGCCGGTGCTCGTCTTCCCCGGCCAAGGCTCGCAATGGGCAGGCATGGCCGTCGAGCTGCTCGACACCTCGCCCGTCTTCGCCGCCCGGTGGGCCGAGTGCGAGGAAGCCCTCACCTCCTTTGTGGACTGGTCGCTGACCGGGGTGGCCCGCTCGGCCGACCCGGCGGCCATGGACCGGGTGGACGTGGTGCAACCCCTGCTCTGGGCGGTGATGGTCTGCCTGGCCGAGCTGTGGCGGTGGGCCGGCGTCGAGCCGGCCGCGGTGATCGGGCACTCCCAGGGCGAGATCGCCGCCGCGGTGGTCGCCGGAGCACTGTCCCTCGAGGACGGTGCCCGCGTGGTCGCGTTGCGCGCCAAAGCCATCACCGAGCTGGCGGGCACCGGCGGGATGCTGTCGGTGCCCCTGCCGGTCGCCGAGGTCGAAGACGCACTCGACCCGCGGCTGGCCGTGGCGGCGGTGAACGGGCCGTCGGTGACCGTCGTTTCGGGCGAGGTCACCGCCCTCGACGAGGCGCAGGAACGGTGGAAAGCCCAAGGTGTCCGGGTTCGCCGCGTCCCCGTCGACTACGCCTCGCACTCGCCCCAGGTCGAGGCGATCCGCGACCGGATCCTCGCCGACCTCGTCGCGGTCAAACCCTCCACTGTGGACACCACCTTCTTTTCGACGCTGACCGGCGGCCCGATCGACACCGCCGAGCTGACCGCCGGGTACTGGTACCGCAACCTGCGCGCGACCGTCCGCTTCGAGGACGCCGTCCGCGCCGCCGCGGCCGCCGGGCACACCGCGTTCGTCGAAGCGTCCGCGCACCCCGTGCTCACCCTCGGGATCCAGCAGACCCTGGAAGACGCCGGCACCGTGCTGCCCACCCTGCGCCGCGACCACGGCGACGTGCCCCAGCTGCTGACCGCCTTCGGCGAGGCGTGGACCCGCGGCCTGCCGGTCGCCTGGGAGCGGCTCTTCGAGCCGTCCGGCGCGCGTGCCGTCGACCTGCCCACCTACGCCTTCCAGCGTGAACGCCACTGGCCGCGGCGGGCCGCACGGGCCGCCGCCGGCTGGGCCCACCGCACCGAATGGGTGCCGCTGGTGGTCCCCGGCGGCCGGTCGCTGTCCGGCACCTGGGTGGTGGTGTCCGGTGTGGACGGTGGCGAGCCGGTCGCCGACGTCGAACTCGCGCTCAAGCGGCACGGCGCCGACGTGCACGCCGTCACCTTCACCCCGGGGGCGACCCGGGCCGACCTCGCCGCGGCACTGCGGGACGCGGGCGACATCGACGGCGTCGTCGCGGCCTTCGTGCCCGGTTCCGGCCCGGCCGAGCTGCTCGCGCTGGTCCAGGCGATGGGCGACACCACGACCGGCGTTCCGTTGTGGACGGTCACGGCCGGCGCGGTGAGCACCGGCCCCGCCGATCCGCTCACCGACCCGTTCGGCGCCCAGGCGTGGGGCCTGGGCCGGGTGGTCGCCCTGGAGTACCCCGGCCTGGCCGGCGGGCTCGTCGACCTGCCGTCCCGGCTGGACGAACGCGCCGGCGCCCGGCTGGCCGCGGTGCTGGCCGGCGCGGCGGCGGAGGACCAGCTGGCGATCCGGCCGGAAGGCGTGTTCGGGCGGCGGCTGCGGCCGGCCCCGCCGTCGTCCGGTGAACCCGTCGCGCTGTCGGGCACCGCGCTGGTCGTCGGCGGGGCGGCCTCGATCGGCGTGCACGCCGCGCGCTGGCTGGCCGCGAGCGGGGTCGGGCACCTGGTCCTGGTCTCCCGGCGCGGCGCGGGCCACCCCGAACTGGAGGCGGAGCTGAAGGCCGCGGGCGTCCGGGTCAGCCTCGCCGCGTGCGACGCCACCGACGCCGACGCCCTCGGCGAGCTGCTCGCCGGCCTCGCGGCCGACGGCGACCAGGTCCGGTCCGTCGTGTACGCCGCGGGCGGGCTCGACGGCGGCGTGCTCGGCACCCTCGACCCGGCCGGGCTCGACACGACGCTGGCGGCCAAGTCCGGCATGGTGGTCACCCTGCACGAGCTGACCCGCGAGCTCGACCTCGACGCGTTCGTGCTGTTCTCCTCCCTCACCGGGACGTGCGGCGTCGGCGGGCAGGGCGCCAAGGGCGCGGCGAACGCGTTCCTGGACGCCTTCGCCGACTACCGCCGCGCCACCGGGCTGCCGGCCACCTCGATCGCCTGGGGCCTGTGGGACGACGGCGGCGAAGACGTCATGGCCGGCCAAGCCGCGCGGCTCGGCCTGCGCCCGATGCCGCCGGTGCGCGCGGTCGACGCGCTCGGCCACGTGCTGCGCGGCGGCGCGGCCACCGCACTGGTGGCCGATGTGGACTGGACCCGGTTCACCGCCATCGTCGCCGGCTCGCCGCAGAACCACGGCTACGACGAGCTGGTCGGCCGCCCGGCCCCGGCGGCGGCGCCGGTCCTGCGCGCGCTCGACGAGGCGTCCGTGCTGGCGCTGGTCCGGACCGAAGCGGCCGCCGTGCTCGGCTACCCGAGCCCCGACCTGGTCGAAACCGGCCGGCCGTTCGCCGAACTGGGCATCGACTCGCTGACCGCGATGGAACTGCGCAACCGGCTCGCGGCGGGCACCGGGCTCACCTTGGCACCCGGCGTCGTCTTCGAACACCCGACGCCGGGTGAGCTGGCCGCGCGGCTGAGCACCGAACTCGGGGGCGGGAGCGCGGAACCGGCCGGGCACGACGGGCTCGGCGAGCTCTTCCGCGAGGCCGTCCGCACCGGCCGGGCGGGGGAGTTCACGCTCGGGCTCACCGCCCTGGCCGGCTTCCGCCCGGTCTACCGCGAACCCGGCGAAACCCCGGTGCCCCCGCCGGTCCGCCTGGCGGAAGGCGGGGCGCCGCTCAAGGTGATCGCCTGCTGCGGCTTCGTCGCGGCGGCGGGACCGCACGAGTTCGTCCGGTTCGCGGGCGGCCTGCGCGGGAAGCGGGACGTCTGGGCGGTGCCGCTGCCCGGGTACCGGCCCGGCGAGCGGGTGGCCGCCGACCTCGCGGCGCTGCTGGACGTGCAGGCCGCCGCCGTGCTGGACCTGGCGGGCGGGGAGCCGTTCGCGCTGCTCGGGCACTCCGGCGGCGCGGTGGTCGCCCAAGCGCTCGCCTCGCACCTGGAAGCCCGCGGCTGCGGCCCCGCGGCCGTGGTGCTCGGCGACATGTACGGCTCCGACACCATGAGCTCGATCCTGACCTGGGAACGGGAGCTGACCGGCGGCGTGCTCGAGCGGGACGGCGCGTTCGTCGCGCTCGACGACACCCGGCTCACCGCGGGCGCGGCGCACGCGAAGCTCTTCGAGACGTGGCTGCCCGAGCCCACCGCCGCGCCGACCCTGCTCCTGCGCGCCACCGAGCCGCTCGGCGCCTGGGACGGCGAAGACGGCGCGTGGCGGGCGTCCCTGAACTTTCCGCACACGGTGATCGACGTGCCGGGAAACCACTTCACGATGATGCGCGATCACGCCGGAACGGCCGCGGACGCGGTCGACGAATGGCTCGCCGGAATCGGCTGAGCTCCCACCGAGACGAACGAAGCTGGGGACGACCATGACGAAAACGGCGTTGATCACCGGGATCACCGGCCAGGACGGTTCCTACCTCGCCGAGCACCTGCTCGCCGAAGGCTACGAGGTCTGGGGCGTGATCCGGGGGCAGGCGAACCCGCACCGCTCGCGGATCGACCGCCTGCTGTCGGAGGTGAAGCTGGTCGAAGGCGACCTGCTCGACCAGAGCAGCCTGGTCAAGGCGATCGACCTCGCCCAGCCGGACGAGGTCTACAACCTCGCCGCCATCTCCTACGTGCCGCTTTCGTGGCAGCAGAGCGAACTCACCGGCGGCGTGACCGGCCTCGGCGTCCTGCGCATGCTCGAAGCCATCCGGATGGTCAGCGGCTTCGGCGGCTCGCGCACGCCCACCGGCCGGCAGATCCGGTTCTACCAGGCGTCCTCTTCGGAGATGTTCGGCAAGGTCGCCGAGACGCCGCAGCACGAACGGACCATCTTCCACCCGCGCAGCCCGTACGGCGTCGCCAAGACCTACGGCCACTTCATCACCAAGAACTACCGGGAGTCCTTCGGGGTGTTCGGCGTCTCCGGCATCCTGTTCAACCACGAGTCACCCCGCCGCGGCACCGAGTTCATCACCCGCAAGATCACCCTCGCCGCCGCGCGGATCAGCCTGGGCCAGCAGGCGAAACTGCCGCTGGGCAACCTGGACGCCAAGCGCGACTGGGGGTTCGCCGGCGACTACGTCGAGGCGATGCACCTGATGCTGCAGCAGGAACAGCCGCAGGACTACGTCATCGGCACCGGGGAGATGCACTCGGTCAAGGACGTGCTCAGCACCGCGTTCGACGCGGTCGGGCTGGACTGGCACGACTACGTCTACCTCGACCCGCAGCTGGTCCGGCCGGCCGAAGTGGACACTCTGTGCGCCGACGCGAGCAAGGCCGAAGCCGAACTCGGCTGGAAACCTTCGGTGCGGTTCCGGGAGCTCATCGAAATGATGGTCGAGGCCGACCTGCGCCGGGCGAGCCGCGTCCGGCGCGACGAAGACGAAGCCGACCAGTGGTGACCCCGGCGACCGCCTGAGCCGAACTGCCGCATTGCCGGGGCGGCCGGCTTGAGGTGGCCGAGCGGCCCCTGGGGCGGTTGAGGGGGTGGGCGCCCGGTGATCAGGGGTGTCCGGCAGGCGGCCGCGTGGGTAGCGTTTCCCTTGCCGGGCCCCAGGAGCGGGAGGTTTCTCCCACCCGCCAGGCGCCGGGGTTGGCACGCGCGGCCGGACGGCGAATTCTCCTCGAGCGAGTTCTCGGTCGCTCAACCGAATTTCTGATAGGGGCCCGATGACTTCTTTGGTAACCGCACCGCCGGTCGGCGCCGCGTTCGCCGATCCGGCGAACGCCGCGCTCCCGGCCGAGTACGTGGCCGCGCACCTGCGCGTCGAGGACGTCGACATGTTCCGCGGAGTCGCCGACAAGGACGTCCGCAAGTCGCTGCGCGTCGGCCGCGTGCCGATGCCCGAGCCGGCACCCGACGAGGTGCTGATCGGCGTGCAGGCCGCCGCCATCAACTACAACACCGTGTGGTCGTCGATGTTCGAGCCGATGCCCACCTTCAAGTTCCTGGCGCAGTACGGGAAGCAGGGCGGCTGGGCGGCACGGCACGACCAGCCCTACCACGTGGTCGGTTCCGACGCCGCCGGCGTGGTGGTGCGGACCGGTTCGAACGTGCGCCGCTGGAAGGTCGGCGACCACGTGGTCGTGAACCCGATCCAGGTCGACCCGGAGGAGCCGGAGGCACAGGCCGACGCCATGCTCGGCGACCACCGCGCCTGGGGTTTCGAAACCAACTTCGGTTCCCTCGCCGAGTATTCGATCGTGCGCGCCAGCCAGCTGCTGCCGAAGCCGGCGCACCTGAGCTGGGAAGAGGCGGCGGCCAACCCGCTGTGCGCCGGAACCGCGTACCGGATGCTCGTCGGCGAGCGCGGGGCCCGGATCAAGCAGGGCGACGTCGTGCTCATCTGGGGCGCGGCGGGCGGTCTGGGCGCGTACGCGGTGCAGTTCGTGAAGAACGGTGGCGGGATCCCCGTCGGGGTGGTCAGTTCCGGCGACAAGGCGGAGTTCGTCCGCCGGCTCGGCTGCGACGTCGTGATCGACCGCACCGAGCTGGGGCTGACCGGCCGCACGGCCGACGACCCGGCCGAGGTGGTCAAGGTGGGCAAGCGCCTCGGCGGCATCATCCGCCGCGAGACCGGCGAGGACCCGCACGTCGTGTTCGAACACACCGGCCGCGCCACGTTCGGCGTGTCGATGTTCGTGCTGCGGCGCGGCGGGGCGATCGTCACCTGCGGCTCGAGCTCGGGGTACCAGCACGGCTACGACAACCGGTACCTGTGGATGCGGCTGAAGCGGGTGATCGGCAGCCACGCGTCGAACCTGCTCGAAGCCACCGAATGCAACCGCCTCTTCGCCATGGGGCACGTCGTCCCCGCCCTGTCGGCGCTCTACCCGCTGTCCGAAGTGGCCGAAGCGGCCCGCCAGGTGCAGGAGAACAGCCACTTCGGCAAGGTCGGCGTGCTGTGCCAGGCGCCCCGCCCGGGCCTCGGGATCACCGACCCGGACCTGCGCGCGCGGATCGGCGAGGAGCGGCTCAACCCGGCCCGGCTCCGGTTGACGGGCTGGACGGCGTGAAGGGGAACGCAATGGGCATCGGCATCCTGGGCACCGGTTCGTACCTGCCCTCGCGGATCGTGACCAACGAAGAGCTCGTCACCTGGGTCCCGGGGGCGACCGCGGACTGGATCGAGACCAAGACCCTCATCAAGGCGCGGCGCCACGCCGCCGAAAACCAGGCGGCCTCGGACCTGGCCGTGCGGGCGGCGGAGCGCGCGCTCGAGACGTCCGGGATCTCGGCCGGGCAGCTCGACTTCGTCATCGTGTCCACGTCGACCGGTGACCACCCGCAGCCGCCGACCGCCTGCCGGGTCCAGCAGGCGCTGGGCGCCTACGGCGCGGCCGCGTTCGACATCAACGTCGTCTGCGCGGGTTTCGTGCACGCCACCGCGCTGGCCCAGAGCCTGATCGCGACCCGGCCCGGCGCCCACGTGCTGGTGATCGCCGCGGAGGTGTACTCGCGGTTTCTGGACTACCGGGACCGCCGGATCTCCGTGCTGCTCGGCGACGGTGCCGGTGCCGCGGTGATCGGGGAGGTGCCCGACGGCGGCATCATCGACGTCGACATGGCCACCGACGGCGGGTCGGCGGACCTGATCATCGTCGAAGCCGGCGGCAGCAGGCGGCCGACCACGGCGGAAACCGCGGCCGACCTCGGCCACACGATCAAGATGAACGGCCGCGCCGTGCGGGACTTCGTGCTCGAACAGGTGCCGCCGGCCATCGCCAAGCTGCTCGCGCGCGCCGGGGTGCGGCCGGACGAGATCGACCACTTCGTGCCGCACCAGCCGAACGGCAGGCTGCTCGCCGAGCTGGTCGAAGCCTGCGGCCTGCAGGGCGCGCGAACCCACACGACCTTGGCCGACTACGGCAACACCGGCAGCGCCTCGGTCCCGGTGACCCTGGACGCCGGGGTGCAGTCCGGCGCCATCGCCGGCGGCGACCTGGTGCTGCTCAGCGGGTTCGGCGGCGGCATGTCCACCGGGACTTGCCTGCTGCGCTGGACGGAGGCGGCATGAGCGGGGAGATCACCCGGATCGGGGTCGCCGGCTGCGGCGTCATGGGTGCCGGACTGGCCGAGACGTGCGCGCGGGCCGGGCTCGACGTGCTCGTGCTGGCCAGGACCGCCGACTCGGCGGCCCGCGGGCGGCGCCGGGTGCTGAAGTCGATCGGCCGGGCCGTCGAGGCGGGCAAGCTCACCGAGCAGGCGCGGGACGCCGCGCTGGCCCTCCTCAAGTTCACCACCGATCCGGCGGACCTGCACGACCGGCAGTTCGTGCTCGAAGCGATCGTGGAGAGCGAGCCGGAGAAGGCGGCGCTGTTCAAGGAGCTCGACGACCACGTGACCGACCCGCACGCGATCTTCGCCTCGACCACGTCGGCCATCCCGATCACCCGGCTGGCCGGGGCGATGAACCGGCCGGGCCGGTTCGTCGGCACCCACTTCTTCAACCCGGCACCGGTCATGCGGCTGGTCGAGGTCACGGCGTCGCTGCTGACCGACGACGACGTGGTGACGCGCACCGAAGCGTTCGTCACCGGCGTGCTCGGCAAGGAAGTGGTGCGCTCGCAGGACCGGGCCGGCTTCGTGGTGAACACGCTGCTCGTGCCGTACCTGCTGGCCGCGGCGCGCATGGTCGAATCCGGCTTCGCCACCGCCGAAGACGTCGACAAGGGCATGACGCTCGGCTGCGCCCACCCGATGGGCCCGCTGCGCCTGATCGACCTGATCGGCGTGGACACGGTCGTCGGGGCCGGCCGCGCGCTCTACGAAGAGTTCCTGGACCCCGCCTGCGCCCCACCCGCGCTGCTGCTGCGCATGGCCGACGCCGGCCTGCTCGGCAAGAAGACCGGGCGCGGCTTCTACGACTACCGCTGACCGCGGCCGGGGGATGAGATGTTCGTCAGAAGGATCGCGGTCGTCGGCACCGGCTACGTCGGGCTGACGACCGGTGCGTGCCTGGCTTCGCTCGGCCACCGGGTGGTGTGCGCGGACTCGGACGCGGCCAAGGTGGCCCGCCTGCAGGCGGGCCGGGTGCCCATCCCGGAGCCGCGGCTGCCCGAGCTGGTCGCCGCCGGGCTCGCGGCGGGACGGCTCGAGTTCGTCCTGGGCGCGGCCCAGGCCGTCGGGGACGCCGAGGTCGTGTTCCTCTGCGTCCCGACCCCGATGGGCGAGGGCGGCGCCGCCGACCTGCGGGCCGTCGAGTCGGTCATCGCCGAGGTCGGTGCCCTGCTGCCGCGCGGCTGCGTGGTGGTCAACAAGTCCACGGTCCCGGTCGGCACGGCGGCCCGGGTGGCCCGGCTGCTCGGCCGGGACGACGTCGCGGTCGTGTCGAACCCGGAGTTCCTGCGCGAGGGTTCGGCCGTCGACGACTTCCTGAACCCGGACCGGATCGTCGTCGGCTCGGACGCCCAGGACGCGGCCGAGCGCGTCGCCGCGCTGTACGCCCGGCTGGGCGCGCCGACCGTGCTCACCGACGCGGCCAGCTCGGAGCTGGTGAAGTACGCGGCGAACTGCTTCCTCGCCATGAAGCTCTCCTACGTCAACGCGATGGCGGAGCTGTGCGAGGGGCTCGGCGCGGACATCGCCGACGTCACCGAGGGCATGGGGTACGACCGCCGGATCGGGCAGTCGTTCCTCCGGCCGGGGCCCGGCTGGGGCGGGTCGTGCCTGCCCAAGGACACCCACGCGCTGGCCCAGGTGGCACGCGTGGCGGGCGTCGAGTTCCCCCTGCTCGGCGCCACCATCGACACGAACACCCGGCAGCGCGAACGGGTCCTCGGCAAGATCCGCGCGGCGGCGGGCGGTTCGCTGCGCGGCAAGCGGATCGGCCTGCTGGGCCTGGCGTTCAAGGCGGGGACCGACGACCTCCGGGATTCCCCGGCCCTCGCCGTCGCCGACCTGCTGGCCGCGGAGGGCGCCGAGCTGGCCGCCTACGACCCCGCGGTCTCGGTGGAGGTGCCCGGGATCCTGGTCACCGACGACCCCTACCAGGCCGTCAAGGGCGCCGCGGTGATCGTGCTGCTCACCGAGTGGCCGGAGTTCCGCGGCCTCGACTGGGGCCAGATCGGCGAGCTCGCCGCCGGTCCCGTCGTCGACACCCGCAACCACCTCGATCCCGACGCCGTGCGGCGGTCCGGCCTGTCCTGGACCGGGATCGGCCGCTGAAACAACCCCGAAGGAGAAGCAATGCCGAAGAAGACGTCCGCGGCGAGCGCGCTGGCCGCGGGAGCGCTGGCCCTGACCCTGTTCGCCCCGGCGACCGCGTCCGCCGCACCCGTGCTGCGCGACGGCGACTGGGTCTTCACCGGCCGGACCTACTCCGACGACATCGGCGGCCGGGCCCAGTGCTGGCTGGCCGAGCAGGCGGAGGAGGCCAACAACCCGTTCCGGGACTACGACTGCCACTGGGGCGTGCCGCTGAAGATGGGGATCATCGGCCTCTGGTACCGCTGACCGGGATGACCAGGCGTCATATCTGATGTTTCGTGCATCGCGTCTTGACGCCTGGATTGGCAGGAATCTTTACTAACCGGAGGAAGTCCCCTCCACCTCCGGGAGCACGCATGTCTTCACTCCGGCGCGCCGCGATCGCGGTCTCCGCGTTCGCGATCGCGGCCAGCGGTCTCGTGGTGAGCCCGCCCGAGGCGCTCGCCCTCGAAAACGGGTTGCTGCGCACGCCACCGATGGGCTTCAACAACTGGAACTCGACGCAGTGCCGCGCCGAGTTCAACGAGACGATGATCAAGGGCATCGCGGACATCTTCGTCAGCAAGGGCCTGAAGGACGCGGGCTACACCTACGTCAACATCGACGACTGCTGGGCACTGCCGTCCCGCAACTCCGCGGGCAACCTCGTCCCCGACCCGGCGCGGTTCCCCAGCGGTATCAAGGCGCTCGCCGACTACGTGCACGCGAAGGGCCTGAAGTTCGGCATCTACACCAGCGCCGGCACGAAGACCTGCAACACCGCGGGCTTTCCCGGCGCGCTGAACCACGAGCAGCAGGACGCGAACCTGTTCGCCTCCTGGGGTGTGGACTACCTGAAGTACGACAACTGCAACAACCAGGGCGTCGACGCGCAGCAGCGGTACAAGGCGATGCGCGACGCCCTCGCGAAGTCCGGCCGCCCGATCGCGTACTCGATCTGCGAATGGGGGCAGAACAAGCCGTGGACCTGGGCGGAGCCGGTCGGGAACCTGTGGCGCACCACCGGTGACATCTCCGACAAGTGGTCGAGCATGATCGGCAAGGCACAGACCAACCGCGGCCTCGCCCAGTACGCCGGTCCCGGTCACTGGAACGACCCGGACATGCTGGAGGTCGGCAACGGCGGGATGACCGCGGCGGAGTACCGCACCCACTTCAGCCTCTGGGCGATGATGGCGGCACCGCTGCTGATCGGCAGTGACCTGCGCAAGGTGTCGGACGACAACTTCTCGATCCTCAAGAACGCCGACGTCATCGCGCTCGACCAGGACCCGCTGGGCAAGCAGGCGACGGTGCTGAGCGCGAATTCGGGGCTCGTCGTGTACAGCAAGGTGCTGGCGAACGGCGACCGCGCGGTGGCGCTGTCCAACGAGACGGCGGCGGCGGCGACGATCAGCACGACGGCGTCCGCGACCGGGATCGGCGGCGCGTCCTCGTACACGCTGAAGGACCTGTGGAGCAAGGCCACCCGGACGACCACCGGCACGATCAGCGCGTCGGTGCCCTCGCACGCGACGGTGCTCTACCGCGTGTCCAAGGCTTCCGGTGGCTCGACGCGCTACGAAGCCGAGTCGGCCACGGTGTCGGCGGGCGGCACGATCGACTCGAACCACGCCGGCTTCTCCGGCACCGGCTTCGCGAACGGCGCCAACGCCGTCGGCAGCTACGTCGAATGGCAGGTGACGGGACCGGCGTCGACGCTGGCGTTCGGCTACGCGAACGGCACGACGGCGGCGCGCCCGGTGGACATCGCGGTGGACGGCACGGTGGTCGCCGCGGCGGTGCCCTTCCCGGCGACCGGCGCCTGGACGACGTGGAGCACGGTGACCAGGTCAATGTCGGTGCCGTCGGGCCCGCACACGGTCCGCGTGACGGCGACGACCGCCGACGGCCCGGCGAACCTCGACTACCTGGACGTTTCGCCGTAGTGGCGTTCGTCGTAGGCCTGCCGGGCCGCTTCGACCTCGCCGAGGTTGCCCGACCACTGGGAGAGCGACGCGAACAGCGGGCCGAGGCTGCGGCCGAGCTCGCTGATCTCGTACTCGACCCGTGGCGGCACCTCGGCGTGGTAGGTCCTGGTGATCAGGCCGTCGCGCTCCAGCTGCCGCAGCCGCTGGGTGAGCACCTTCGGGGTGATCGTGGTGATCCGGCGCTGCAGTTCGACGAACCGCTGCCGGCCGTACTCGTGGAGCGCCCACAGGATGGGCGTGGTCCACCGGCTGAACACGATGTCGACCACCGGGGCGATCGGGCAGGCCAGCTCGGGTGTGGTCTCGGTCACTGTTCGGGCCTCCGGCCATTACTTTCCTCTAGGTACCTACTATCCCTTCGAATGTAGCGTCGTTCCCATGATCATGGTTGTGGGAGCGACGGGAAACGTCGGGAGCCCGCTGGTGCGGGCGTTGGTGTCGGAGGGCGAAGAGGTGACGGCGGTGTCCCGCCGGATCACGTCGGCGCCTCCCGGGGCCGTGGTGCGGCAGGCCGAGTTGAGCTCGCTGTCGTTCTCGGGCGTCTCGGCGGTGTTCTTGATGGCGCCGCCGGGCTTCCAGGGTCCGTTGGAGCCGGTGCTGGACCGGGCGCGCGAGGCCGGCGTCGAGCGGGTGGTGCTGCTGTCCTCGCAGGGCGTGGGAACGGGCCGTCACCCGGAGGACTTCGAGCGGGCGGTGCGGGCGTCGGGTCTGCAGTGGACGGTCCTGCGCCCGGCCGGCTTCGCGTCGAACGCGTTCCAGTGGGCGGAGAGCGTCCGCGTGGCGCGCGAGGTGGCGGCGCCCTTCGGCGACGTCGCCCTGCCGGTGATCGACCCGGAGGACATCGCCGAGGTGGCGGCGGCGACCCTGCGGTCGCCGGCGCACGCGGGCAGGACGTACGAGCTGACCGGCCCGGCACCGGTGTCCCCACGCGACCAGGCGGCGGCGATCGGTGCGGCGGTGGGCGAGCCGGTGCGGTTCGTGTCACTGGAGCGCGAGGAAGCCCGCGCGGTGCTGCTGGGCTTCATGCCGGCGCCGGTCGCCGAGTCCACATTGGACATCTTGGGCTCGCCGACACCGGCGGAGCAGCGGGTGAGCCCGGACGTCGAGCGGGTCTTGGGCCGTCCGCCGCGCCCCTTCGCCGAGTGGGCCTCGCGCTTCGCGGAGGCGTTCAAGTGACCGGGCTGGCTTACCGTTCGTCGGGCTCCGGCGCACCGGTGGTGTTCCTGCACGGCAATCCGGCGTCGTCCCACCTCTGGCGCACCGTGATGCGGTCCCTGCCGGGCCGCTTGCTGGCCCCGGACCTGATCGGCATGGGCGACTCCCCGCGGCCGGACATCGCGTACACGTTCGACGACCACGCGCGTCACCTGGACGCGTGGTTCGACGCGTTGTCCCTGACCGACGTGGTCCTGGTGGGCCACGACTGGGGCGGCGCCCTGGCGGCGGACTGGGCGTCCCGGCATCCGTCGCGGGTCCGCGCCTTGGCGTTCACGGAAGCGGTGCTCAAGCCGATGACGTGGGAGGAGTTCCCGCCGGCGGGAGCGGAGCTGTTCCGCGCGCTCAAGACGCCGGGGCTGGGGAGTCCATCGTCGAGAAGTTCCTCCCGCCGGAGTACGCGGACCAGGACCACCGCCCGGTCTTGCAGTGGACCCGTTCGATGCCACTGGGCGGCGAGCCACCCGAGGTGGTGGCCCGCATCGAGGCGTTCGGCCGCTGGCTGGCGACATCGCCGTCGGTGCCCAAGCTGCTGGTGACGTTCGAGCCGGGCTTCGACACGATGCTGACACCGTCGATGGTGGAGTGGTGCGCTTCGACGTTCGCGTCGCTGGAAGTGGTGGCCCGCCCGGAAAAGGCGGGCCACCACACGCCGGAGGAGCAGCCGGAAGCCTTGGCGGAGACGTTGTCGGCCTGGCTGGCGACTGTGCGGCCGTAGTCCGGGTGACCGCTCGGACCGGAGCGTGCCGGGGCCACTTCTCGTGTCCGGTGTTACGGGCGCCGGTGGGCGAGCGACTGTGTTGACATGGTGCATCGTCGGTGGCGGGGCTTCGGAATCGGCCTGGTGGCGGCCGGACTGGGGTGGTGGGTGCTCAAGGTGACCTTCCTCGAGCCCGCTGAACGCGGCATTGCCAGCGGGTACGGCCAATTCGTCCTCGCGGCCCTCGGCATCGTGATCGCACTGGGGCAGTTCCTCGGCAGCCGCCGGAAGATCCGCGGCGCGGACGTCGAACGGATCGTCGACAACCTCGCCGCCGAAATGCGGTCACAATGGGAAGCTGCGGCCGCGGAACGGGGACTGCTCCAGCCGGCACCGCTGCCCATCCGGTGGCGCCGCTGCCCGGAGCCGGTCGCCGGCCCCGCGGCCGCGGCGACGAAGCCACACGCAGGCGGTGCCGCCTTCGACCCGCTTCCCGGCATCGACCACGTCACGAGGGCCCAGCTCCGGGAAGGCACCCACCGGACGTTGCACCGGATCTACGGCGGCCTCGCCTCCGGCCGGCTGATCCTGGTCGGCGGTCCGGGAGCGGGCAAGAGTTCGGCCGCGGTGTTGTTGCTCCTCGACGCCTTGCGTTACCGCCGTACGCAGACATCGCCCGGCTGGCGCGCGCGGATCCCGGTGCCGGTGATGGTCACGTTGTACGGGTGGGACCCCGATCGGACATCCTTCCCGGACTGGGTCGCCGGCAAGCTGGCCGGGTCGGCGGCGTTGCCCGGACGTCGCGGCCGGCGCCGCACTGCGGACCTCCTGCGCGATGGCCGCTTGGCCGTGTTCCTCGACGGCCTCGACGAAATCCCGGCCCCGACCCGCCCGGCGGTGTTGCGCGTGCTCGGCCAGCAGACCGCCGTCCGGCTGGTCCTGCTGTCCCGGACCGACGAGCTCCTCGAAACGGTGGGCCACGGAGTCCTCGCCGGGGCGGTCGCTCTGGAGCTCAAACCACCTACCCCCGCGGACGCGGCGACGTACCTGGTCCAGGGGATCACCGAGCCGGCTCCGCAACCCTGGCAGGATCTGGTCGAGACGCTCAACGGCAGTCCCGAGAGCCCGGTGGCTCGCGCGCTGGCCAGCCCGTTGACCATCTCGCTGGTCCGGGATATATACCCACCTCGCCCCGTCGAGGGTTCTTCGGTGGGCGCGGTGGATGAACTGCTCGACTCGGAGCGGTTCCCGGACGCGGCAAGCGTGACCGACTACCTGCTCGACCAGGCGATCGAGTCGGCGTACACGACACAGGTACACCCTCGTTATTCCGCGGCTACGGCGTTGCGGACGCTCACCCTGATTGCCGAGCGCATGCGCGACGGGAAGACGCGGGATCTCCAATGGTGGACCATGCCCGGCTGGCTGCCAGGCGGTGTCCGAATTGCGCTCAGTGCGTTTATGGGAGCTGTTCTTTCCGGCTGCCTCCTGATTCCTGCCTCGATCGGTGAAATGCAGCCGTATGACGATGTGTCATTGTCGGACTGGGTTGTTCCCATCCTGCTCGGGCTGTTGGGCGGGTGCGCTGCCGGCATGCTGGACGGGGTCAGGCCGGTTGTGCTCGATCGGAAGTTCTTCGATCGAATTTTGCGATTCAGGACAGTGGCGCCGTCGGCGATGGGAGGAATTCTGCTGGGGACACTGATCGGTATATCGTTTGGGATATCCGACGGGCTGGTCACCGGATTTGTCATCACCATTTTGGGGTTGATGCTGTCCGAATCGACCGCGGCGGACAGGTCGACCGGGCTGCCGCCGGTGGATCTGTGGCGAAGTGATTTCCTGTCGAAAATGGTCGGCTGCGTCGCCGGGCTGTTGCTCATGGGTACGGTCAGTCAGCTGCAAAGACCGCCGTGGATCTCGGGTGGTGACATCTTCTGGTCACTCCTGACGTGGGGCGCCATGGGCTTGGTGGCGGGGCTGCTGGTGTCCCAAGCCTGGATGACGATGGTCGCCCAGATCTACCTCACGATCCGCTACCGGACCCCGCTCCGCCTGGGCCACTTCCTCGAGGACGCCCGCGGGCGGCACCTGCTGCGCTCGATCGGCCCGGCTTACCAGTTCCGCCACGCAACCCTGCAAGACCGGCTCGCCCCGCCGGTGCCCGACGTCGAACTGGTCGAAGTGGAGCACGCCGACTGATTGCGACGCTGGTGGATGGAAAGCGGCCAAATGCTGCCCCTCGGCTGCTGGTACAACAGCTCGCCTGACCAACGGCGGCGGGGTCGATGAGGTGGTCGTCCTTGCACTCGTCAGCTACCGGTTCTGGTCAGCCGCCGACTACCTCGACTATCCGACGTGGGTGCCGGGGAACCTGCGTCGCGGGCGTCTTCGGCATCCAGAACGCCAAAGCGAAGTAGCCACCCTGCCGGTTGCCGCAACCACCCGGTTCGTGTGGTCGTCCGACTCCGTATAACAGCATGTACCGAGCCCGAGACCTCCGCGCCTGCGGAGGTCTCGGGCTGACTGCCGGTCGGGGTGATTGAGGCCTTTTCAAGGCCTTCCCATCAGGTAAAGCGCCTGGTCAGAATGGCCGAGGCGTGGCCACCAATCACTTATAGTAGTGATTATAGCACTAAAAGTAGCAGGACTGCCCGGCAGCTGAGCTCCGCCGATGTTGCTTCTCTCGTGGCTGCTCACGCGGCAGGGGAGTCGATCGCCCAACTTGCTGAGCGCTTCGGTGTTCATCGCGGCACTGTCGGCAAGCATCTCCGCGCTCGTGGCGTCGTCACGACGAGCCCAGGACTTCATCCTGACGACGTGCCTGCTGCCCTTGAGCTCTACAAGGCCGGCTGGACTTACGCCCAGATTGCGGCCAAGTTCGGAGTGGGGGAGACGACGGTGCGCGATCGACTTCACCAGGCAGGAGTGCCGAAGGCTGAGCGCTACGGGCGGAGCGGTCGAAATCTGCGATGCTAAGTCAGGTCAGCTGCCCGAGTGCCATCTGCTTCAGTGTTGCGGCAGTAGGGAAGCCTTCCCGAAGCGCTCGGCGCAACCCAAGTCGCGCCAGCTCATCTGCCACCTGCTTGCCGGAACTTATCTCGGCCGGTGTGGGGTACTTGCCGCCATGAACCAGGCGACTGCGCAGTCCATAGAGGGCCGTGAGCTTCTTTGCAAGGTTTACTCGATCGCTAGGCTTCTCGCTGAGGTAGTGCGCGCCGTGAATCTGAAAGCGGTAGCCCAGGTCGCCATGTCGTGCACTTTCGTCGTAGGGAAGCAGGAGTGACTCAAGTGCAATGACAAAATCCAAGATAGCATCTGCTGGATTGCGCCGCGCAGCTCCCGAATAGAATCGGTGAAGAGCGAGGTCTTGTGGAGAAGCGGGCGTCACGAGATTGTACTTTCCAAGTTGCGTTACTGTCTGGAGGAGGCTCTGGAGATCACTGAGGTCGAGTGATGACCATTTTTCCGGCGCTGAGTTTTTGGCTATGGGTGTATGGTTGGATGTAGACATGCGCCACTTGGGCAAGCCTTCAAACTTCGATGCTCCGCCGGAAATGCTGTATCCGTGTAAGTGAAAGGCGCACAACCATCTATCCAGCAAGTTTCGGGTATCTGGGGGTTCGGCATCGCGGGGTGTATTGACCTGGGCCTCTAATATAACCATGGGAAGCGTGAGGGACACGCCTCCAAGCACTGAGCTCATTCCCCACGCTTGGAACAGATCACCTTGCTCAAGTTCGGAGAGCTTTCGAATGGTGGCTCTTCCAGTGGTTAAGGGAGTGTCACCTTCCTCGCTGATCGATAACCCTGAAAGGGGTACGCTCACCTGATAGGTCAGGTTTGGCTGCTCAACCAGTCTTAATATGTCATTGGCAAACTCTTCGGCGGCCGACTCGTTGGCGCTGTCAACGCTCGGCAGTGTCCCGAGATGGTAATTAAGTGCTGGAAATACGACACGGTAGAGGACCCATTCGGTTGGGTCGTCGGCGTACTCGCGATAATCTGGGTATCCTTCGCTAAGGGGGCGGGCAAGGAAGGCGCCACTTGTTGCGCCGAAGGGTGACCAGAAGGGTAAATTTCTGCCGGTCATGGTTGCTATGCAGGCGGCGCACTTCATGGCTTGTGCCGTAGTCTGCTCGTCTAGTACTGGCCATAGGTTGTGGGTCGGTAATCCAGAGGAGGGCGCTAGGACATTCCGCTGTGCTTGGTGCCACTTGGATTTCCAAGTTCCAGGGTTGCTGTCACGCTTAATCAGGAGCTGATCTGTGGGAACCGTCGAGGGCCAGCTAACGTCAGCTATCCGTTGCCTAGCCGCAGACTTGGCCATTTCGAACAGGGATTTAAGATTGTCGAAAACTTCTTCGCGGGTAGATGCTGACATGATGTAATTATAGTCCGATCTCGAATTTCTGTACTGATTCCGGGTGATTTCGTCAGTCTATCGAGTTCCGGTGTCACCCTGTGGGGTTGGTTACCTGGATCAAAGTCTGCCAGTCACTGCAGCCGTCAAGTGTGCCCGCATGAGGCAGGCGTTCCGAAGGTGGAACGTACGGTCGGCGCGGCAGTACCTTGCAAACACCCGAAACACCTGGCATGCATTGACATTAAAGCCATCTGCAAGCAAAATACGACTGAAACAATTTATCTTGGAATAACCTTCTTGAACTCTATCTACAAGTACATCGCCCCAGCCCATCGCGCGTTATGGCGTTGGCCAATTCTAGCATTTGCCGTGCTGGGGTTCGACCTGGCAATCGCCCCGGCGGGCCAAAAGCTCACCAGTCTAAGCTACCACTCAGCCTTTATAACGGTCTACGTATTTGGCCTAATATTTGGCATATTCGAAACCGTCAGCGAATATCGCCACCCGAGAGCAGATGTCTACAAAACAGCTGGAAGTTCGGCGAGAAAATGGAATCTTGTCTCTAGTGGCATACTGGCAACAATAATTTGGCTCTACATTAAGCAAGGTCAAATCATGACCGAATGGCCTTGGTTGTTCGTGATTTGGATTCCCGCACTTGCGATCTACCTCCTGCGACCGAGAGAACCACAAAACTAGCGGCAAAGCTGCAGACTTTGACTTCATGATCAACATCAATTAAAGTATTTTAGCTTGAGAGCGCCTCAAGCGGTTTTTTTGACATCGCGGGAGTCTTGATGCGCAAGCGCAGATTGAGGATAGCTACTTCGGTAGCCACAATCCTCGCCGTCTTGGCCGCCATCTTTGGGGTCGCGACGCCAACGGCCCAGGCCGACACCTGGCCAGACGCCTATACACAGATCATCAACCACCAGATCCCGGTTCAGTCGGATGGCTCACCAACCTACATGTTTGGGGACCGGGATTTCGGCCGCTACTACGTGGGCACCAACGGCCTTGAGATGCGATTTACTAGCGGCGGAACTGGCACCGTCGTCACGGCGGCTCTAGCTATCGGAAGTGCCGGGGCTAGTGAACTCCTTGTGGGCAATATCAGCGGCGTTGGAGCCATGATTATTTCCGCCGTACGTTCCGAGGGGCTTCGAAAGGCATTAAGCCTCGTAGGTATCGGGGCTGGCGCATATGTCGGCTACGAGGCAAACGCCCTCGTATACAAGAACTACTGCCTCGGCGTCACATTGCGGTCTAGCGTACTCGACCAGGTTCTCTATAAGAGTACGCAGATCTTGCTCGGCTCCTATCTGGCGAGCAAGGTTGCGACTCCGGCTTACGACCCGGTTGTGTGGTTTGAGCCATGTGCCGCGAGCGGTAACGCCGATCGCTTCGCACCGGTCTCGCTGCCAGGTATTGCAGGTGTTGTTGCGGCGCAGCCGATGCAGGCTCCTAGCCCTGACGTTGCCCCCTTCGGCTCACTCGACGAAGCCAAGCAGGTACCGGATCAGACGAAGATCTCGGTAGCAGGTTGGGCCATCGACCCGGATGCGGGTACTGGTCCCATCCAGGTTCACACCTACATCGACGGACTCCTGCAAGGAGCCGCTACAGCCATTGGTCCGCGCCCGGACGTGGGTGCGGCGTTCCCCAACTATGGGGCCAACCACGCTTACTATGCCGAGTACACCGTCGGGATCGGTAATCACCAGGTCTGCACCTACGGCATCGACGTAGGCGGTGGGGTGAACCCGCAGCTACCGAACTGCAAGATGGTCCAGGTGTCGTTCGCGCCGGCCTCGTTCCAGCGCTCCAACGGTGAGACGGTGGTCGTATCGGTCGGTCCCAACAACCGACTCGATTTCTACTACAACACCTACGGTCAGCCGACATTCAATCGCATTCCAGCCACGCCGGACAATACAGTGTTCTCGGCTCCGGCGATCATCCAGCGGCCGAACGGCGAGACCGACATCGTTGTTATGGGACCTAACCACCGGTTGGACTTCTACTACAACGTGTTTGGCACCTCGACGTTCACAAGGCTGGCGGTCACGGGCGACAACATGGCCTACTCGGCACCGTCAATCGTGCAGCGGGCAAACGGCGAGTCCGATGTAGTGGTCAGGGGTCCAAACAACAGTCTAGACTTCTACTACAACGTCTTCGGCCAGCAGACCTTCAACCGCCTCACGGCCGGACCGGACACGGCGTTCTCCGCGCCTGCGATCATCCAGCGCGGCAGTAACGGTGAATCCGACCTCGTGGTGCAAGGCCCGAACCACCGGCTCGATTTCTACTACAACGTGTTCGGGACTTCAGCCTTCAACCGCCTGGTCGTGGCTGGCGATGGGATGGCCTTCTCGTCTCCCGTGATCGTCCAACGAACCAACGGCGAGTCGGACGTGGCAGTACGGGGACCGGGCGACAGCCTGGACTTCTACTACAACGTCTTTGGCCAACCCAACTTCACGCGGCTGACCGCGGGAGGCGGCACGGCCTACTCGACACCAGCACTGGTCCAGCGGGACAACGGGGAGTCCGACCTGGCGGTCCTTGGACCGAACGGGCGACCGGACTTCTACTTCAACGTGTTCGGCACCTCGACGTTCACCCGGCTCAACGTCAACGGCGATTTCACCGCCACCTCCGCACCGACGCTCATGCAGCGACCGGACAAGGAGAGTGACATCGTAGTAGCCGGCCCCGGCCCGAACTACGATTTCTACTACAACGCGTTCGGGCAGCAAACCTTCGGACACGTGCCGGTCGCGGGCTAACACCAAGCAATGAATGCACACCTCATCCCCAACCCCGAGAAGGGAGGGCGCCCCGCCGAGAGCGTATCTCGGCATCTAACTTGAGGCCTGAACTGTCAGTTCAGACTTGGAGCTAGATTGTCATACTGCAGTCAGTACGAAGGAATAGTAACGCCAGTGCTGAGCAGTCATATGGGCCAATTGGACTATCTCGGCAATCTCCGGAGCTGCCGAGCTTGCATCGGTCATGCAGAGCTTAATTTTGCCCTCTAGTACCGGCCACAACTGCTCGGCTAGCTCAACCTTGCTTGGTTTGTAGCTCCATCGCCCCCAAACGTTCTTGATATCCGTCTTCTGATTCTTGGTTCCGCGTCGTGCTCGAACTTCGGCAAGATGATCTATAAGCTCGTCACGACTAAGCCCATCGCATGTCTGATGGATAGCCCTAATTCCGTCGGCGAGTTCAGCATCAGTAAAGTGTGTAAATTCGTAGCAAGACTCTGTCCAAGTGAAGATCTTGACGAGGTGATCAAGCTCCTCGTCTGTTGTCGCCGCACCTTGCGCCCTCAGTACTAATTTGATCTCGGTAAGTATGTTCGCGCGTGTCTTTTCGACATGTTGCGGCGCGAAGTAGCTACCCTCTGGATCAACGGCGACCATAAGGCATGTCGGCGGCTTAATTAACTCCCAGTAGTCTTCGGTTCGGCGTTCACCTACCAAAGGGGCAGCAGCTAACGCGGCGACCTTTTCAAGGTCTCGATCTGCTCCACGGAGGTTAAGTACTCGCATCAGCTCAGGCGCATTGGGATAGCCAAGTGTGCTCCATACCCTAGGGACGTGAACCTGCTCGCTTTCGCCTTCAATCGCGAGCACCACTCGCGGATGAGGCGACAGTCCAACCTGTACCAGGTCCTGATCTAGGGTCTGTCTCCTATAGGTCAGCCGCTCAGTTAGCGGGTGCCAGGCCTTCGACGGGGTAGCCGGCAAAGGTTCTGCGGCATCACGGCCAGCAAGGTCTTCCCTGAAACGAAGTAGAATCTCGGCTGTTTCCCGCATGTCCATAGCCAAGAGGGCGTTATCTTTAAGGTCCCTCCATGAGGACCGTGGCGCACGTCGAATAAGCGAACTCCATGCGCCTCGTATCGGGTCGATCCATTGAGCTTTTTCGAGGAGGTATTCGGCATCGTCATATGCTTGCTCGCCTGAATATCCAAGCTGGCTACCGATGGTGACTGGGTCAAACTCTGCGCGGTATCGATCCCATATCTCATGGCTAACATTCACAAAGTGAAGGCGCTCCGGGTCAAGGTTAGGTAAGTACCTAGCCTCCAGTGCGGTTGCCATAATCGCGATTCGCCTGAATCGAATAGCTCGCTCTAGTAAGTACCAGTCAGGTTTCGGCAAGGTTGTCCTGATGCGCTGACCTTGCGAGAGTTGCCGTCTCTCGCTGAGCGTGTGCTCCAGCGCGGGCAAGCACTGTAATTGATGCCATGAGTAGATCAGGCCATTCCACCAGTTTGAAGACCTTTGCTGCCCACGCGCGAAGGGGAGACGTGGCTTAAAAGTAGTCTGTTGAAGGTCTTCAATGGCGCCCTTGCTTCGCGCTTTCCGAATCTCTGTCAACAGCGTGCCAGTGTATGCAATCGGCTCCTCTACCTCCAGAGCGGATTGCCCTTCAACGCGCCGGTCATAGATTGCCACAAAGGGCACAAGTAGGCCATGACGATACAGTTCCCGCATGGTTGCGTCATCGAGATCGTATCCACGCCTCTTCGCCTCGCTTATGAAGTCACTCAGTTTGAGTGGGTCGCGCTGCGTGAATACCCATGGCATTGAGACTGCCGCAAGCGCTGAGGGAACATCCCCACTCGATGATTGCGCCTTCTTTGGTGACACTTTGTTCATGTTACTACTATACAGTTCGTCATCTGCGCATACGTCTCGGACGCGACCAATTCGCTCGGACGTGTCATGCTAGCAAATCGAAGTGATGCGTGAGATGATGCGGCCATGATAGATATTCCCGCAGTCGAAGCGCTTGCCATGCCGGTTGATGAACTTGCTCTGGCGATCCTGGCTGACCTTGTTAAAACTAAGGAATGGAATGCAAATAACTACCTAAACAGTTGCAAACAGGATTCGCGCAACCTTGGGTACCAGCGGAACCAACAGGCGCAAGAAGCAGTCGCCGAAGCCATGGGCTGGCTTCGATCTCAGGGCATGATCGCTCATACTCCTGCCAACTCGGACGCAAACGCGATCTTTGTCACTCGATGGGGACATGAAGCGCTAAAGAAGACCATCTCAGAAGTTTGGGCGGTCAATCGACTTCAGGTCCATCTCCATCCGCTCATCGAGCGCAAGGCGCGACGGCAATTCTTGCTGGGTGAGTATGAGAATGCGATATTTGTCGCACTCAAGGCTGTTGAAGTACGAGTACGGAAACTCTGCGGTTATGGTGACGAGATGATCGGTGTACCTATGATGACTCAGGCTTTTAAGGTTGGCGGTCCGCTCGCCGATCCGGCCGCACCGACCGGTGAGGTTGAGGGCACTATGGCGTTATTCCGAGGAGCCTATGCGGTACTTCGCAACCCATCCGGTCACCGGGAAGTATCTTTTGATGATGTGACTGAAGCATCCGAGGCTGTTATGACGGCGAGTCTTCTCATGCGAATGCTAGACAAGATTGAGAAGAGGATCTCGACTACCCCCTGAGTGGGCTAGCTCCAACTAGTTATCCGATCTACGCGAGCTCTGTTCTTGCTGATAATAATTATTGATAATTGTCTGCTGATTGATGCGCGTTGTGGGTTGCTGCAGTATCTGACCTAGAATGAATAAGAGTAAGCTCATGCCTAGTTCTAAGATAAAAGGGATGTTGTTCTTAAGCCATTGAAGATGAGGCCCCTCTCCCTGTGAGAGTTCTCTTTTGATCTCTTTCGCGGTTTGGCCTGGATCGGCAGACTCGTAGACGTACTCAAGTACCCTGTCGGCCATGAATCGGAAAACGCCGTCGGGGAGACCAACCCATGTTCGGCACGTTCTACAACGAGATGCGTTGTCGTACAGAGTCACTGTCCCGCCAAACGAATATCCCGAGTCGAAGACTGATAAGCAGTTTGGGCATTCGAGCATGAGTTTCATATGTAAACTAGTATAGCTCAGCTTGCACGATAAGCGCATAAGCGCTATTGCGCGGAGATTCTCTCATTGTCGCAGCTATATGCCTTCGTCGACTCGGTTGAAGGCTGACAGGTTTGGTGTTCAGCCGACTTCGCCAGCTTGCAGCTTCTCCAAGTCGTACATCAGTGAGTCATACACCGGCGCGTCATCGAACGGCTGCAACTGCCCGAAGAGCTGCCAACCCCAGGACAGGTACGCGGTGCGAGCTGGCATGTTGTCCGGCTTCACGAGCAGGGTGGCGCGTTCCTCGGGCCGGTCGGCGAGCAGCGCATCGTGCAGCTGGCGGGCGTAGCCACGCCGCTGCCAGGCCGGGAGCACCATCAGCTGAGTGACGGCGAAGGTGCGCTGGCCATCTTCTTCGAGGACTACCGGAGCAGGGTCCCCACGGAGACCTCGCCACCAGTTAGAGCCCTTCGGCAAGGTGTAGCCCAGCGTGTAGCCAACCAGCTCGTCGTTAATCCAGCCCGTGACCAGCGCGAAGCCGGGCCACTTGGCGTAGGCCTCGAGGCGTTCCCAGAACCGATCCGGTGCGAAGAACGGATCACTGAGCAGGTCGGCATAGACCTCGGTGTAGACCGCGAGCAGGAGACGGCGCAGCTCGTGCATACCGGCGGCGTCGTGGTCGTGGAGAACCAGCTCGGGCGTCGGGGTCGTCATCACGAGACCAGGGTGGCGTAGCGCTCGGTCAGCTCGTCAACGCCGGGAGCCTGGTAGGTCGAGATGACGCGCATGACCCGGTCCAGCTCCATGGTGACGCGCCAGCTGTCGAGCCCCTCGGCGATGGCGTCGAGGACTTCATCGGCGGCTTCAACCGCTCCATCGACAGCGCCGGAGCCCACGCGGGCTGACGCGAGCCGCACCCGGTAGAGGGCGACGTTGCGGGCGAAGCCGTCGCCATACCCGGCAATGGCCTGCTCCAGCAGTTTCTCGCCGCGTTCGGCCTTGCCGACTTCAACCGCGCAGGTGGCCTCGACAGCGTCGATCTCCATCGGGCTCATGAACGCCGCCCAGCTGGCGGCCTCGTCGCCCCGGTCAGCATCGAGAGCTTTCCGGGCGCGGGTAATGGCGGCTTGAGCGTCACTGAAGTCGTCACTACGCGCGTTGGCTACCGCCAGGTGCAACAGCGGCACGGCGGTCATCCGCGACGACGGCCCGAGACTGCGCACGGCGTCCTCGGCCGCGCGGGAGAAGCGCAGGCCCTCCCGCGGGCGGCCGACCAGGTTGCTCTGAAAGCCCAAGCCAGCCAGGGCGCGGGTCTCAATCTCGGCGTCGCCGGCCTGGCGGGAGACGGTTAAGGCGTCGGTGAAGCTGGTGCGGGCGACCTCGTGCTGGCCAGCGTCACACGCCAACCAGCCGGTCCGGATTTGCAGATTGCCGGTGGCCTGAAGCAGCGCTTGCCCGACTTTCGCGTTGTAGCTGCCACGTTCAAGCATGAGGTTGGCTTCGCGCACGGTCGCGACTCCGGCCTGCCAGAGGGTTTCGCCGCCGTGACGGTGGTCGAGGTTGCAGAGCCGGTCGGTGGTCCGCTGCAGCCGTCGCACGTCAGCCATGCCGATGCTGCCGAACGCCTCAATCCCCATCCCCGTGGCGGCGGTCGCGGCTACGCCCCACTTCATCAGCGTCCGTCGCTTCATAGGATCGGACGCTACCTCCGCCTCGATCAGCACGCCGTCTTGCTCATGCGTTGCCGGAGGTTCGAGGCTTTCGGCCAGCAGGTCTTCGAGGCCGGCGGCGGTAACCCCCAGGACCTTGGCGAGCCGTGGTCGCTTGTGGGGCAACGGCTCGGTCTCGCCTGCCTCCCACCGGACCACGGTGCTGCGGTCGGTGTCGAGCGCCTCGGCCAATGCCTCCTGCGTGTACCCGGCCGCCTTGCGTGCGCGGGCCAGACGTGTCCGCTTGACGGCCATGATTCATCCCCTCGGTTACGGCGCGAGATCGTCACATTACCGCAGGTCAGGCCGCCGCGTGCATCACCCGCGCGTCTTTTTCGCGCTTTCTCCGCTCTGGTTTGGCGAATCCCGCCTAAGCGATGGTCGATCACGTCACCCCGGCGGCCGGTAGACCGGCCCCTCCGCCGACGACCAGGCCAGCGGTCTTTTCCGGTGTTTTCGCCGCTGACCTGGTCGGATGTCCTGGCCGTCGGGGTGACGCCCATTTGGCCGCACGACCAGGACGTGACCCCATGACGCTGACCGCCCAACTCCTCGCCGAACCGCCGCCGCTCCTTGCCGATGAACCGCAAACTCTGGTCGCCGCCCCTCTGGCCTACGGCTACATGCGGGTTCCCGCCGACGTGCCGGATCACCGGGTGCGCCGTGTCGAACAGGCGGTGACTCGGTTCGCGGCGTCAAAGGGGTTGTACTTCGTCAGCTTCTTCTTCGAGCTGCAGTGCGGCTCGCGCGAAGGCTTCGATGAGCTCCTGACCGAACTGGTCCAGGCGGACGCGCACCACGTGGTGGTCCCGAGTTTGAAGCACCTGGCCTTAAACGAGCTGCTCCAGACCGCCATGCGCGAGCAGCTCGCGGCTGAGGCGAATGCCCAGGTCCACGCCGTTGGGCGTCGGACCGGCGAGGCACTGGCATGACTACCTTCCCCGACCTGCAAGTACTGGCCGACCATCTGAAGAAGACACCCATCATCGCCCCGTCGGACCCACCGCCACTGGTGTACGGCTACGTCCGCACGGCCGAGCCGGAACCGAGCTACGCCGACGCCTGCTCAGATCTCCTGACCTGGTGGTGCGCCTCGCGCGGCTGGCAGCTCGGAGTGGTCTTCCGCGACGTGGGCGTGGGTTGCGGCAAGGCCCCTCGGCCGGGCTTTACCGGCCTGCTCGACGTGTTGCGGCTGCCGGAGGCCGCCTTCGCGGTGATCGTCGAGATGAAGCAGCTCGGTCGTCGGCCTGAGGACGTCGCCCGGCAGGTGGTGCAGATCCAGCGCGCCGGTGCGCTCGTGCGGGTGCTCGCCGATGAGGTGCAGTCATGAAACGGCAAACCGCCGAGCTGATCCGCGCCCTCGCGGCCGTGACCAAGCCCGTGCCGCGCATCTCGACCGAGCTGCTGGCCGGAACGATGCCCGCCGACAAGCAGTGGGAGTTCGCCGGACTGCTTGAGGGACTGGCCGGCCTGTTCGCCGCGCATGCAGACGACCAGGAACCTAAGACGCCGGAGACCCTGGCCCGCCGACTGGCTCGAACCGGCCGGGAGCTGCTGCAGGCAGCCACTCAGTTGGAGGCCGACGCCCTGCCCGGTTCCGACCTCCAGCAGCTCAGTGGGCTACTGAGAGCGTTGGCCGAGGTGCTCGACCTGTACGTCGGCAAGCTGCCAGACCCGCCGGCCGCCGCGGACCCGCCCGACATGCCGGAGTCGCCAGGCTCATGAGCGGCGAGGTGCTGGCGGTGCTTGTGGTCATGACTGTTCCGGTGACCTGCGTTGCCGTGCTCCTCGTGGGCGACGCCCGGCACAACCGCCGAGTTCGGGCCCGGCCGGAGCACACCGTGGCCGGTATCCGCAAGCGCGTAGAGGCCGAACGAGCCGAAGCCGAAGCCGCCAGCGCACCGACGCAAGTCCTACCCCGGATTCAGCCGGCCTCCCCCGACGAGCCCACCCAACCGCTGCCGCCGGTCTTACCGAAGCGGTCCCGGCCGGGCGGCCAGCGCCCGACGCCGTATCCCCGCAAGCCGCACCAGCGCCCAGATACCGAACTTGTGGAGCGCGTCCTTCACGGCTTGCGCAATCTTCCCGACCGGCCACCGGCCGAGTCGGACTCCAAGGACCCTCCGGCTTGAAAACGAGGTCGGAGTTTTGTTGGCAAACAAGAGAAAGAGGAACGATGAGGCTCGCCGACACCCGGGTACCTGAGTCGGGCAAGGTGACGCTCGCGGTGCGCGGGAGCAGGCTGACGCACTGGTCGAGTTGCCGCTCGACGTGCGACTTCGGGTTGTGGTTGGGCTCGATAAGTGGTGGCTGCTTCTCTGGCGCACCGCAATAAGGAGGACGGTTGCCGCGATCACGGGACAGGCGCTGTTGGAGGCTCACCGCGCCGAGTGGTCGCTGCGAAAGATCGCTCACCGCACCAGGTGGGGTGCGTCGTCGGTGCATCGCCGCATCGGGACCTACCACCCGGCCCCAGTAGCACCGCTGGCCACACTGCCCCCAGGGCTGGAGAAGTGGACAAAGGTGCTCGTAGCCGCTGATCAGGAAGGAGTAGCGACCGACGTACTGAGCAAAGCGCGGTACGAGATCGGCGCATGTGTTGAGGTGACGCTATCCGCGCTGCTGGAACATGGAGAAGTGCTCGCCAGGCTCTCGCACACTACCCGGCTGTGTGCGGCAGTCGAGCTGGACGACTGGTGGAGCAGCTGGCACCAGAGCATGAGCACCTGCATTTCGGTGTTCCTGGCCGAAGCGCTCATCGCCGCCCATTCTGATGACTGGTCCGTGAGAAAGATCGCCGTTGCGGCTGGGGTCAGCGCTTCGTTCGTGCATCGTCGCCAGTCCGCGTACAAACACGCCGCGAGATCGCCCGGGGATGCCGCCCAGCCGAACGTGGAGCAGCTGGTCCGAGAATTGGTCGACGCCACCCGCGAGGTGCCAGCTACAAGTAAGCATCACGTTACGTCGACGTGCGCGGAGAGCAATCTACCAGCACACGCCCGGATGGGTTCCCCGCACGCCCCAACTCGTCATCGAAGCCGACAGGCCCACGAGGGGCCGGGGTACCCGTTGCGACCTCGACGTTGGTGAAGTCGTGGGCAGACGGTACGGGAGGTTGCCGCCGTGCACGGCACGTCATATGGCAAGGTCTACTGGCTGCTGGCAGAGGACGGCGTAACGCTTCACTTTCGCGGCTGGGCCTCACGGGCCTAGCCGAACGGCGACACAATCAAGCTCGACGTATAGACCCTGTGACGGCGGGATACCTGGATAGCTACCGGTTTGGTTGCTTCGCTCCATCCAGCTCATAAGCTGGGCGTGTCCCTCTTTGGTCGCCAACAACAAGACAATCATGAACTCCTTGGATTTTCCTCCTTCGTATACGTGACGCTCGAACCGCCCTTCGTTGTCAAACGTCAACTCGAAGCCTTTGGGCCAAAATAGCCCGCCGGGGTCAACTCCGTGGGCGATCCACACGTGATGCTCTGGAGGTACGTCTTCCACGACACCGGTAACGCGGATGCGCTGCTCAACGACCGCGCCGCCCGCTGGCGAGTCAATGCGTCCAGTACACACGCTGGACTGTACCACGGAAGATGCCACACCACTCTTCTTTGTTTCCTTGTTCGCGTCGGAATTGCCTTTCAAGAGGCTTACTGGGACTTGGGGCTTGAATCCTGGATCAGTCAGTATCTGGCTTTCAATTTCAGCATACGCGAACCACAGATGTCGCTGAGCCGTCTCGAAGCTGGCTTTGCGACCATACTGGTCTGCTCTCGTGATCGACCTTTGTCTAGCCCCTTTATTCAACGCTTGAATACCTGGTGGACAAAGGATATTGAACCCGAGCTGAAATGAGCGCCGAAAGACCACTTTTTCCTCGCCAGGTGCCAGTCTTCCCGGGTAGGGCCGCATGCGCTGCAGGTGTTCGAGCAGGTTCACTTGGACTTGTTTTCGTATTTCAGTGCAGCTGCGCGACAGGTCAATCTCCCAGGCGCGTTGAAGATCCGCCAACTCGCTTGCAAGAAGATCGGGCAAGTCTTCACCAGCAACACCTGGCCCCTGGGAGAGCATTTGCAGCTGAAGCTGGACAGGCGTGGTCAACTTCGACTGCCTGATCTTGCGTGAGGCCTTAGGCATTTATTCCTCCGCATCGTGGACATCGCGCCCATCAAGTCGCACTACGTCAGCGTTTCGGTGTCGCCTGCTGACCAATAGTTGTCGAAATGTTATAAGTAAAGTGTAGTTAAACAAGATCCATCACATGCCTGAGAATTCCCCTGACCCCCAGCGGGAGTCGGCCACAGAGGACAACAAAACACGAGAGACGGGCGATGACTTCACGGCATGGGCCAATGAAGCGGTGCGCCAGGAGGCAGAGGAAACGCGGCGAATCCAGAAGTCACCAATGTGGACTCAACCTGATCCCCTGGAAGGTCCCGCCGGACTCGCTGCCGGAGTCGAGTCGCTTTCATCATCAGAAGTGCGGGCAGAAGTGCCATCGGAAGCCGATGAAGACTTCACCTCCTGGGCTGAATCAGCCGTCCGCCAGGAGGCAGAGGAAACACGGCGAATCCAGGAGTCGCCAATGTGGCTGCAAGACGACGTTCCCGGAGTAGAACTCCCATCGACGCCCGACAGCTCAAAGGATGATGAGGGCGGGTCCTGACTAGTCGCTGACTAGTCAGCCTGGCTCGCTGACAAGCCCTCTGAACTGCAACAACGCCCGTGACTAGTCACGGGCGTTGTTTTCGTTCTGGGCACCATGCAGCGGCCTTCGTAGTGTCATTTCTCGGCAGCCCGGACTCGGATCAGCTGCCTGTCTAACCCTCAGAAGATCAGACCTCGTGGATCTTCGTGCTCCCCGCGAAAGGAGGTGATCATGCGACGTGGCATCGGACCCATGCTCGGCCGGGTGGCCGGACTGATCCTCGGCGCGGTCGGACTGGGCGTCTTCCTGCGCCTGGTGCTCGCGATCCTGGAACCGGTCCTGCCAGCTCCACTGTTCGGGGCGCTCATGACCGGCTGGGCGAAGCTCTTCGAGATCGTTGAGCCCGCCCTGGCTCCAGCGCTCGGGATCGGCATCCTGGCCGCGTTCGGCTGGATCATTCTGGGTTCTCGTAGGTAATCAACAGAAAAGGTAGGTGATACATGTTTCTGATCGTCCTCATGCTCCCGCTTCTGCTCTTCCTCGCCATCGTCCTGATCGGCGTTCACGTTCTGGCGGTCGCTTGGCCTTGGGTTCTCCTGGCCATCGCCGTTGGGGTGCTCATCAAGGTTCTTAAGTAACCACAGCGCCCGGTCACATCTCCTAGTTCTCATCACACGCCCTCGGTGGGCGGTCTTTGTGCTGCCCACCGAGGGCTTCTTATCCGGTTCTCATCTATCAGATCGGAGTTACCATGCCTCGCCTCACCCGTAAACAGCTCATCGAGATCGACGGTAGCTACAACGAAGACGTAGCGGCATCCGAACGCCAGCTGGCCTGCCGGGCTCTGGCCCGCGAACTGCGCTGGCGCTGGCGGACCGATACGCCTGTCACGGTCAACATGGCTGGCCCCAGGCTCATTGGCACTCGCTCGCGCCGCGCTGCTAATAGCTGATACCTCAGCACTCATGCCACTGGCGTTTCGCCGGAGATATCGCGATATGTTCGGTAAATGTTCGGCAGGTCCGCCATGGTTCTAGCGGGTCTGCATACGCCAAAATAAAAACCCTGAGCCGCTACCAGCGCGACACGCGGATGAGATCTAGTCATCTACGAGTCACTTAGTGCTGGTGGGCGGACTCAGGTGTCACACAACAGAAGCCTCGAAGTGAGGGGCTGTCGCGCATCTTTTATTACACGCCCACCCGTGCCAGTCGTCAAGCACGGCTGGTTTGATGCGCCCGCATACCTCCCTTCGAGCACCACCGAAGGGAGGTTTTGCATGTCCGAGTCACACAAACCTATTCGCGTCACCGCGCAAGAGCGCAGTCACGTGGCCGTACGCAAACTTGCGAGAGCTTGCATCGCCATCGCCCGGCAGCAGCTCTGCACGGAGCCCCGCTCCGAGACCGGTACGCAGCCGGCGAACCAGGAGGTGGCCCGTGACTAACCTCCAATGGTTCGAAGCTATCCCGCCGCGGAACGGCAGTTTGGCCGACCTAACCGCCATGTGCCGCGTGCTGGCCGGTCGGCCGCAGTACGGGATGCGTCGCTTGCAACCTTTGGTTGCATTCGAGGCGTGGATCGCGCGTGACCAAGTGCGCTGGCTGCTCGGCGTCGAGTCGCGCATCGCTGATTCACTGCCGCGAGAGCTCGTCGCCCAGCTGCCGGGCTTGGCGCTCTTGGAGACGGACGCGCCGGATCGGCCGGCGCCGGTCACGGCCCGCGAAGTCCACCTAACGAGCAAGATCCACCCCGTCCGACTCGATACCTCTGCCGGGGTCACGGCCGGGCTCGTACAGCTACGAGAGTCACTGCGACCAGGCGAGTCCTTGGTGCTGAGCTGGGTAGTCGGGCCGAGCCATCGCTCTACTCAGGTGCCGATTGCTGATTCACCGCTGGAGTGGCTGGGCTGGGCGCCACCTCGCGAACCGACCGGCGACGAGCAGCGTGGCTGGAAAACCAAGCTGGCTGAACCTCTCCTCGGGGTGCGCGGTCGGCTCGGTGCGGTCGCGGACAACCCGAAGCGGGCGGCCCAACTGCTCCGTCCGGCGGTCTCGGCGTTGGGACTGGCCAGTGGTTCGCACACGCGCATCTACGCTTCGCCCCAGTCGAGCAAGACAGCCGACCGGCTGATCCGCGTCATGGGTCGGGTGCGCTCGTTCTCGGGCATCACGAACGCTAGCGAACTGGCGACACTCCTCGGCTGGGCGTTGCATGACCTTGACGTACCCGGCGGTCCGGGCGGTTTCTCCGCTCCCCCGTCCGGCCTGCTACACGACGCCTCCGCCGGAGCTCCGGCCCCGGCCAGCCGGCCCCTGGGGCAGAGCACCCACGCGACGGCTCGTGGTCAAGCGGTTTGGCTGCCACGCGCGAGCTACGCCACCCACGCCCACGTCATCGCGCCATCTGGGACCGGCAAGAGCACGCTGCTAGCTCACTGGATCACCGCCGAGGCGAAGGCAGGCAACAGCCTGGTCGTCATCGAGCCAAAAGGTGACCTCGTCCGCGACGTGCTAGCCCGGCTACCCGAGCAGCGCCATACCGACGTGGTAGTCATCGACCCGGCCGCGGACGGCCCCGTGATCGGCTTCAACCCGTTAGCTGGTCCCCGCGACGACGCCGAACGTCAAGCCGACTCGGTGTTGGGTCTCCTGCGCCAAGTCTTCGGGGCTGCCATCGGCGCGAGGTCGGCTGACGTGCTGCTACACGGGCTGTATCTGGCCTCGCGGCTGGAGGACGGCACGCTGACCGATGTCGGTCCGCTCCTGACGAACCCGAAGTTTCGGCGAACGGTCGCGGCCAAAGTCGGCGATCCATTGACGGTGGCCCCGTGGCTGGCCTGGTTCAACAGCCTGTCCGACCCCGAGCGACTCCAAATTATTCAACCAGTGCTGAATAAGACGAGGGCTTGGACGGCGCGTCCGGCCGTCCGCCGACTCATCGGCCAGGCGCACCCCAGGTTCGACCTGGCCCAGGTCTTCAACCGGCCGACCATCCTGCTCGTGAACCTGAACTCGGGCGCCCTCGGACCCGAGACGACGAGTCTCGTCGGCAGTCTGCTCCTGTCGCAACTCTGGGAGGCCACGCAGCGGCAGACCACAAAACTTGCCGCAGAGCGGCGGCCGGTGTCGGTGTTCGTGGACGAGCTGGAGCGGTTCACGGCCGGGCTCGACTTCGCCGACGTACTCGCTCGGAGCCGGGGTGCGAACGTTTCCTGGACGCTGGCTCATCAGCACCTTGGTCAGCTCAGCCCCGACCTTAAGGCGGCTGTGCTGGCGAATGTCGGGGCACGGGTGGTGTTTCGGCCGGCGGTTGGAGACGGAAAGGCCCTGGCTGGTGTCCTCGGTGCACCCGTCACGCCGGACGACCTCGAACAGTTGCCCGCCTACCGCGCCGTCGCGCGCGTGCTGGTGAATGGCTCCCCGAGTCCGGCCTTCGAGGTGGCCACCCCGCCACTCCCGGACGCCTTCAACGGCCCGGACGCCTTGCGCCAGGCGAGCGCCGAGCGGTACGGCGCGGACCCGGCCGAGCTGGACGCCGAACTGTTACGCCGCTGGCAGGGCGGTGAACCACCAGCCGCGCCGGTCGGGGTACGGAAGGCCAACCGATGAGGCGGCCTAAGTCCCTCATAAGGGCTACCGATCGCCCTACCGATGGCGTCGAGCAGGAAACGCCCTCACCTGCGAGAACCCCGGATAGCTGGCCTGGACTCTCTATCGCTCATGGAGGTATCCAATGAGCGGCCATGGACGAGCCCGCCGGATCGCCGGACGGCTAACAGCTCGGGATCTCGCCATTCTCGAATCGCTCTGGCGCTTGCGCCTGCTCACCGGCTCGATGATCGCCCGCCTCCACGTCACGGCCGCCACTCCGGCGACGCGGGGCCGCAAGACGCGGGCCGTCATGCAGCGGCTGACGAGCTTCGGCCTGGTCGTTCCGCTCCAGCGGCGGATCGGCGGCGTGCGGGCTGGCAGCGGTGGTCTGATCTTCGGCCTGTCCGGGCTGGGTCACGCCGTCCTTGACCTTGGCACCGGCGGAGTCGGCCGCCGTCGGCTGCGGGAACCGAGCCCGATGTTCCAAGATCACTTGCTGGCGGTGGCCGAGCTCTATACGCAGCTCGTCGAAGCGGCTCGCGCCGGCCAGAGCGAACTCCTCGAGTTCACAGCCGAGCCGACCTGCTGGCGATACTTCACGGGGCTGGCCGGAGAGACCATCGCGCTCAAGCCGGACGCCTTCGTCCGGCTCGTCACCGGCGGCTACGAGCTGAGCGCCTTCGTCGAGGTGGACCTTGCCACCGAGAACCTGACCCGCATCGCCGTCAAACTCGGGCTCTATGTCCGCTACTGGCACGACGGAGCCGAGCAGCACCGTCACGGCGTGTTCCCGCGGGTCTGGTGGCTCGTGCCTGACGCGGACCGGCGCGACGCTCTGACCCGGCAGGTTCTCCGCCTGCCTGACGACGAGCAAGCCCTGTTCGCGGTCGGCCTCCTGGCTGAGGCCACCGACCATCTGACCGAAATTCCAAACCATGAAGGAGGTGCCCGATGACCGAACCACAAACCACACTGCCAACCGGCCGCATCCTCGTCGGGGACCTCCGCGAGCGCCTGGCCGAGCTGCCGGACGCCTCGGTGGACTGCGTGGTGACAAGCCCGCCGTACTTCGGTCTGCGCGACTACGGCCACGTGCAGCAGATCGGGGCGGAACCCACGGTGGACGACTGGGCTGTTCAGATCGCAAGTACCTGCGACGAACTGGCCCGCGTGCTGACGCCGACCGGCACGCTCTGGCTGGTGCTTGGCGACGGCTACAGCCGCCATCCCAACGAAGGAGCGTCCA
Source organism: Amycolatopsis sp. NPDC004747 (assembly GCF_053601335.1). Classification (NCBI taxonomy): domain Bacteria; kingdom Bacillati; phylum Actinomycetota; class Actinomycetes; order Pseudonocardiales; family Pseudonocardiaceae; genus Amycolatopsis; species Amycolatopsis sp. NPDC004747. The sequence goes on along the minus strand of NZ_JBSGBQ010000008.1, from coordinate 182,000 downwards.
AGAAGAGTCTGCTGCTCGGACCGTCACGGATGGCACTGCGGCTGATCCGGTCCGGCTGGCTCCTACGCAACGCCGTGGTGTGGTCGAAGCCGAATCCGACACCGAGTTCCGTTCGCGACCGGTTCACGACCAGCCACGAGGTGGTCTACCTGTTCACCCGGCAGGCGAACTACTACTTCGATCTCGATGCAGTCCGGGAACCCGCCAAGACCGCGGCCGCCGGCCCGGCCCGCACGACAGCTCGGACCTATCTGTCTCGCGAGGATGTCCCGACGCTCGGCGGCGGCAAGAGCCCGCGAGTGGATCTCAACCACGGCCTCGCCGCTATGAAGACGGCGGGACTGGCCAGTCACCCGCTTGGCAAGAACCCAGCCGACGTGTGGACAGTCCCGACCGGCAGCTATCGCGGGGCACACATGGCCACGTTCCCGCTGGAGCTGATCCGCCGCCCGATCTTGTCAGGCTGCCCGGAGCGAGTCTGCTCGATCTGCGACCGGCCCTGGCGTCGAGCGGACCGACTGCACGACGGCCGTTGGTTAGCCACCGGACCACTGGAGCCGGTCTGCCCGCACATCAGCTGGCGGCGCGGTGTTGTACTTGATCCGTTCATGGGCGCGGGCAGTACGGCACTGGCCGCCGAGATCCACGGCCGGGATTGGGTCGGCATCGAGCTCAACCCGGACTACGCGGCGCTTGCCGAGAAGCGGCTCGCCACCTGGCGGGCCGAGCAGAAGGCGGCTTCATAAGCCGCGGGCCACTCGTCGGTGGCCTGTGGTCGCTCAGCTCTCGTCCCGCGCGAGCGCGCGGGCCTGGGCGATCACACCAACACCGAGGAGGACGCCATGTCCGAACCACGAGGCGGCGTGAAGACGCTCGGGATCAAGGTGCCCGACGCCTTGCACGCCCAGTTCACGCTCGTTGCGCAGCTGGATGGCATCTCGCTCAACGATGCGGCCCTGCGGGCCGTGGAGCTGTACGTCACCACCAAGCGGCAGGAGCCGGACTTCGCCCAGCGGGCCACGGCTGCGCTGGACGAGATCGAAAAGGAGGCCGCCGCCCGGCGCGGCGCGATCCAGGGCCTGTTCGGCAGCGATGACCCGGCCGAAGTCGCCGACGCCAAGCCCCAGGCCACCCGAGGCCGCAAGGCCGCAGCCGCCGAGTAACTGCTCGGCTCGGTACCGGATGGCGGATATCCGCCATCCGGTACCACCCCCACCATAAATAAGGTCAGGATTTCCTATCTTGGCACTTCCTAAAAACACTGAGAAAATGATTGTGCAATGACATTCTTGGCTCTTTAAAGCCAAAAGGAGGATTCCGCAACATGGACGAAGTCTGTCCAAAAAGGGCTGTTATCTACCTGCGCGTAGCGCGTGAGGACAGGAATCAGGTGCAAGCCCTGGCTTTTCAGCGTCACGCTTGCCAGCGCCGGGCCAACGAACTCAATCTGATGATGCTGGGTGAGTACGTTGATCGCGGCAGTAACAACGTCAATCCTGAACATCGGCCTGGACTGTCGCGACTGCTGGCCGAGCTGCGAGAGCGGCCGGTAGCGTATGTCGTCACGTTCAATTCGGCGCGTATCGCACACAAGGCGTACCACTTCGCGAGCGTGGCCTGGCGACTTGGCAAGTTAGGTACACGGCTGGAGATTGCGTCGGTACCGCATAGCGAAGTTGACGAACAAGCTCGCCAGCTCATTAGCTACATCGGCTCGGTGCAGTTAGTCGACCCTGAACTCGGTCGGACTGACAAATAAGAATCGATAGGAGGGTAACAATATGAATAACGCAAAGCTGTCGGCCATGGACGCCGCACGGACTGCTCGTGAGGCTGCCTCGGTAATCCGCTCTAGCTTGAGCGCGCAGGGAGCGGGCGAGATCGCTCTTATCTACTTGCGGGTCAGTACTCGTGAACAAGCCCGCTCGGGCGGTGGTGCTGAAGGGTACTCGATCCCGGCGCAACGCGAAGCTTGCTACGCCAAAGCGCGCCACTTGGGTGTGACCATTCAGAATGAATACGTCGATGCTGGCGAGTCGGCTCGCTCGACAAATCGTGATGAGCTGCAACGGCTCCTCGGAGACCTCAAGAGGATTCGTCCCCGGTACGTCATCGTACATAAGGTGGATCGGCTGGCGCGCAACCGCGAGGATGATCTGGCGATCAACCTGCTCTTGCGTAAGCTGGGCGTCAAGCTGGTCTCCTGCACGGAGAACATCGACGACACGCCAAGTGGCAAGTTGTTGCACAATCTCATGGCGGGTATCTCCCAGTTCTACTCAGATAACCTCGCTCAGGAGGTTCTTAAAGGCCTAGTTCGTAAGGCTCAGGAGGGTGGTACGCCGTTTTATGCGCCGCTCGGCTACATCAACTGCCGCGAGAGTCGTGAGGGCGTGGAGCGGTCCTGGGTCGAGTTGGACCGCGACCGTGCCGAAATCATCAGCTGGTGCTTCGAGCACTACGCCACAGGAGAGTGGAGCGGGATCGCCCTTACATTGGCGGCTCAGAATAAAGGACTTACGAGTCGGCCCAATCGTAGACGTCCGGCCCAGCCGATTGGCCTAACCGGCATGTACCACATCTTGGCGAACCCCTACTACATGGGCGTGGTGAGCTACCAGGGCATTCATTATGAGGGCAAGCATCCGACCCTTGTTGAGCCCGACGTGTGGTTGAGAGTGCAGGATATTCTCGCTGCACATAACCACACGGGCGAGAAGGACCGGACGCATAACCACTACCTGAGGTCCACCATCTACTGCTCGGAGTGTGGCGGTCGCAAGGTCTACTCGGAGCACAAGGGCAACGGCGGAGTCTACGCGTACTTCCACTGTGTGAAGCGCAAGACCAAGACCAACAACTGTCAGCGTCGTGCTGTTCGCGTCGAACAGATCGAAGAGGGCATCGCAACCTTCTATGGCACCTTCCGGGTGCACCGGGAGCACGTCGAGCTCATTCGCGCAGCTGTCAGGGAGGAGTTAGCTAGCCAGCACGCCGAAGCAGCTCGCGGCCTGGAACGAGCCCAGCGAACGAAGCGACGGGTCGAAGGGGAGCGGCAGAAGCTGCTTCAGCTGCACTATGCCGGCGATGACTTCCCGCAGGACCTGTTGGCTTCGGAGATGAAGCGGCTGACGCGAGAGCTGGCGGAGGCTGACGCGGAGATCAAGGCGGCAACGGTTGGAGTGACGGATGTCGAAACAACCCTGGAACTGGCTTTGACGGCGGCGGAGCGTTGCGAGGCGGCCTACCTCGCCACGGCCGACAACAGCATCCGTCGTCAGATCAACCAGGGCTTCTTCGAGAAGCTCTACATTGGTGAGGACGGCTCTGTGGAGCGTGTCGACCTGACGGAGCCGTTCGCGGCGCTCTTTGAGGTGGGGGACACGATCAGGCTGCCCGCCGCGCTGGGCGGCACGCGCGCGGCGTCCCATGTGGCCGAGGACGCGCCGGATCTCTCCGCCGGGGCTGGTGTCGCGGCGGACCGCGCGGCCGATCTCACGGTCGCGTTCGGCGAGCGCGCCACGGTCACGAAACGTACATACACAAACACGCCCGGCGAGCATCTGCTCGTCGGGCGTGGTGTGAAACAGGCATATCTGGTCGGGATGACAGGATTTGAACCTGCGACCCTCCGCTCCCAAAGCGGATGCGCTACCAAGCTGCGCCACATCCCGGCACACCCCCAGGGGGGTGTGTGATCAGCCTAGCGGGTCACGCTAAGCTGGCCACGCACCCGGGTACCTCCGGGGGCACGCGGGTGTAGCTCAATGGTAGAGCCCTAGTCTTCCAAACTAGCTACGCGGGTTCGATTCCCGTCACCCGCTCAAGAAGCGCCAAGGATCTCCCTGGAGCTCCGAGAAGCTCCAGGGAGAAGCCCTCAAGCAGGCGAAGCGGCGTCCCGGGTCGAAGCGGCGTCCGCCTCCAACGAGGCCGCGATCACGTCCAGCAGCTTGTCCGTGTCCACCGGCTTGGTGATGTAGTCGTCCGCGCCGCTGGCCAGTGTCCTGGCCCGGTCCTCCGCCGTGGCCTTTGCTGTGACCGCGATCACCGGCAGGTCCGCGTTCGCCGCCTCGGCCCGGATGGCCGCGATCGTGGCGTTGCCGTCCAGCTCCGGCATCATCACGTCCATCAGCACCAGGGCCGTGTCCTCGTTGCGCTCCAGCTGCCGGATGCCGTCGACGCCCGTCTCCGCGTAGATCACCTCCAGGCCCGCCTGCTCCAGGACCGCCGCCAGGGCGAACACGTTCCGCAGGTCGTCGTCGACGATCAGGACCTTCTCGCCGTGGAAGCGCTTCGGTGTCACGTCCGGGGCCGCCACCAGCACCGTGCTGGGCACCGACGGCAGGCGGGGCGACGACAGGGCCGTCAGGGCCGGGTCCACCAGGTTGGCCGCCGCCACCGGGAGGTACAGCGTGAACGTCGAGCCCACGCCCGGCTCGCTCACCACCCGCAGCTCACCGCCCAGGAGCTCCGTCAGCTGCTGGCTGATGTTGAGCCCCAGGCCCGTCCCGCCGTACTTGCGGCTCGTCGTGCCGTCCGCCTGGCGGAACGCCTCGAAGATCACCGCCAGCTTCTCCTCCGGGATGCCGATCCCGGTGTCCTCGACCGCGAACGCGATGATGCCCGGCGCGTTCCGCAGCGCCTCCTGCTCCACCTCCGCCGGGTCCGCCGCCCGGATGTGCAGGCGGACGCCGCCCTCGTTGGTGAACTTCGCCGCGTTCGACAGCAGGTTGCGCAGGATCTGCTGCAACCGGTGCTCGTCCGTGTGGACGCTGCCCGGCACCGGCGGGTCGATGTGGACGGCGAACTCCAGGCCCTTGTCCGCGGTCAGCGGCCGGCACAGCGACTCGACGTAGTCCACCAGCTCCGGCAGCGTGATGTCGGACATCTGCATGTCCAGCCGGCCCGCCTCGACCTTGGCCAGGTCCAGGATGTCGTTGATCAGCTGCTGCAGGTCCGACCCGGCCGCGTAGATCGTCTTCGCGAACTGGATCTGCTTCTCGGTCAGGTTCCCTTCCGGGTTCTCCGACAGCAGCTTCGCCAGGATCAACGCGCTGTTCAGCGGCGTCCGCAGCTCGTGCGACATGTTCGCCATGAACTCGGTCTTGTACTGCGACGCCACCGTCAGCTGCCCGGCCCGCTCCTCCAGCTCCTGCCGCGCCTGCTCGATCTCGCTGTTCTTGACCTCGATGTCGCGGTTCTGCTGGGCCAGCAGCGCCGCCTTCTCGGCCAGCTCGGTGTTGGACCGCCGCAGCTCGCCCTGCTGGGCCTGCAGCTGCTCCGACCGGGCCCGCAGCTCCTGGGCCAGCCGCTGCGACTCGGTCAGCAGCGCCTCGGTCCGCGAGTTCGACAGGATCGTGTTCACGTTGACGCCGATCGTGTGCCGCAGCTGCTCCAGCAGGTCCTGGTGGACCGTGCTGAACTCGTTCACCGAGGCCAGCTCCAGCACCCCGAGCACCTCGCCCTGGAACAGCACCGGCAGCACGATCAGGTTCACCGGCGCCGCCGAGCCCAGGCCGGACGAGATCAGCGCGTACTCCGGCGGCGCGTTGTGCACCAGCACCGTGCGCTGGTCGACGGCGGCCTGCCCGATCAGCGACTCGCCCATCGCGAACCGCAGCCCGGCGCGGGACTGCGCGAGCCCGTACGCGGCGATGCACTCCAGCACCGTGCCGTCGCGGTCGTCGTCGCGGGCCAGGAAGAACGCGCCCTGCTGCGCCCGCACCAGCGGGGCCAGCTCGGACAGGATCAGCGCCGCCACCGACACCAGGTCGCGGTGCCCCTGCATCCGGCCCGACAGCTGCGCGAGGTTCGTCTTCAGCCAGTCCTGCTCGCGGTTGGTCCTCGTCGTCTCCTTGAGGTTCGCGATCATCTGGTTGATGTTGTCCTTGAGGTCGGCCAGCTCGCCGTTCGCCTCGACGGTGATGTGCCGGGTCAGGTCGCCCGCGGTCACCGCCGTCGCGACCTGGCCGATCGCGCGCACCTGGGTGGTCAGGTTCCCGGCCAGCCGGTTCACGCTCTCGGTGAGCCGCTGCCAGGTGCCGGACACGCCGTCGACCTCGGCCTGGCCGCCCAGCTTGCCCTCGGTGCCGACTTCGCGCGCGACCCGCGTGACCTCGGAGGCGAACGCCGAGAGCTGGTCGACCATCGTGTTCATCGTGGTCTTCAGCTCGAGGATCTCGCCGCGGGCGTCGACGTCGATCTTCTTCGTCAGGTCGCCCTTCGCGACCGCCGTCGTGACCTGGGAGATGTTGCGCACCTGGCTGGTCAGGTTGTGCGCCATGAAGTTGACGTTCTCGGTCAGGTCCTTCCAGGTCCCGGCCACGCCGGGCACGCGTGCCTGACCGCCGAGGATGCCTTCGGTGCCGACCTCGCGCGCGACGCGGGTGACCTCGTCGGCGAACGCCCGCAGCGTCTCGACCATCCCGTTCAGCGTCTCGGCCAGCGCCGCGACCTCGCCCTGGGCCTCGATCCGGATCTTCTTCGACAGGTCGCCGTTGGCCACCGCGCTCGCCACCGTGGCGATGTTGCGGACCTGGTCGGTCAGGTTGTCGGCCATGACGTTGACGTTGTCGGTGAGGTCCTTCCAGGTCCCGGCGACGCCGCGGACCCGCGCCTGGCCGCCGAGGATGCCTTCGGTGCCGACTTCGCGGGCCACTCGGGTGACTTCGTCGGCGAAGGCGGACAGCTGGTCGACCATCGTGTTGAGCGTGGTCTTGAGCTCGAGGATTTCGCCGCGGGCGTCGACGGTGATCTTCTGGGTCAGGTCGCCCTTCGCCACCGCCGCCGTCACCGTGGCGATGTTGCGGACCTGGTCGGTCAGGTTGTTCGCCATCGAGTTGACGTTGTCCGTGAGGTCCTTCCAGGTCCCGGCGACGCCGGGCACGGCGGCCTGGCCGCCGAGCTTGCCTTCGGTGCCGACTTCGCGTGCCACTCGGGTGACTTCGTCGGCGAAGGCGGACAGCTGGTCGACCATCGTGTTGAGCGTGGTCTTGAGCTCGAGGATCTCGCCGCGGGCGTCGACCGCGATCTTCTGCGTCAGGTCGCCGCGCGCGACGGCCGTCGCGACCTGGGCGATGTTGCGGACCTGGGTGGTCAGGTTGTTCGCCATGAAGTTCACGGACCCGGTGAGGTCGCGCCAGGTGCCCGCGACGCCGGGGACCTGCGCCTGCCCGCCCAGCTGGCCCTCGGTGCCGACCTCACGCGCCACTCGGGTGACCTCGTCCGCGAACGCGGAGAGCTGGTCGACCATCGTGTTCATCGTCGTCTTGAGCTCGAAGAACTCGCCGCGGGCGTCGACGGTGATCTTCTGGGTCAGGTCGCCCTTCGCCACGGCCGTGGTGACGTGCGAGATGTTCCGGACCTGGTCGGTGAGGTTGTCGGCCATCTGGTTGACCGAGTCGGTGAGGCTGCGCCACGTCCCGGCCGCGCCGGGCACCTCGGCCTGCCCGCCCAGCTTGCCCTCGCTGCCGACCTCGCGCGCCACCCGGGTGACCTCGCCGGCGAACGCCGAGAGCTGGTCGACCATCGTGTTCAGCGTGTTCTTCAGCTGCAGGATCTCGCCGCGGGCGTCGACGTCGATCTTCTTCGTCAGGTCGCCGCTGGCCACCGCGGTCGCCACCTGGGAGATCCCGCGGACCTGGTCGGTCAGGTTGTCGGCCATCAGGTTGACCGAGTCGGTCAGGTCGCGCCACGTCCCGGCGACGCCCGGCACCTGCGCCTGGCCGCCGAGCTTGCCGTCCGAGCCGACCTCGCGGGAGACGCGGGTGACCTCGTCGGCGAACGCCGAGAGCTGGTCGACCATCGTGTTGATGGTGTTCTTGAGCTCGAGGATCTCGCCGCGGGCGTCGACGTTGATCTTCTGGGTCAGGTCGCCGCGCGCGACGGCGGTGGTGACCTGGGCGATGTTGCGGACCTGCTCGGTGAGGTTGTCGGCCATGAAGTTGACCGAGTCGGTCAGGTCGCGCCAGGTGCCCGACACGCCCGGGACGACCGCCTGGCCGCCGAGACGTCCCTCACCCGCGATTTCGCGGGAGAGCCTGGTCACTTCGGCGGCGAACCGCGACAGCTGCGCGATCAGGCCGTTGACCGTCTTCGCCAGCGTGGCGTACGCGCCCTGCAGCGGGCGCCCGTCGAGGGTGAGCGTCATCGGCTGGGACAGGTCGCCGTCGGCGACGCCGCCGAGCACGCGCTCCAGCTCGATCGCCGGCCGGGTCAGGTCTTCGACCAGGCCGTTCACCGCGTCGACGGCTGTGGTCCAGCCCCCGGGACCGACCTGGCCCTCGAGCCGCTCGCTCAGCCTGCCTTCCTGCCCGACGGCCGCGCGGACCCGCAGCAGCTCGCTGACCAGCCGCTGGTTGCGCTCGGCGATGTCGTTGAACGCGACCGCGAGCTGCGCCGAAATGCCGTCGCCGTGCGGGACGAGCCGCCGGCGGAAGTTGCCGTCCCCGAGATCCCGCACCGCCACGAGCACCCGTTCCAGCGCGGCCGCTTCGCTCTGGGATTCCGTTGTCATGTGTGCCGACCCTCTCCACCACGCATGCGCCAGCCATGGTCGTCGACCCAGCGTGCCATGCTTCGCCCTACACTTCGAGCCAGCCCGCCCGCTCACGCGGTAGCCGTTCGACAGCAGTCCGGAGGCAGGAGGTCCGTGCATGGTGTCACGTCCGGCCCCGGCCTCGACGGCCCTGCCGCCGATGCCCGGTGACGGCGGGCCGCCTGGCATCGACGCCTTCGCGCGGGCGGCCCTCGAAGACGTCCGCGACGCGGTGTTCCTGCAGGACGCCGCGGGCGTGGTGCGCTGGGCGAACCCGGCGGCGCGGGCGCTGGCCGGCGACGCCGAGCCGCAGCTGCACGCGGCGACCGAAACGGTGACACCCGGGGCCGCGCCCCGGACCTCCGCGGAACCCTCGGTGGGTCACCTGGAGGTGGCCGGGCACCGGCGGGCCGCCCGGATCCGGGCCCTGCCCGGCGGCTGGCACGCCTGGACCGTCCTCGCGGACGACGTCCCGCAGCGGCACGTGGGCGACTTCATGGCCGAGGCCGGTCCCCGGCTGGCCGCCGCGCGCGGGCGGCACGGCACCGCACGGGTGATCGCCGAGCTGGCCGCGTCCGCGCTGGCCGAAACCGTCTTCGTGCTGCTGCCGACCACCCGCGGCCGGTGGGAGTGGTGGAGCTGCGAGCGGCCCGCCGCGCAGGGTCACGGCCGGATCCGGCGGGTGCCCGCCCAGGTCGCGCCGGTGCTCGCGGCGACGTTCGGGGCCACCGGGCCGCCTCAGCAGGCGCCGGTGCCCGCGCCCGAGGTCGCCACGCTGCCCTCGGTGGTCGCCGACCGGTTCGAAGGGCACACCGACGTCTCGGTCGTCTCGCTCGGGCCGAGCGCGAGCGCCGGGGTGACCGGCGCCCTGCTGCTCGGGCGCCGCGGTGAAGCCGAGTTCGGCGCCGGGCAGGCCCGCGCGGTGGCGGAGTTCGCGCTGGCGGCCGGGACGGCGCTGGCCAACGCCCAGCGCTACGCCCGCCAGGAGGAGGCGACCCGCGGCCTGGAGACGACGCTGCGCCCGGTCGACCCGCCGGAGCTCGACGGCGCCCGGTTCGAGACCTGGTACGAGCCGGCGGGCGGGGTGCTCACCGTCGGCGGCGACTTCTTCGACGTCCTGCCGCACGAGGACGGCAGCGCGTTCCTGGTGCTCGGCGACGTCTGCGGCAAGGGGCCCGAGGCCGCGGCCCTGACCGGCCGGGTCCGGCACGCCCTGACCGCGCTCGCCATGGTCGAACGCGACGGCCGCACGCTGCTGCGGCTGCTCAACGAGCTGCTCATCGCCGGCGGCAGCAGCCGGTTCGCCACCCTCGTCCTGGGCACGGCCCGGCCGTCCGGCAGCGGGGTCGGCCTCACGCTGGCCTCCGGCGGCCACCCGGCGCCGTTGATCGTCCGCCGCTCGGGCGTGGTCGAAGAGGTCACGGTGCCGGGTACGCTGGTCGGCATCTCGCCGCAGGCCCGGTTCGCCGAGGCGGAGGTCCGGCTGGAGCGTGGGGACGTCTGTCTCCTGTACACCGACGGCATCACCGAGGCCCGCAACCGGCACGACCAGACGGAACTCTTCGGAGACGACCGGTTGCGCGCCGTGCTCGCCGCGGCGGCGGGTGAGCCGGCCCGTGAGGTCGTGCGGCAGCTGCGCCAGTCCGTTCGCGACTGGCTCGGCAGCTCGGCGCACGACGACATCGCGGTGCTCGCCATCGAATGTGCGGACTGATTGCACTGTCCTTTGTGGACTTGGTTTGACGCCTGGATGAGGGGGTAATTACCCCGGTGCACTCAGTTTTTCCGACGGAGGAGCCCCATGGCGAACGCACTGCAAGGACGCCGGGTCGCGATCCTGGCCGCGGACGGCGTCGAACAGGTCGAGCTGGAAAAGCCGCGCCAGGCCGTCCTGGACGAGGGCGCGACGGTCGAGCTGGTTTCGCTGGACACTGGCGAGATCCAGGCGATGAACGGCGACATCGACAAGGGCGACCGGTTCGCGGTGGACCGGAAGGTCGCCGACGTGGCAGTCGGTGACTTCGACGCGCTGCTGCTGCCCGGCGGCACGATGAACCCCGACAACCTGCGCACGGACCCCGCCGCGGTCGGGTTCGTCGGCGACTTCGTGCGGGCCGGCAAGCCGGTCGGGGTGATCTGCCACGGTCCGTGGACGCTCGTCGAAGCGGATGTCGTGCGTGGCCGCACGCTGACGTCGTACCCGAGCATCCGGACCGACCTGCGTAACGCCGGTGCCACCGTTGTCGACGAAGAAGTCGTAGTGGACAACGGACTGGTTTCCAGCCGCAATCCGGACGACCTGCCGGCGTTCTGCGAGGCGGTCGTGCGGGAGTTCGCGGGCTGACCACGAGTCCTTTGTGGACGTCACCCGATCGTGTCTGTTAAGTCCGGCTTAAATCTGTTGGCGTTCGGCCTCCGCGCGGAGGACGCTGTTGGTGTGACGAGGATCGCCCGTGGAGAGGAGGTGAACGCGATGACTGTGCACGCAAGGCGCTACGGCCGCTGGTGCCGTGAACACTTCGACGCGATCGCCGCCGAGGGCGTTCCCGCACCCCGTGGCGGCGAGCCCGCCGGCCAGGCCCTGCCCGAACCCGAGCCGGAGCCCGTGCAGCCGGGTGCCGAACAGCCGCCGCGCCGATGACCACGAAGAAGGCCTCCCCGATCCGGGGAGGCCTTCTTCGTGTCCGGGGTCAGCGGTAGCTGCGCCGGTACCAGACGCGCCGCGGGCCGGGCACGCCGATCCGGGTGATGACGTCGGTCAGGATGGCGCCGATGACCAGCCAGAGGACGGCGGCGAGGCCGTCGTTGAGGAACGTCCGCAGCCCCTCCGAGTCCGGCGTGAAGAGGTTCCGCAGGCCGAGCGACACGCCCGCCGACCACTCCGAGATCAGCTGCGCGAAGCCGTTCGACGAGTTCGCCCCGCCCAGCACCAGCACGATGTGCACGGCCAGGACCAGCGCGAACACCGCACAGACCAGGTGGATGAGGGCGTTGATCGTGCGCACGGCCCGGATGCGCGGGTGGGTGCGCTCCACGATCTCTTCGGTGGGAGCGGGCTCGTACGACTCCGGGGGCGGGGGATACGGCATCGTCGGCGTCCCTTCGACTGTCCGATGTGGACGTATCTGGGCGAACAGGAACAACGCTGGTGAATACCCGTCACCCGGGCGAGCGAACCGGATGTTCCGCAAACTTCCCTGACGAGCGGCTGATAGGGTATTTTGCGGAACACGAGGAGGGTCATGGCGCAGGACGTCTACTCCGTCGAGCAGGTCGCCGCGAAGCTCGGCCTGCACGTCCGGACGGTCCGGAACTACGTGCGGGACGGGCGGTTGAAGGCGGTCCGGATCGGCAAGCAGTACCGGATCACGGCCGCGGACCTGGTGGCCTTCACCGGGCTGCCGGTGGCCGAGCGGGCCCCGGCCGCGGAGCTGTCGGGGGTCGTCGAGCTCGCCGGTGTCGACCGGGCAGCGGCCGACCGGATCGCGACCGCGGTCGGGGCCCTGCTCACCGGCCCTCGCGACGGCGGCGAGCGGCCCCTTCGCGTCGAAACCATCTACGACGGGGAGCGCGCCACCATGAAGATCATCGTGCTCGGTGACCTGGCCGCCGGTGCCGACCTGCTGCGCTGGGTCGCCTCGGTCACGGAGAACCCGGCGTGACCGCGGTCTACCGGTCGGCGGCCGGGGCGGCCGCGGTCCGCGAGCGCTACGACGCGCTCTTGGACCGCTGGCCCGTGCCGTCCGAACGGCGCACGCTGGCCACCCGGCTGGGCGACACGTTCGCCGTGGTGTCCGGCCCGGTGGACGCGCCGCCGGTCGTCGCGCTGCAGGGGTCCGGCGGCACCGCCGCGCACTGGCTGCCGGACATCGCCACGCTCGCCGGGCGGCTGCGGGTGTACGCGGTCGACGCACCCGGCGAGCCGGGCCGGACCGTCGAGGCGCGGCCCCCGCTCGCGTCACCGGCGTACGCCGAGTGGCTCGACGACGTCCTCGACGCGCTCGAACTGCCGCGCGCGGCCTTCCTCGGCACCTCGCTGGGCGGGTGGTGGGCACTGGACCACGCGCTCCGGAGTCCCGAGCGCGCCGGCCCGCTGGTGCTGGTCAACCCGTCGGGGATCGGCAGGCGCCGGATCGGGCCCTTGCTGAAGTTCGCCTGCTACGGCTTCCTCGGCGGCTGGGGACGCCGCCGGTCGCTGGCCATGGTCGCCGCGGGCGGCCCCGCCGACCCGGGCCGGCGTGCCGTCGGCGAGTTCACCCTCGCGACGTTCGAGCACTTCAAACCGCGCCTGGAGGCGATCCCGGTATTCGGCGTCGAGCGCCTGCGTGAACTGGCGGTGCCCGTGCAGGCCCACTTCGGTGCCCGCGACGTCCTCCTCGACCAGCGGGACGCGGCGGCGAGACTGCGGGCCGCCCTCCCGGCCGCCGATGTCCGGTTGGCCGAGCACGCCGGGCACTTCCTGCCCGGCTGGGCCGCCGCCGCGGCGGAGTTCCTGGCACGGAAACGATCGTGACCGGCAGGGGCCGGTTCGCGGCCGGCCGGCCGCACCGCGCTGAGCCGGGCGGCGCAACTCGCCCGCGGAGGGGCAACCGCCGTCCCGCGCCGGGCGTCAGGTGATCATGAGCACTCCCCGGCGCTGTGCGCTGTTGGTGTCCGTCCTCGCCCTGCTGGCCGCGTTCGCCTCGCCCGCGACCGCGGAAGCCGTGGTCCCGCCGGGATTCCGGCCCGCATCGACGAGCTGGACCGGGCCGGACACGGGGTACGTCCTGGGGTACCGGCCGTGCGGCGGGACGTGGTGCCCGGTGCTGCTGGGCACCACGGACGCCGGGCGGCACTGGCGGCGGCTGGGTGCGCCGCCGATGCCGCTGCCGGACAACCACAACCACGTCGCGCTGCGGGTGTTCGGCGACCGTCTCGCGTACGTCGAGGACGGCGTGCACGTGCTGACGACCCGCGACGGCGGCGGCACCTGGCAGCGGGTCACCCCGGCCGGGGCGCAGGAGCCGTACTACCTCTCGAAGATCGCCGAAACCGGTGGCCGCGTCTTCGCGCTGCTGACCACCCACGGCGAAGGCCGCGGCTCGACCCGGCTGTATTCGGGAGCGGCCGGTTCGCCGGTGCTGGCCCCGGTGCCCGGGTTCGCGGTCACCGGCGGCCTCACCTACGGCGACCTGGCGGTCGGCGGCGGGCTGCAGGTCGCGCTCGGGGCCGACTACGGCACCGAGGGGTACTGGACCTCCCGCGACGGCGCCCGGTTCGCGCCCGCGGACCCGCCGTGCCCGGAGGGGCAGGTCGCATCGCTGAGCGCGGTCCGCGACGGGCAGGTGGTGGCGTTGTGCAGCGGCAGCCCCGGCTCGCCGCAGCCTGGCTCGACCGAACGGCAGCTGCGGCACGCCCCGCAGCTCGGGGCGCGGTTCAGCGGAACGGACGCGGCCCCGTTCGCGGGGATCAACCAGGGTTTCGCCGCGGCCTCACCGACGTCCGCGACGGTCGCGGCCGTGGGCGGCGGCGTCGGCTTCCTGCACCACACGGCCGACGGAGGCCGCACCTGGACGACGACCGAGCTGTCCGAGCGCGGCTTCGCGCTGACCGATCTCGACTTCACCGGCGGCGGGACGGGGGTCGTCGTCGACGGGCAGCCGGACGCCTCCGGCGGCTCTGCGGTGTACCGGACCACGGACGGGGGAAGGACGTGGCGGGAGCTGGAATTCGGGTAATCGATCCCTCCACGGTGTACCGCGCCACGGACGGAGGAACCCCGGCCACAACTTCGTTTCGGGTCGTTCTCCCTGGCAGGTAAGGCCCTTGTGCCTGGTTCACTTGGTGAACGGCATGTCGTAACCTGAGCACTGTCCGTCGCCGGACACGGTGAGCGAACCCGGGCAGGGGTGTCGCCACCACACGCAGAGTGGGAGAACAGTCGATGACGCCTGGCGACCTGCGGTCCGGAACCGAGGGTGGTGCGGCCGCCCTCGATTTCAGCAAGGCGAGCCTGGCCCGGTTGTCCGACGCGCTCCTCGGCGGGCACGACCACTACGAGGTGGACCGCGAAGCGATGCGGCGGCTGCTGGCCATCGCGCCCGGCGCCCGGGTGATGGCGAAGGAGCACCGCGACTGGCTGGTGCGCGCGGTGCGGTTCCTGGCCGGCAAACGCGGCATCGACCAGTTCCTCGACCTGGGTTCCGGCATGCCGACGGCGGAAAACACCCACGAGGTGGCGCAGCGGTACAACCCGGACGCGCAGGTGGTGTACGTCGACAACGACCCGGTGGTGCAGGTGCACGGGCGGGCGCTGCTCGAGGAGAACTACCTGACCCACGTCACCGGCGCCGACCTGACCCGGCCGGCCGAAACCCTCGCCGACGAGGTCGTCAAGGAGTACCTGGACTTCACCCGGCCGGTGGCGCTGATCCTGACCTCGATCGTGCACCACATCGACGACTACGACCGCGCGAAGTCGATCGTCGCGGAGTACGTCGACGCGCTCGCGCCCGGGTCGTTCCTGCTGCTCACGCACAACTTCGACCCGGAAGAGGATTCCCCGCGCCAGGAGCTCGCGCGGCTGCTGGAGACCAGTTTCCAGGGCACCGGCCTGGGCAGCGTGTACCGCACGCGCGAGCAGATCGCGGGGTTCTTCGAGGGCACCGAGCTGCTCCGGCCCGGGCTGGTCTACCTGCACGAATGGTGGCCGGACGGCCCGCGGCTGCACCCGCTGGGCGAGCTGAACTTCCTGACGCTGGGTGGGGTCGCCCGCAAGCAGTGAGGAGCGGCCGCCTGCCGTCACCCGGGTGAGTTCACTCGTTCCGCTGACAGGCGTGCCCGATTCATGATTGTTTGTCCCCCGTACGTGTTCCGAGCACAAACGGGGGGATACCCAGTGAAGAAGTTTGCGGCAGCCGCTGCCGTCATGGGTGCGCTGGCGTCGACGGTCGTGTTCGCGCCGCCGGCCAGCGCGGGGGACAGCCAGATCATGAAGTACCAGTGGAGCTACCCGGCGGCGTACGAGTACGACTGCTACTCCGACGGCCAGTGGTACGTGCAGACCGGCGGGTTCGTGCGGTTCGAGTGCCGCCCCACGACCTGGACCTGGGAGCTGTGGGCCGTCACGCGGTGACCGTCGCGCCGTGATGACCCCCTTGCGGGACTCCGGTTTCGCAAGGGGGCCGTGCCGGGTCAGGCGGCGTTGAAGGTGTCGGGGTCCGGGCCGGTGCGCTCGCCGCGGTCCAGCGGGGTCAGCGACTCCATCTCCTCCTCCGTGAGGGTGAACCCGAACAGGTCGAAGTTCTCCTCGATCCGGGACGGCGTGACCGACTTCGGGATCACCACGTTGCCCAGCTGCAGGTGCCAGCGCAGCACGATCTGCGCGGGGGTGCGGCTGTGCTTCACGGCGAGTTCCGCGATCACCGGGTCGCCGAGCAGGCTGCCGCCCTTGGCGAGCGGGCTCCACGCCTCGGTGGCGATGCCGTGCTTGGCGTCGAACTCGCGCAGCTCCCGCTGCTGCAGGTACGGGTGCAGCTCCACCTGGTTGACCACGGGGGCGACTTCGGCGGCGTCGAGCAGGCGCTCGAGGTGCGCGGGCTGGAAGTTCGAGACGCCGAGCGCGCGGACCCGGCCGTCGGCGTGCAGCTTCTCGAACGCCTTCCAGGTGTCGAGGTACTTGTCGCGCGCCGGCGTCGGCCAGTGGATCAGGTAGAGGTCCAGCTGCTCCAGGCCGAGCTTGGTCATGCTCTCGTCGAACGCCTTGAGCGTCGAGTCGTAGCCCTGGGCCGAGTTCCACAGCTTCGTGGTGACGAACAGTTCGTCGCGGGGGATGCCGGACTCGGCGATCGCCTGGCCGACGCCTTTTTCGTTGCCGTAGACGGCGGCGGTGTCGATGCTGCGGTAGCCCGCTTCGAGGGCGGCCTTCACGGCGGTGGCGGTCTCGTCGTCCGGGACCTGGAACACGCCGTAGCCGAGCTGCGGCATCCGCACGCCGTTGGTGAGTTCGATGACGGGCACGCTGGTCACAAGTGGTCCTTTCGGTGGGTGGTTCATCGGGCGAGTACCCGCTCCCCGGCGTCGAAACTAGCCGGAGTCCTGCGGTCGAGCAGTCCGGAGCCGAGCGCCACGGCGAGGCCGGCCGCGGCGAGCGCGGCGCCGATCCAGTTGGGCGCGGTGTAGCCGAGCCCGGCGTCGATGGCCTGGCCGCCGAGCCACGCGCCGCCGGCGTTGCCGAGGTTGAACGCGGCGATGTTCGCCGCCGACGCCAGCGCCGGGGCGCCTTCGGCCTTGGCCAGCACGCGGGCCTGCAGCGGCGGCACGGTGGCGAAGCCGGCCGCGCCGAACAGCACGATCGTGATCGCCGCCGGCACCTTCGCGTGCGCGGTGAACACGAACGCCACCAGCACCAGCGCGAGGACGGCGAGGATGACGTAGAGACTGGGCATCAGCCTGCGGTCCGCGGCCTTGCCGCCGAGCAGGTTGCCGGCGAACAGGCCGGCGCCGAAGAGCACGAGCAGCCAGGTGACGGCGCCGCTGGAGAAGCCGGCGACCTCGGTCATCATCGGGGCGATGTAGGTGAAGGACGCGAACACCCCGGCGAAGCCGAGCGCGGTCATCACCAGCGCGAGCCACACCTGGGGGCGGCGGAACACGGCGAGCTCGCCGCGCAGGCCGGCGCCCGGTTCGGGGGCCTGGTGCGGCACCAGCGCGAGGATGCCGGCGGCGCCGGCCACGCCGAGCGCGCTGACCACCCAGAACGTCGAACGCCAGCCGAAGGCCTGGCCGAGCGCGGTGCCGGCGGGCACGCCGAGCACGTTCGCCACGGTCAGCCCGGTGAACATCAGCGCGATGGCGCCGGCCCGCTTGGCCGGGGCGACCAGCGACGCGGCGACGACCGAGCCGACGCCGAAGAACGCGCCGTGGCTCAGCGCCGCGACGACCCGGCCGGTCATCAGCAGGCCGTAGCTCGGCGCGAGGGCCGAGAGCACGTTGCCCGCGATGAACAGGCCCATCAGGGCGACCAGCACGGTCTTGCGCGGTACCCGCGAGGCCAGCGCGGTGAGCACGGGGGCGCCGACGACGACGCCGAGCGCGTAGCCGGAGATGAGCAGGCCTGCGGCCGGGATCGAGACCCCGAAATCGCCCGCGACCTCGGGCAGCAGGCCCATGATCACGAACTCGGTGGTGCCGATCCCGAAAGCGCTGATCGCCAGTGCGAGCAGAGCGGCGGGCATGGAAGTTCCTTCTTCCCGGAGTAGACTGGGTGCGTTGGCAACTACAAGCGTCCGAGATAGTTGCAGACGCCGTATATTGCACAAGCTTGCGACTTGTCGGGCGGTCAGCGCAAGCCGGGGAGAGGTGAACCGTGTCACTGGACGACGACGCCGTCGAAGCGCGCGCGCAGGGCTGGCGGACGCTGGCCGCGCTCCACGCCCGGATCGAGGACCGGCTGCAGCGGGCGCTCGAGCGCGACCACGAGCTGTCGGTGAGCGAGTACACGGTGCTGGACGTGCTGGCCCGCCAGGACGGCTTCCACCTCCGGATGAACCAGCTCGCGAACGAGGTGGTCCTCAGCCAGTCCGCGACGACGCGCCTGGTGACGCGCCTGGAGGGCCGGGGGCTGCTGGCCCGGTACCTGTGCGCGGACGACCGCCGCGGGATCTACACGGAGGTGACACCGGCGGGCCAGGTGCTGCTGACGGCGGCCCGCCCGACGCACGACACGGCGTTGGCGGAGGCGCTGGCGGAAGCGGAGACGCTGCCGGAGCTGGCCCCGCTGGTCGGGGCGCTCGGCGCGCTGAGTTTCCGCGGGACTGCCTCGGCCTGACCGGGTTCGGGGCTCGCCGCGAAGAGGTCCCCGGCCTGGGGGCCCCCGGATTTCACGTTACCGGGTACCCCCGACAATTTCGGGTCCCGCGGCCCGCGGTGGGTTGTCCGTACCAGTCAGCCGGTTTGGGGGTTTCTGCCGGTATTGTGAAAGCGGGCCGGCATCACCGCCCGTGAAGTTCTTACCAGGCAACAGAATCGGTGCCGCCGTGCCCGGCATCCGCCTGCTGGCCGCCGTCCCCGCCGAGTGAAGAGGTTCCCCGTGCAGGTGCTGGTGTTCTCCAAGACGACCGCGTACCGCCACGACTCGATCCCGGCCGGGATCCGGGCGATCCGGGAACTGGGTGCGGCGCACGGTTTCGCCGTCACCGCGACCGAGGAAGCGTTCACGCCCGTCCACGATGTGGTGGTGTTCCTGTCGACCAGCGGCGAGGTCATGGACGCGGCGCAGCGGGCGGCGTTCGAGTCCTATGTGGAGGGAGGCGGTGGCTACGTCGGCGTCCACGCGGCGGCCGACACCGGGTACGGCTGGCCGTGGTACGGACAGCTGGTGGGTGCCTGGTTCGACCGCCACCCGGAGATCCAGCGGGCCCGGTTCGTGACCGAGGACGGCACGCACCCGGCGACCGCCCACCTGCCGGCGGTGTGGACCAGGACCGACGAGCTCTACGACTTCCGGACCAACCCGCGTGGCCGCGTCCAGGTGCTGCAGACACTGGACGAGTCCAGCTACACCGGCGGCGGCATGGGGGCGGACCACCCGATCACGTGGTGCCACCCGCAGGGCCGCGGCCGGGCGTTCTACACCGGACTGGGCCACACGAGCGAGTCGTACGCCGATCCGGCGTTCCGCGCCCTCCTGCTGGGCGCGATCCGCTACGCCGCGGGAGTGCTTCCCGCGGCGTAGCGGCGTCGGCGTCGGCCTCGGGTCAGCGCACGCCGAGGAGGTGTTCCAGGGCGAGCTGGTTGAGCCGGGTGAAGTGGTAGCCGCGCGCGGCCGCCGCGTCGAGGTCGAACTCGTCCTTCAGGACGTCGTCGAACGTCTCGCCCGGCGCCAGCGTCGGCGTCGAGAGGTCCGTGACCCGCGACGCGGCGAGGGCCTCCACGACCTCCGGGTCGGCCCGGAACGCCTTCGACTTCTCCTTGAGGATCAGGTAGGTCCGCATGTTCGCCGCCGCCGACACCCAGACGTCCTCGGCGTCCTCGGTGCGCATCGGCTTGTAGTCGAAGTGCCGCGGACCCTCGTAGCCGCCGTTCTCCAGCAGGTCGACCAGGAAGAACGCGCTCTTCAGGTCGCCGTGGCCGAAGATCAGGTCCTGGTCGTACTTCGGGCCGTGCTGGCCGTTGAGATCGATGTGGAACAGCTTGCCCTGCCACAGCGCCTGCGAGATGCCGTGCACGAAGTTCAGCCCGGCCATCTGCTCGTGCCCGACCTCGGGGTTGAGCCCGAACAGCTCCGGCCGCGTCAGCTGGGAGATGAAGCCCAGCGCGTGCCCGATCGTCGGCAGCAGGATGTCGCCGCGCGGCTCGTTCGGCTTCGGCTCGAGCGCGAACCGCAGGTGGTAGCCCTGCTCGACGACGTAGTCGGCGAGCAGGTCGAGGCCCTCCTTGTAGCGGTCCAGCGCCGCGCGGACGTCCTTCGCGGCGTCGGACTCGGCGCCTTCGCGGCCGCCCCAGACGACGTAGGTCTCCGCGCCGAGCTCGGCCGCGAGGTCGAGGTTGCGGCGCACCTTCCGCAGCGCGTACCGGCGGACGTCACGGTCGTTGCTGGTCAGGCCGCCGTCCTTGAACACCGGGTGGGTGAACAGGTTCGTCGTGGCCATCGGGACCTTGAGGCCGGTCTCGGCGAGCGCCTTGCGGAAGCGCTCGATCGCCTTGTCGCGGTCCGGCTCGGTGGCCAGCAGGTCGTCGTCGTGGAAGGTCACGCCGTAGGCGCCCAGCTCGGCGAGCCGGTGCACGCTCTCGACCGGGTCGAGCGCCGCCCGCGTCGCGACACCGAACGGGTCGTTGGCGGGCCAGCCCACGGTCCAGAGGCCGAAGGTGAACTTGTCGGCCGGCTGGGGAGCGTAGTCGCTCATGACTGTCCCTTCATTTAGTTCACGTTGTAGACTAAATATGCGCCGCGGCGGTCCTCGGCGTCAAGAGCCCGGTTAGAGTGCTTCGCGGGAGGACACGATGACGCAGGCCGTGCGGCACGAAGAGATGCGCGCCCGCAACCTCGAGGTCGTGCTGGGCGCGGTCGGCCGCGGCGGCCCGCTCACCCGGGCCGCGCTCGCCGAAGTCACCGGGCTCACCAAATCCACGATCTCCAAGCTCGTCGGCGACCTGGTGGACGCGGGCCTGCTCGCCGAGACCGGCCCCGCCCGGGCCGGCGAACGCGGCCGGCCGGGGGTCGGCCTCGTGCTCAGCGGAGCGCGGGTGGCGTCGCTGGGCCTGGAGGTCAACGTCGACTACCTGGCCGTGCGCGTGCTCGACCTCACCGGGGAGGTCCGGGTCGCCGCCCGCCGTGACCGCGACAACCGCGGCTCGCGGCCGGAGGAGGTGCTGGGGGAGCTGCAGGACCTGGCTTCGGAGGCGCTGGCCGAGGCGCACCGGCTGGGGCTCGAGGCGGCGGGTGCGGTGCTGGCGGTGTCCGGCCCGGTCGGCGACGGCGTCCTGTTCAGCGCCCCCAATCTCGGCTGGCAGGACGTCCGCCCGGCCGGCCTGCTGCGGCTCCCGGTCGCGGTCGAGCTGGACAACGAAGCGAACCTCGCCGCCCTCGGCGAGCTCTGGTACGGCGACGGCGAACGCGACTTCCTCTACGTGTCCGGCGAAATCGGCATCGGCGCCGGCCTGGTGGTCGGCGGCGCGCTGTATGCCGGCGCAACGGGCCTCGCCGGCGAGCTGGGACACGTGGTGGTTGCTCCGGAAGGGGAGCTCTGCCGCTGCGGCGGCAGCGGCTGCCTGGAGACCTACGCCGGGCAGGAAGCGTTGCTGAGAGCCGCGAACGCCGCTTCGGTACCGGCGCTGCTGGACGCCCTCGAGCGCGGCGACGACCCGGCGCTGACGGCCTGCACGGCGGCCGGGCGCGCCCTCGGCGTCGCCTTGACGTCGGCGGTGAACCTGCTGGACCTCGACCGCATCGTGCTGGGCGGGGTGTTCACGCAGCTGTACCCGTGGCTGTCCGGGCCGGTGTCGGAAGTGCTGGCGAAGCGCCTGGGCGGCCTGCGCGGCACGCCCCCGGTCCTGACCGCTTCGCGCCTCGGCGGGGACGCGGCGACCCTCGGCGCGGCCGGCCGGGTCATCCACCGCGTCCTGGCCGACCCGGCGCCCTTCGTCACCCGGGCCCAGGAAGCCGGAACAGCGTGAAGGCCGCCCCGGGGGTTCCCGGGACGGCCTTCACGGACTCGCGGAACTAGCTGACCGCGGTGATCTGCACCAGCGAGGTGCCGACCGTGACCCCGGTGTCGGTCTGCACGGTCAGCTGACCGCGCAGGGTCCGGCCCGCGGCCGGGGCGGCCGTGGCCGTCACCGTCGCCGGCACGGTCCACGAGCTGCCCGACGCGCGCAGGGCGTTGGCGTCGGTCACCGCGACCGAGCCGAAGGCCGGGTTGGTGAACACGTCGAGGTAGTCGTAGGCGGTGGTGCCACCCGGCACCGCGTACCCGTCGACGAGCGCGACCCAGATCCCGGCCGCCGGGTTCTGCACGGTCACCGACTCCTCGGAGTCACCGTCCGCGCTGACACCCGCCTGCACGCAGGAGCCCGTCGTGCAGTTGTACAGCACCAGGTCGAGGTCCGTGCCCACCACGGCGGGGTTGCCGATCGTGGCGGTCAGCGACGTCGAGCCCGGCGTCACCGCGATCTGGTACTGCTGCTGCGCGCCCTCGGCGATGGACGGCCGCTGCGTCTTCGCGCTGCCCAGCGTGGCGCCGGCCAGCTTGCCGGTGAACGCGCCGAGCGTGTTCTGCACGGTGTAGGACCGCGAGATCGGCGTGCCCAGCGTGGCGGACGCGATGGTGTCCGGGTTCGGCGAGATCGCCGTGCCCAGCACCGCGGCCGTCAGCTTGTACGGCGCTTCGGCCACGTCGGAGGTCCGCCGCGCCTCGACGACGATCTCCCACACGCCCGGGAGCGGGTTGGCGATCGTCCGGCTGGTCGGCGTGCCGCCGGCGCAGCCCGCACCCGCGTCGGGCAGGTAGCACGCGGTCGTCGCGGTGCTGGCCTCGGCCGGGACACCGGTCGGGTCGTACCGCAGGAACCGCACCTGGCCCTTGCCCGGGGCGCCGGCGCCGGCGTCCAGGTCCACCTTCAGCGCGCTGGCGCCCTGCGGCACCCGCACGAAGTAGCTGGTCGCCTGGTTGCGGGCGGCCTTGCCCGCGACGTCGACCTGGAAACCCTTGCCCGCGACGAACTCCTGCGGCGCGAAGACCGTGTTCAGGGTCTGCACGTCGATGCCGATGGTCAGCGGGTTGTCCAGGTAGAGCAGGGCCGAGTGGACCCCGGCGCTCTTCGGGTCGACCTTGACCTCGAACGTCACCGGCGTGTTCAGCGGCAGGACCACCGTGGAGGCCGAGGAGTACGTGCCGTCGTTGCCGACCCACCGCACGAAGTACGGCACCGGGTGCGCCGAGCCCGTGGTGCGGGTGATCGTGTACGTCCGCTTGTAGGCCTTGCCGACCGTCACGCCCTCGCGGTCGTGGATGCCCACGCCCGTGTTCGGCTTGGCCAGCAGGCCCGACAGCGCGGTGTGCACCTCGACCGACGTCGAAACGGCGTCCGGCTTCGGGTTGAGCGAAAGCGCGACGAACGCGGCGGGGACGTTGAACAGGCCCGCGCCCTGGGCGTACGCGCCGATGCCCGGCACGAACCGCGCGGTCGACTTGATCGCCGAACGCAGCTGCGCCACCGGCGGCCGCTGGCCGTTGTGCGTCGCCTTGTACGCGCTCACCAGCAGCGCGGCCGCGCCGGTCGCCTGCGGCGCCGCCATCGACGTGCCCTGCAGCATCGCGTACCCGGCGGGCAGGGTGTACGTGCCGGGCACCGGGCTCGGCTGCTCCCACCGCGGGACGGTGGCGATGGCCGCGCCGGGCGCGATGATGTCCGGCTTGAAACCGCCGTCCTCACGCGGGCCGCGCGAGGAGAACGGGTGCATCGACTCGGGGTTCTGGGTGACCGAACCGTAGTTCGACAGCCAGGTCTCCTTGGTGATGTACGAGCCGACCGAGATCGCGTCCGTGGCCACCGACGGGTCGCCGACGGTGTTCGCCCCGGCGCCGCTGTTGCCGGCCGAGATGAAGATCTGGACGTTGTACTCGGCGATCGTGCGGTTGTAGAGCTCCGCGCGGGCGTTGTTGCCGTCGTTGAGGGCCGGCAGGCCGCCGATCGAGATGTTGATGACGTCGGCGCCGTGGCTGGCCGCGTAGACGACACCGTCGATCAGGCCCGAGGAGGTGCACCCGGAGCTGGTGAGGCAGACCTTGACGGCCAGCACCTTCGCACCCGGGGCGGCGCCGTCCATCTTGCCGCCGAACAGGTCGTTGCCGGCGGCGATGCCGGCCACGTGCGAACCGTGCTCCGCGCCCGCGATGCCGATGCCGACGTAGCCCGGCTTGTCGGTCTGGACCACGAAGGCCATCCGCTCGGCGATGTCGGTCGCCGGGTTGTCGGTGCCGAAGAAACCGACGTCGTACTTCTTGTTGTAGTCGGTCATCGGCTTTTCGTCGGTGAAGTCGCCGTTGCCGTTGAGGTCGACCCGGACCTCCTTGGTGGCGGGGTCGAGCAGGACGCCCCAGGAGTCCGCCCGGTCGCCGTCGCGGTTGATGTCACCGCCGGTCTCGCTGTCCGCGGCGCCCAGGTCGCCCGCGGTCTCGCCGAACACGCCGAACGTGTACGGGCCGCCGGTCGCCGGGGCCGTCCAGGTCCTGCCGTTCGCGGTGAACGTGCCGGTGTAGGTCTGGGTGGACTGCTTGACCCAGGTGCCGTCACCGGAGTTGGTGGCGTTGGCGTTGTACCAGTCGACGATCTTGCGTTCGCCGTGGCTGGTGGTGGCCAGCGCGGGGGAGTCGAGGTCGACGCCGGAGTCGAGCACCGCGACCGTGGTGTCCTTGCCGTCCCAGTTGGGCAGGACCTGGCCGAACTGCGCCGCGTAGGTGTCGCCGGTCGGCAGGTACGGGTTCACGCGCGGGGTGTTCTTGCCCGGGGCCGGCTGCGGCAGCGGGGTGGTCGCGCCGTCGGGCTTCGGGTCGTCGCGGTAGACGAGGCCGTCGACGTCGACGGCGTTGACCGACTTGAGCTTCGCGGCCTTCTCCGCCTTGTCCGGCGGGATGGTGACCTTCACGTAGTCGAGCTTCGTGTCGGTGGACTGGACGACGCCGCCGAGGGCCTTGAGCTCGTTGACGGCGGTGCCGGTCTGGCCCTTTTCCGCGGCGATCAGCAGGGTGACGTCGGGCTTCCCGGCCTTCTCGGCTTCGGCGACGAGTGCGCGGTCGTGCTCGTCGAGGGTCTTGCCGTCGGCCGCGCCGCTGGTGGGCGGGGCCTGCTGGGCGGAGGCCACCGGGACGGCGACGCCGAGGACGGAGGCGCCGAGTGCGGTGGCGAGGACGGTGATCCCGGCCCGCCGTCTCCAGCGCGATCTGTGCTGTGTCACTGAAACGACCCTTCATGAAGAAATGCGTACCGGCAGTACACAGGGTGGGATCTTCGTCAGCAATCAGACAGTTAGCCCATAGACCGCAATTGGTTGCGAGCCAAATGGCCTAATGCACTGCCCGGTTGGGCGGTCACGAAAACGATTGCCGACCGGCCAGATCTCCCCATTGCTACATGCGCGTATAGCGGGCTATATTCACGTGTAGTCGACTACACGTACGTATAGGACGCTGATGAGCTCCGAAGACCTCACCGCCCGGGCCCGGATCCGCGACGCCGCCATCCGCCTGTTCGCCGAGCACGGCATGGAAAAGACGTCGATCCTGGACATCGCCAAGGAAGCCGGCGTCTCCGGTGGCCTGATCCGCCACCACTTCGGCTCCAAGGACGGCCTGCGCGAGGCCTGCGACGCCCACGTCCACGACGAGCTGCTGCGGTTCAAGCTGGAAGCGCTCGAGAAGGGGGTCGCGAACGGCGGTTTCCTGCCGACGTTCGACCCGCGCCAGCTGCTGCTGCGGCGCTACCTGGGCCGGGCCATGATCGACGGCTCCGAAGCGGCGGCCCGGCAGTTCGCCGAGGTCGTCGACGAGACCGAGGCGTACTTCCGCGCCACGGACTCCGGTGGCCCCGACCCGCGCGCCGCCGCGGCCGCGCTCGTCGCGATGACCGGCGGCCTGTTCGTCTTCCACAGCCACATGGCAAACGTGCTCGGGGAAACCCCGAACACCCACGAGGCCACCCTGCGGATCATGGCGGCCGCCGGGCACCTGCTGGCCCACCCGCCCGCCGCGCCCGAGCTGCTCGAGAAGGCGCGCGAAGTCCTGTCCGAAATGGACATTGAAAGAAAGGGATGACGATGGCCGAAGCGATCACCGCCGACGGCCTCACCAAGGCGTTCGGCCGGACACGGGCCCTCGACGGGCTCGACCTGACCGTCCACACCGGAGAGGTGCACGGCTTCCTCGGGCCCAACGGCGCCGGCAAGACCACCACGATCCGCGTCCTGCTCGGGCTGATGCGCGCCGACAGCGGCCGCGCCACGCTGCTCGGCGGCGATCCCTGGGCCGACGCCACCGAGCTGCACCGTCGGCTCGCGTACGTCCCCGGCGACGTCACCCTCTGGCCGAACCTCACCGGCGGCGAGGTCATCGACCTGCTGGGCCGGCTGCGCGGCGGCCTCGACCCCGCCCGCCGCGCGGAGCTCGTCGAGCGCTTCGACCTCGACCCGCGCAAGAAGGGCCGGACGTATTCGAAGGGCAACCGGCAGAAGGTCGCGCTGGTCGCCGCGCTGGCGTCCGATGTGGAGCTGCTGGTGCTCGACGAGCCGACGTCCGGGCTCGACCCGCTGATGGAGGAGGTCTTCCGGGAGGTCGTCGCCGAGGAGCGCGAACGCGGCGACCGGACGGTCCTGCTGTCCTCGCACATCCTCTCCGAGGTCGAAGCGCTGTGCGACCGCGTCACGATCGTCCGGGCCGGCCGCACGGTCGAGTCGGGCACCCTGGACGAGCTGCGGCACCTGGGCCGGATCACGATCGACGCCTCGCTCGCGCAGGTGCCGGCGGACCTCGGCTCGCTGCCGGGCGTGCACGACCTGAGTTCCTACGGCTCGCACGTCCACCTGTCCGTCGACCAGGCGGCGCTGGACGACGTCATGCGGCACCTCGCCGGAGCCGGGCTGCGGAGCCTGGTGAGCCGGCCGCCGACGCTCGAAGAGCTGTTCCTGCGCCACTACCGCCACGACGAGCCGGTCGGAGCGGCGCGATGACCGGCACCGGGGCGTTGCTGCGGCTGGTGCTGCGCCGCGACCGCCTGCTCATGCCGGTCTGGATCGCCGGGCTCGCGCTCGCGCCGGTGGGCTACCTGTCGTCGATCAAGGCGGCGTACCCGGATGCCGCGTCGCGGCAGCACTTCTACGACCTCAACTCCTCGAGCGCGACCTTCGTCGTGCGCAACGGCCCGCTGTACGGCTCGTCGGTGGGCAACCTCCTGGCCTGGCAGTGCGGGTTCGTCCCGGTCGTCGTCGGCCTGATCGCGCTGCTCACCGTGGTCCGGCACACCCGGACCGAAGAAGAAGCGGGCCGCCGTGAGCTCACCGGCGCCACGGTCGTCGGCCGGCACGCCGGGCTGGCCGCGGCGGTGCTCGCCACCTGCGGTGCGTGCCTGGTGTTCGGGTTGCTGACCGCGCTCGGCGTCGCCGCGCAGGGCGAGCCGCTCGCCGGTGCGCTGGCCCTCGGTCTCGGGTTTTCCTTGGCCGGCTGGGTGTTCGCCGGGGTCGGCGCGGTCGTCGCCCAGCTCACCTGGGGTGCGAGCGGGGCGCGGGGGATCGGGATCGGCGTGCTGGTGGCGGCGTTCCTGCTGCGCGCGGCGGGGGACAGCAGCGAGGCAGCGGGCCGGCTCGTGTGGCTGTCGCCGATCGGCTGGGCGCACCGGCTGCGGCCGTTCGCCGGGGAACAGTGGTGGGTGCTCGGGTTGGGCGTGATCGCCACCGGCGCCCTGGTGGTCGTGGCCGTCGCTCTCGCGGCGCGCCGGGACCTCGGCGCGGCACTGCTGCCGGCCCGGCTCGGGCGTTCCGGCGCGAAGCCGTCACTGCGCTCGCCGCTGGCCTTGGCCTGGCGGCTGCAGCGGGGAACGCTGCTGGTCTGGACCGGGTGCCTGGGTCTGGTCGGGTTGCTGATGGGCGGGGTCGCGCAGAACGTCGCGGAGATGATGCGGGACAACCGGGCGGTCGCGGACGTGTTCGCCCGCGTCGGCGGGGGCGGCGCGGTGATGGACGCCTACCTGGCGGGGACGATGACGTTGTTCGGCCTGGCGGCGGCGGGTTACGCGGTGCAGGCGGCGCTGAAGCTGCGTGCGGAGGAGGCGGCGGGCCGCGCGGAACCGGTACTGGCGACGGCGGTCGGGCGCGTCGGCTGGGCGCTGGCCCACCTGGCGTTCGCGTTCGCCGGCCCGGCGGTGGTGCTGGCGGTGACGGGCTGGGCGACGGGGGCGGCGTACGGGAGCGGCTTCGGGCTGGTCCCGGCGGCGCTGGCCCAGCTGCCCGCGGTGTGGGTCCTCGCGGGCCTGGCCGTGGTGCTGATCGGCTTCGTCCCCCGGTATTCGGCGGCGGCTTGGGGCCTGCTGGCGGCGTTCCTGCTGTTGTCGCTGGTGGGCACGGCGTTGCGGTGGAACGACGTGGTGCTGGGGATTTCGCCGTTCCAGCACCTGCCGAGGTTGCCGGGCTCGCCGTTTTCGGTGGCACCGGCGCTCTGGCTGGCCGCCATCGCCCTGGCGGTGGGCACGGGCGGCCTGTTCGCGTTGCGGCGACGGGACATGCCGGCGGGCTGAAGCGTCCCTGCGTCTGGTGGCAACCGAGGGAGTCGAACCCTGCGCGGCTTGTGAAGGCGGCGCTCCTAACCGGCCCTGACCCTTCGGCGGGCGACGGCTGCCAGTGGTTACAACGTGGCTAGTACCCCCGTTATTTCACTTTCAAGCGCCGCTTCACCCGGACGGGTCGGGCTGGCAAGGTTGTCCGCATGGATGATCTCCTGCTGCGCCGCGTCCGGCCGGGTCTCGGCGGGGACCTCGCCGACGTCCGGGTGAACGACGGCCGGGTCACGTCGATCACCGAACCGGGCTCCACCGGGTTCGCCGCGCGGGTGGTCGACGGGCACGGCGGGACGCTGCTGCCGGGGCTCGTCGACGCGCACGTCCACCTCGTGCAGTGGGCGACGTTCCGGCGTCGCATCCCCCTGGACGCGGCCCGCTCGGCGGGGGAGGCGATCGAGCTGCTGCTGGCGCACCTGCTGGCGACCCCCGCGCCGCAGACGGAACTGGTCGTGGGCGCCGGGTTCCGCGACGCGCTGTGGCCGGACAAGCCGCACAAGGACCTGCTGCAGCGGGCGCTGCCCGGGCGTGCGGTCGCGTTGTTCAGCGCGGACCTGCACACGCTGTGGCTGAGCCCGGCGGCGTTGAAGCTGATCGGCCGCGACCACCCGACCGGCGTCCTGCTGGAGGGCGACTGCATGGCCGCGACGGCCCAGCTCCCGACGGCGGCGATCGACGTCCAGGACCGGTGGGTGGCGGAGGCGGTGGCCGCGGCGGCCGCGCGGGGCGTGACGCAGATCGTCGACTACGAATACGCGGACACCGTGGCGGACTGGACGCGCCGGGGAGCGCCGGCGGCCCGGATCTCGTGCGTCATCGCGAAGCACCTGCTGGACCGGGCCATCGAGCGCGGGCACCGCACGGGCGACGTCCTGCCGGACTCCGGCGGCCTGCTGACGGTGGGGCCGTTCAAGCTCTTCGTGGACGGTTCCCTCAACACCCGCACGGCCTACTGCCACGACCCGTACCCGGGCGCGGATTCCCCCGGCCTGCTGGAACTCCCGCCGGCCGAGCTGATTCCCTTGATGCGGCGGGCGTTCGACCACGGCCTGCTCCCGGCCGTCCACGCGATCGGCGACCGGGCGAACACGATCGCGCTGGACGCGTTCGAGGAAGTCGGCTGCCCGGGCCGCATCGAGCACGCGCAGCTGCTGGCCCCTCCCGACGTTCCCCGGTTCGCTTCCTTGGGCGTGATCGCGGCGGTCCAGCCGTCGCACCAGCCGGACGACCGCGACGTCGCGGACCGCCACTGGCACGGCCGGACTTCGCGGGCGTTCCCGTACCGGTCGCTGCTGGAATCGGGTGCCCGCTTGGAGTTCGGGTCGGACGCCCCGGTGGCGCCCTTGGACCCGTGGGACGGCATCGCCTCGGCAATCTCCCGAACGGACGACGACCGCCCACCGTGGCACCCGGAGCAGGCGATCCCGTTCGAAGAGGCCCTGGCGTCGTCGTCCGGTGGCCGCCGAGGGGTGGCGGTGGGCGACGTCGCGGACCTGATGGTGACGGCGGCGGACCCGTCTTCGCTGTCCCCGGCGGACTTGCGAGCCCTCCCGGTGACGGCGACGCTCGTCGGGGGGCACGTGACCCACCAGGTCTGAACGGGCAACCGGCGGGGTTTTCCCGAACCGGCGCACCGGACGGCGGGGAAATCTCGGTCGAAGTTTCGGTCCCATGAAGAAATTGATCCGATTCAGAGTTCTCCCAGCTCTTCCACGTCGTCCGATTCGCTCATCGGGGTCTCGGCGGACGACGCACCCGACCTGCGCAAGACGATCATCGCTTCCCTCCTGACCGTGCTGAGCCTGGTCATCGGTTTCTACTTCGGTTCCCGCACCGCGCAGACCGCCATCGAAACGGAGGCCGGAATCGGAACCGGCGCTCCCCGTCCCGCTCCGCCGTCGCCCGTCATCACCGGTGTGAGCCCCGGAGAAGGTCCGACCGGGACCGCGGTGACCGTGAAGGGAAAGGGCCTGGCGGAAGCGTCCATCCATTTCGGGACGCTCCCGGCGACGCCCATCGGACCGCCGTCCGACTGGGAGGTCGTCGTGGCCGTGCCGGCCCGGCCGGACCGTTATCCCGCCGAGGTCGACGTGGTGGCCGAAACCGCGGCCGGCTCCTCCCCGGTCACGGACGCGACGAAGTTCACCTTCCGCTGACCGACCTTCAGGCCTTGATTTGTCCACCGGACAACGGAAAAGATCCCACCGTGGATGTGACAACGTTGTCAGGAGGACACCGATGAGGCTGTGCACCCCAAGAACGGGGACGCGCGTTCTGGCCACCCTGCTCGCCGGCGCCACGACGGTGGCCCTCGCCACCCCGGCCCAGGCCCGAGGCCCCCGGTTCGCCGAGGACCCCACCACGCTCGTCGACACCTCGATCGGCAACAACGGCGACGGCACCACCTTCCCCGGCGCCACCACGCCCTTCGGGATGGTGCAGCTCAGCCCGGACACCCAGCTCAAGAAGTACGCCTCCTACGACTACGCGCAGGACACCACCCTCGGCTTCAGCCACACCCACCTCTCCGGCGTCGGCTGCCAGACCATGGGCAACTTCCGGTTCATGCCCACCACCGGCGCCGTCACCACGAGCGACCCGGCGAAGTACGGCGCCAAGTTCAGCCACGCCGACGAGACCCGGCAGCCCGGGTACTACGGCGTCAAGCTCGCCGGAGGCATCGAAGCCGAACTCACCGCCACCCAGCGCACCGGTCAGCACCGCTACACCTTCCCCAGCGGCGCCACCAGCGAAAACGTCCTCATCGAGGTCGGCGAGAGCAACGGCTACACCTACGCCGGCGATGTCCACGTCGTCGGCGACGACACCGTCGAGGGCTGGCTGCAGGGCGGCAACTTCTGCTGGGAGACGCAGAAGGAGCGCTACAAGGTCTTCTTCAGCGCCAAGTTCGACCGCAAGTTCACGAGCTTCGGCACCTGGACCGACGACCAGCTGACACCGAACCGGCGTGACGCCGGACTCGGCAGCCGGCGCACCGGGGCGTGGCTCACCTTCGGCACCGACGAGAACCAGGTCGGCGCCTCGGTCGGGCTTTCCTACACCTCGATCGACGGCGCCCGGCTGAACCGCGGCGCCGAGCAGCCCAAGTCGTTCGACAAGGCCCGGAAAGCCGCCCACGACACCTGGCGCGACGAGCTGAACCGGATGCGCGTCGCCGGCGGGACGACCGCCGACCAGCGCACCTACTACAGCGCGCTGTACCGGTCGCTGCTGCACCCGTCCGTCGGGTCCGATGTGGACGGCTCGTACCGCGGCTTCGACGACGCCGTGCACCGCAGCCGCGACACCTACTACCAGATGTTCTCGCTGTGGGACACCTACCGCTCGCAGAACCAGCTGGTCGCGCTGCTGCACCCGGACAAGGCCGCCGACATGACCAGGTCCGTCCTCAAGATCTACCAGGACGGCGGCTGGGTGCCGCGCTGGGCGCTCGCCGGCGGCGAGACGAACGTGATGAGCGGCGACCCCGTCACGCCGTGGGTGGTCGACAACTACCGCCGCGGCCTGCTCGACGACCGGACCGCGCGTCAGCTGTTCGACGCCCTGTGGCGCAACGCCAACGAAGTGCCGGGGGACCAGTCGATCTTCCGCGGCCGCGACGGCAACCCGACGTACGTGCGGAACGGCTGGATCGGCTACCAGGACCTCCCGGGCTACACCTACGGCGACACGCGCCAGGCCGGGTCGGCGACCCTCGAGTACGCCCTCGCCGACTGCGCGCTGGCCACCATGGCCTCCGGGCTGGGCTACCGCGACAAGGCGGCGACGCTGCGGGCCCGCTGCGGCAACTTCGCGAAGCTGTGGGACGCCGGCGTCGAATCCCACGGTTTCACCGGCTTCCCACGCACTCGCGCGGCGGACGGTACCGGCGTCGGCGACCCCGACCCGGCGCAGTCGACGGGGTTCCACGAGGGCACGCCGTGGCAGTACCAGTGGCTCGCCCAGCAGGACACCGCGAAGCTGTTCGGCCTGATGGGCGGCCCGGCGCAGGCGGAAAAGCGGCTCGACACCTTCTTCGACCTGCCGCTGCTGCTCACCGACCCGGCGAAGGCGGCCAAGGACTCGTGGGTCCACGGCGCGTACGACTACCACAACAACTTCGCCTTCAACCCGAACAACGAGCCCGACCTCCACGCGCCCTGGATGTACAGCTGGACGGGCGCGCCGTGGAAGACCTCGGCCGTGCTGCGCGCGGCGCGGACGCTGTTCACGGACACGCCGTACGGCATGCCCGGCAACGACGACCTCGGCACCATCTCGTCGTGGCTGGTGTTCGGCATGGCGGGCGTTTTCGAAGCCCAGCCGGGCTCCGGGACGTACCTGCTCAGCACGCCGATGTTCGAGAAGGTCGAGATCCGCCCGGACGGCGGCCGCAAGATCGAGATCGAGGCCCCCGGCGCGAGCGCGGGGAAGCTTCAGTACACAAAGGACGTCCGAATCGGACACCTGGGGTACGACCGCAGCTGGATTTCCCACGCCGACCTGCTGAGCGCGGGCAAGATCCGGTTCTCCGTGAGCGACCGCCCGACGGCGTGGGGCACCGCCTCGGCGCCGCCCGCGATGTGACGAAGGGAGCGGCCTCCCCGGCACCCGGGGAGGCCGCTCGGCGGTCGAGCGGCCTGCGGGCGGGAGAGGGGAACCGGGCGGAGGCTTCAGCGAAGCCGGCACAGGGCGGCTGACCAGGCTTGGCGCGAGACGGTGAGCCGGCCCGCGGAGCGGGCCTTGCTGAAGTTCAGCGCCCAATTGGTTAGCGTGGTCGCGGTTCGTTCGCATTCGGGCAGTCCGCTCGGCGGTGCGGATATTCGAAGAAGTCTGTTTCATGGTCTGATACTGCAAACCCCCGATCACCACTCCCTCAGTGTGTTGGTGTCAACCAGCCGCGACAGTTTCAATGGTCACCATGTTGAGGTGGCAGCAGGCGGAGGGAAAGCGCCACGCGCTCGATGGGCCGTTCCCTCCGCGCCCGGAAGAACAGTTCGTGGCTTTGTGCGGCGCGGAAGTGACGGTCGCGGTGCGGGATGTTCCGCAGCTCGGGGGGAATTGGTTCGATCCGACCTGCGCCGAATGCGAGTCGGCGTGGCTGGCGCGGTGCTGACCGATGCCGGCCGGGACCAGCGGCTGCTGGAGCGCATCCGCGATCTCCACGCTTCGCTCGGCCCCGATCTGGCGTGGCTGGCCAGGACCGTCGGGGAGGAGGTGCCGCGCCCCGACATCCTCCGCGACCTGGGGGAGCGGCTCGCCGATCTCGGCGGCGACCTGGTCGCCCGCGCCGACGAGCTCGACGCCGAGGTCCGGGCCGGCCTCCCGGACCACGGCTGGCTCCCCGAAGCGGGCGCACGGCGGCGCGCGCTCGCCGTCGCCCACCAGGTCGGCCCGCGCCCCCTCCGGTGCGGGCCGATCTTCCTCGCCGTCTGCGGGGCGGCCTGTATCCCCTTCTACGGGACGGACCCGACCGGCCGGACAGCGCGGCACGAACGGTGCGAAAAGTGCCTCCACGTGCGCTGATCCGCCGTTTCTGCTGAGCTGGGGGTATGTCCGAGCAGAAAACGACGGCGACCGAGCGGTTCTTCCGCGTCGCGATCGCGATCAAGGGCCTCGACGGCGGGCTGCAGGTCGTCGGGGCGTTGATCTTGGCGTTCATCCCCGCCTCGACGGTCAGCGGGTTCACCCACGCGGTCATCACGCGTGACCTGCTGGGCGACCCGTCGGGCACCCTTGCCCGCCACCTCGAGTCGGCGACGGAGAACTTCCTCCACGGCGACACGAAGACGTTCGCCGTCGCGTACCTGCTCGCTCATGGGCTGATCAAGCTCGGCCTGGTGTGGGCGCTCGCCCGGAAGATCGTGCGGGCGTATCCCGTTGCCGCGGTCGTTCTCACCGCGTTCGTGGTCTACGAGATCTTCCGGGCGGTGCACACCCACTCGATCGCTTTGCCGTTCTTCGCTGCCCTCGACGTGGTGATCATCGTTCTGGTGCTGCGGGAGTACCGGCAGCTGAAACGCGGTTAGGCGGCGCTGCGGCGAACGCGAGCCCGTACCTCAGCGCGGCGGGCCGGGTTCACGCGGCGACGGGAAATCGGACCGTCGTGCGGTCGACGACCTCCAGCGGCTCGACGTAGAGGGCCGTTGCGTTGTCCGAGCCGCCGCGGGACAGTGCCGCTTCGACCAGCTCCGCCGCGCCCGCTCCCGGCTGGGCCAGCACCGCGCGGATGCCCGTGCCCGTCAGCGGCTTGTGGACGCCGTCGCTGGTCAGCAGGAGCCCCGTGCTCGTGGTTTCCGCCGTGCCGATCTCCTGCTCCTCCGCCGTGCGGACGCTCGTGGTGACGACGTGCTCCATCCTCGGCGTCACCGGCTGGTGGCGGGCGCGGAAGTACTCGGCGAGCGTGTGGTCGGTGGTCAGGAGGCTCAGCGCGGTGCCGTTCCAGGCGTACGCGCGGGCGTCGCCGACCCAGGCGATGCGGTAGCCGCCGTTCCCGGACGGCATCGCGACCACCAGGACCGCGTCCCCGAGCGTCTGCTCGCGCACCGCCCGCTGAGCGGCGAGCACCGCCTCGACCGGTCCTTTGTGGACTGGGGTGCGGGCGGCGGCCGCGGCGGCGGTGCGGGCGGCGCGGGCGGCCGCAGGGTCGTCACCCACCCCGTCGGCGAGGGCGAACGCGATGCCGGGGCCGCCGGCTGCCGCATACGCCCCGACGGCGTCGGCGTTGAGTGCGCGCGG
Source organism: Amycolatopsis sp. NPDC004747 (assembly GCF_053601335.1). Classification (NCBI taxonomy): domain Bacteria; kingdom Bacillati; phylum Actinomycetota; class Actinomycetes; order Pseudonocardiales; family Pseudonocardiaceae; genus Amycolatopsis; species Amycolatopsis sp. NPDC004747. The sequence goes on along the minus strand of NZ_JBSGBQ010000008.1, from coordinate 146,926 downwards.
CCCCTGCGCGCTCGCGGTGTGCCACCGTGGGTAACCCGGACGTGTGGTGATCATCGCGGCCTCCTCATCCCCTCCGGCCTCCATGATCCGCCCCGAACCTAAGGGGCGGCTGAGACTTTGCGGGTACCCGCCCGCCGAGGTGCGGAAGATCCTCGTGCCTTCTCGGTACGCTCGGTCTCGTGGACGACTACCGGGCGCTGGAGAACCTGATCTTTTCCTACGCATCGCTGGTCGACGCGGGAGACTTCGCCGGGGTCGGCGAGCTGTTCGCACGGGGTGCGTTCGTCGGCAGCGGCGGCGTGGTGCGGGGCGCGGCGGAGGTCGAGCGGATGCTGCGCGAGTCGGTGATCGTGTACGCGGACCGGACGCCGAAGACGAAGCACGTCACGACGAACGTGGCCCTCGAGGTGTCCGGCTCGAAAGCGTCCGGCCGCTCGTACTTCACGGTGCTGCAGGCGGTCCCCGGCTTCCCGCTGCAGACGATCGCGGCGGGCCGCTACCAGGACCGCTTCACCCGCGAGAACAACGGCTGGCGCTTCACCGAACGCCGGGCGACGGTCGACCTCGTCGGCGACATCAGCCACCACCTGCGCGCGAAGGGGCCGTGAGGGGCCCCTTCGCGCGATCCTCAGCTCTGCAGGTCGTACACCGTCTGGCCGTCCACGGTGGTGGCGGTGAAGTTCGCCGTCACCCAGTCCGTGATCTCCGACGAACCGCCGCCCGGGACGCCTCCCCGGCCGCCCTCGACGTAGTACTTGACTTCGCCCGCGGCCACGTACGCCTGGAACTCGGCCAACGTCGGCGCCGGGTCGGAGCCGCTCCAGCCGCCGATGCCGATCACCGCCTTGCCGCTCGCCAGCTCCAAGGATGCCGCGCTCTGCGAACCCGTCGTCGCCGCCGCCCACTTCGTCGTCGTCTTGGCCAGCAGCGCACCGACCGCGCTCGACGAATCCTCGAAGCCACCGAAACCACCGAAGCCACCCATCGCGCTCGACGTCGGGCCGGACGTCGGGATCGACCCGCTGTGCGCCACCGACGCCGTCTCGACGCCGTACGCCGCGGAAGAGACCCCGATCGTCAGCACGACGGCCGCCGCGACCACCGCGGCCGCCCGGCGAACGCCCGGCACGCCCATCACCAGCACCGTCCCGACCAGCACCCCCAGCACCGCGACGATCCAGCGCAGCGCCGGGAACCACTCCGGCGTCCGGTCCAGCAGGATGAACGACCACACCGCCGTCACCACGACCATCCCGGCCAGCACCGCCCGCGGCGCGAGGTGCGCCCGGCCCTGCCACAGAGCGCGGCCCGAAATCGCGACCAGTGCGGCGATCGCCGGGGCCAGTGCCACCGCGTAGTACGGGTGCACGATGCCGCTCATGAAGCTGAACACCAGCGCGGTGACGACCAGCCAGCCGCCCCACAGGACCAGCGCCAGGCGCGTCCGGTCCGTGCGCGGCGCGCGGCGGGTGAACCACAGGCCCGCGACCAGGCCGATCACCGCGGCGGGCAGCAGCCACGAGATCTCCGTGCCGAAGCTCGAGCCGAACATCCGGAACAGCCCGGACGCCCCGCCGAAACCGGTGTTCCCGCCGCCCCCGCCACCGCCGGGGCCGCCGCCTTCGCCGCCGCCGAAGATGCGGCCCAAACCGTTGTAGCCCAGCGCGAGTTCCAGCAGGCTGTCCCCTTCGGACCCGCCGATGTACGGCCGCGACGACGCCGGCCACAGGTCCACCAGCGCGATGAACCAGCCCGCCGAGACGACCAGCGCGACGACCGCCCCGCCGAGGTGCAGCAGCCGCTTGCCCGGCGACGCCGGTGCCGCGATCAGGTACGCCAGGCCGAACGCCGGCAGCACCAGGAACGCCTGCATCATCTTGGTCAGGAAGCCGAACCCGATCGCGACCCCGGCCAGCGCCAGCCAGCGCGGGCTCGCCGTTTCCGTGGCCCGCACGACGAAGTACGCGCCCGCGACCATCAGCAGCACCAGCAGCGCGTCCGGGTTGTTGAAGCGGAACATCAGCGCCGCGACCGGGGTCACCGCCAGCACCGCGCCGGCCAGCAGCCCGGAGATCGGGCCCGAAGTCCGCTTCACCGTCAGGTAGAGGATCCCGACGGACGCGACGCCCATCAGCGCCTGCGGCGCCAGCACGGTGAAACTCGAGAAGCCGAAGACCCGGGCGAACGCCGTGCCGACCCAGAGGGCCGCGGGCGGTTTGTCGACAGTCAGCACGTTCCCGGAGTCGAGCGAGCCGAACAGCCACGCTTTCCAGCTCTGCGTGCCGGACTGGACGGCGGCGGCGTAGAACGAGTTGCCGTAGCCGGAGGCGGTGAGGTTCCAGAAGTACAGCACGGCGGTCGCGGCCAGCAGCCCGAACACCGCCGGGCGCACCCAGCGCGGCGGTGCGGGTGCGGCGGACTCCCTGCGGTGCCGGGGTTCGGACACCGGGACGGGCAGGACGGCGGTCATCAGTACTCCTTCTGGGTGGTGGCCTGGCGGCGCGGGTGGAACACCCAGCCGCGCAGGAGCAGGAACCGGAGCACCGTGGCGGCGAGGTTCGCCAGCACCAGCACGGTGAGCTCCAGGACGAGCCCGCGGGTGGTGGATCCGTTGAGCAGCGCGAGCGAGCCGCTGGTGAGCGCGAGCCCGAGGCCGAACACGATCAGCCCTTCGAACTGGTGCCGCCCGGCGCCGGCCCGGCCGCGGATGCCGAAGGTGAGCCGCCGGTTCAGCGCGGTGTTCCCGACCGCCGTCACCAGCAGCGCCGCGAAGTTCGCCGGCTGCGCGCCGACGACCGTGCGCAGCAGCAGGAAGAGCACGAGGTAGGCGAGCGTGCTGCCGGCGCCGATCGCGGCGAACCGCACCAGCTGCGTCACCAGCCGTGGCGGCACGCCCGGCGCGTCGACGCCGATGGGCTGCCTGCCGAGCTGCTCGCGCAGCCTGCTGACCGGGATCTCGCCGGTGAACGTGGCTTTGGTGACGCGGGCGATGCCCTTGAGGTCTTCGGTGGCCGTCCGCAGGATGTGGACCGAGGAGTCGGGGTCGTCGACCCAGTCGACGGGCACCTCGTGGATCCGCAGCCCGGCGCGCTGGGCCAGCACGAGCAGCTCGGTGTCGAAGAACCAGCCGGTGTCCACCACGTGCGGCAGCAGCTCGCGGGCGACGTCGGCGCGGATGGCCTTGAACCCGCACTGCGCGTCGCTGAACTTCGCCGCGAGCGTCGAGCGCAGGATCAGGTTGTAGCAACGGGAGATGAACTCGCGTTTCGGGCCTCGCACCACTCGCGCCCCCCGGGCGAGCCTGCTGCCGATGGCGAGATCGGAGTGCCCGGACAGCAGCGGCGCGACGAGCGGCCCGAGCGCGGCGAGATCGGTGGAGAGGTCGACGTCCATGTAGGCGAGCACGGCGGCGTCCGAGGCCTGCCACACGGCGTTGAGCGCGCGGCCGCGGCCCTTCTCCTCGAGGTGGTGGACGGCCACTTCCGGGAATTCCCGGGCCAGCCTTTCGGCCACCGGCAGCGTCGCGTCGGTGCTCGCGTTGTCGGCGACGGTGATCCGGTACGGGTAGGAGACGTGCTCGGCCAGGTACGCGTGCAGCCGTCGGATGCACGGTTCGAGGTCGGCCTCTTCGTTGAAGACCGGGATGACGACGTCGAGAACGGGCCGCGGGCCGGCCAGGTCGACCGGGCCGGTCCCGGGCCGCGATGCGGGGGCGGTGGCTGTCATGCCCCCACGGTCGCGGCCGCCGCTTTGGTGATCGTGTGTGCCGTCTGTGCGGTTCCTGTGCGGTCAGCTGTGGGCGCGCAGCGGGACCACGTTGCTCGGCAGCGAAGCGCGACCCGGTTCGCGCTTCGGGGCCGTCGGGCTGATCGTCAGCGTCACGAGGCTCGCGTACCTCGGGTGGCGGTCGACGTACACCTCCGGCACCGCGCACGCGGCCGCCAGCACCGTGCGGTGGCGGTGCAGGTGCTCGAACGCCTCACGGCCGTACAGGGACACTTCGATGTCACCGCCGCGGGGACGGCTCCAGAGGATCGCCGGGAGGCGGCCGCCGGGCAGGCGCAGGTGGGGGAACACCGCGCGCAGCCGGTGCTGCAGGCGGATCGCGTGGATCCGGGCCCGGACCTGGCGGCGCCGCAGCACCGCGACGCCGAACGCGACGGCGAGGACCGCCGACGCCCACAGCGGACCGGCCCACAGCGCGAAGGTCACCACGCCGTAGGGGAGCAGCGTGACGGCCAGGATTTCCCAGCGCCAGTGGTAGATCCGCAGCGGGAAGGTCGGGGACGTGCCGGTCATTTCCGTGCTCCTTTCGGTCGGACGGCGGCGGAGGAGGCCGCCGAGGTGGCGCAAGAGACGTCCGGCACCGGCGGCCAGCACGAGGGCGGCGACGATCACTGGCCCGGACGTCATGTCGGGATCCGCGTCTTCGGGGCGGGCTCGGGCTTGATGTCGCGGTCGCGCCCGAGCTGCCAGGTCCAGCGCCAGCCGGCCCAGATCGCGACGGCGGAGCCCACCAGGACGAGGACGAAGGCCTGCCCCACCAGCCCGTCGAGCGGGGCGAGCCGCAGCAGCACCAGCAGCGCCCACACCTGGGACGCGGTGAAGGGGATGACGAGACCGGCCGCGTAAACGCCCCGGCGCCAGCGGCTCCGGCCCGGTGCGGTGGTGTAGGGGTCCATGAAAGCCCTCCTCTGCCGTGGATCCAGGAAACCTCCGGCGCACCGTTTCCTCTGTGTCAGGAGACACAGAGCGCGGAATCAGTTCGCCAGTCGTCGAAGTTCGGCCATGTGGTGGATCGTCACCTGTCTTCGGCCGGTGCTGATCACCCCGCGGCGGCGCAGGTCGCGGGTCACCCGCGCCCACGACTCCCGCGAGATCGCCGCGGTCATCGCCAGTTCGGCCTGGGTGGCCGGCACCGCGATCCGGATGTCGTCCCCGCGCTGGACGCCGTGCTGGACGGCCAGCTGCATCAGCTGTGCCGCCACCCGCCGCGCCACCGTCCCGCCGCCGACGTCCAGCCACTGCCTGCCGACCGACCGCAGCCGGTTCGAGAGCACCAGCAGCAGCGCCCAGGAGATCCGCGCCCGGGCCTGGCACAGCGCGGCGAACCGGTCGCCGGGTATTTCGAGGACGTCGAGGTCGTCCAGTGCTTCCACGGTGGCCGAGCGCGGCCGGTCGTCGATCGCGGCGAGCTCTCCGATGACGTCACCGGCACCCCGCACCCCGACGACGACGTCGCGGCCGTCCGGCGTGCCGTGGACGATCCGCACGTGCCCGGTCAGCAGCACCAGGACGACACTGGAGAGGTCACCTTCCCGGCACACGATCTGCCCGCGCCGGAAGGTCCGCCGCGTGGCGGCTTCCGCCAGCTTGCGGCGATCGGCCGGGGCCAGTCCGGCCCAGAAGCCCGTCGGTTCCACGGTCCCCACCTCTTTCGCGCTACGCGGTCATGTCCTCCTGGCGCCGGACGGCTTCCGGCGAGTGCACCCACCCGCGGAGCCGCTGGGTGCCGACCTTGATCGGCACGGTCTGGAAGTAGGTCCGGTGGTCGATCCCCGGGTAGCCGTGCCGGACGACCGAGCGGTGCATCTCCGGGGAGATGACGAGCACGAGCGGGGCGGCGGTGAGACTCAGCTGGCGCCGGAGCTCCCGGGCGTCGACGAAGCGGCAGACGATGTCGACGTCCTCGCCGTAGGGACCGCGGCGGTCGTAGTGCACCTCGCCGGCGTGCACGGCGACCCGGAGCCGGAAGGCCAGCTCGGGATGGCTCTCGGCGTGTCTTTCCAGCAGCAGCGCCAGCGTCGGGACGACGGTGGTGAGCAGCACCGGCTTCGGGGCCTGGTCGACCGGCCGGACCAGGCACAGCGCGCCGTCGCCCCGGTCGACGAACTCGTCGCGGAACTTCTTGGTGATCCCCCCGGCCAGGAAGGCCTCGTCCAGCAGCTCGAACAGGACGGTGCGGAGCTGGGCCCTCGCCGGGTTCGTCCGCGTCGTCGAGCCTTCGATGTCGACCGCCACCATGGCCCGGTGGAGGGGGACGTGTTGCGCTGGGATACTCATGGCCTGCTCCTGCCTTCAGATCAAAACTGAAGTTCAGTCAAGGAGACTGTAAGGCGTGAAGTACCCCGGATCAACTGAGATGAATCGGTGTTATCTGTTCGGTGCGAGGAAGTTCCGCTGAGCGTAACGTTTCAGTCCCAGGATGGGCGGGGCGCCGACAAAGGCACTAGTGACGGGGAGTAGTATTGGCGCCCTCGTCGGGATTACTGAAATTTCCTGAAGGGCGGCCCGAGTCGTGTCCCCAGCCCAGCCACCGTGGCTCGCGCTCGCTCACCGCCTGCGCGCGCTGCGCGAGAGCGAGTGGCCCGAAGCCGGGATTACCCAGGGCCAGCTCGCCAAGGCGATCGGCGGAAGCAAGTCCCTCAGCGTCTCCCTCATCTCGTCGTGGGAGAACACGGACAAGCCGGTCACGCCGCCGACCAGGCGGCTCGAGGCCTACGCGACGCTGTTCGCGACCCGGCGGTCGCTGGACGGCGGCACGCTGCGCGTCCTCCCCATCGGACAACTGACGGACGAGGAGCGGGCGCGGCGCGAAGAGCTCCTGGACGAGCTCCTGGGGCTGCGCGAAGGCCGGGCGTTCGTCGCGCCGCCGGTCCCGGTGGCCGACATCTGGACCTTCGACCAGGACCAGAACATCACGATCGTTTGTGCCCGGCTGCCGGAGCAGTACCGGCGGCACCTGTCCTACGCGAACCCGGAGAGCGCCGACTTCGTCTCGCTGTACACCTACGCCGACCCGGACGCGCTGATCGAGCTGTTCGGGCACATCCGCTCGCGCAACCCGGAGAACAACGTCAAGTTCTGCACCAGCGAGGAACTGACGGCCGACGACTACACGAGCCACCTCGTCCTGCTCGGCGGGGTGGACTGGAACTCGGTGACCCGGGACGTGATCGAGCGGGTGGACCTCCCGGTGGAGCAGGTCGGCCGGGCGGACGACGCCGAGCACGGCGGGTTCCGGGTGCGGCAGGACGGGCGTCCCAGATTGTTCGAACCCAAGCTCGACCGCCGCGGTCACCTGCTGGAGGACGTCGCCCACTTCTACCGCGGCGAAAGTCCGTTCAACCGAAAGCGCACCGTGACCGTGTGCAATGGTATGTACGGTCGTGGCACCCTCGGAGCGGTCCGCGCGCTGACGGACGCGCGTTTTCGCGACCGTAACACCGCGTACGTGCAAGACCGGTTCGGCGATGTGGAATCCTTCAGCATCATCAGCCGCGTGCCTGTCGTCGGGGGACAGGGGCTGACTCCCGACTGGACCCTCGAGGAGAACCGGTTGCACGAGTGGCCCGAGGCTGCCGGGTGAGCCCCCGGCAGCACGAGTCGCACCAGGACCTCCTGGCGCACTTCGACACCGAGGACGTTTCCGGTGCGGCGATGGACGCCATCATCGTGCCGACCGCGCGCCCGGCCGCGTACCTGCGGCAGGCCATCGCGGCGGCGAAGGACCGGGACGCCTTCCTGCTCTTCCTGTGCAGCAAGCTGTCGACGATCTCCGGCGCGGTCCTGGAGGCGAAGAACGCCGGCGTCCGCGCGCTCGCCATCGACACCGACCTGCTGAACCCGGGGCTGGTGCCGGAGTTCGCCACCGACCAGGTCGTGCGCTTCACCCGCTTCCGGCGGCAGACCGACACCAGCTTCAAACGCAACCTCGGGCTGCTCATCGCGGTGCTCGCCGGCTGGAAGCGGATCCTCTTCCTCGACGACGACATCGTGCTGCCGAACCCCGCGGACCTCGGTGTCGCGGCCGGCCTGCTCGACGAGTACGCGGTGGTCGGCCTGGCCAACGCCGGCATGCCGGACAACTCCGTGGTGTGCCACGCGATCCGCGACGCCGGCCGGAAGCAGGACACCTTCATCGGCGGCGGCGCGCTCGCGGTGGGGGAAGCGGCCTTCAGTTCGTTCTTCCCCAACATCTACAACGAAGACTGGTTCTTCCTGCTGGACGGCATGAAACTGCGGCCGTCCGCGATCACCGGCACCGCCGTCCAGAAGCCCTACGACCCCTACCGGGACGCCCGCCGCGCCCGCGGCGAGGAACTGGGCGACACCCTGGCCGAAGGCGTGTTCGGCCTGTTCGACAGCCATCTCGGTCTGGCGCAGGCCAACAAGGCCTACTGGCGCGAGTTCCTCGCCGACCGCCGCCGGATCATCCGGGACACGATCAAGCTGGTGCAGGCGTCCCCGATCGAGGCGGCCCTGCAGGCGCGGATGGTCGACTCCCTCAAGGCCGCGGTGGGCCGCAGCGAACTGATCACGCCGGACCTGTGCGTGCGGTACCTGCGTGCCTGGCAACAGGACTGCGTGCGCTGGCGGCAGCGGATCACCGACCTCCGGCGCGACCACCACGGCGGTTCGGGTGTCGAGCACGCCGTCGCGGCGCTGGGCATCCCCCTGCTGGCGCAGGCCCAGGCCGGGATCGACGCACCGCTCAGCACGGGTGCGGAGCGGCTACCGGCGGTGCCTCGGTCCGCGGCGCCGGTGTGACCGGCGGCAGGTCCTGGACCAGCACGTAACACACTTCCTTCTCGGTCAGGACCGTGCCGTCCGCCGAGGTCGTCCGCGCCAGGCAGATGACCTCGCCGTGGCCCCAGTCGCGATACCCGAGGTTCTTGTACAGGCGGGCCGCGTCGTGGTTGTCCGTCCGCACGGCGAGCGCGACCCGGTAGCGGCCCTGCTCGAGGACGAGGCGCTCGGCTTCGCGGACCAGCGCCGTGCCGACCCCCTGCCGCCGCAGGTCCTGGTGCACCCGCAGGTTCATGATCAGGGGAACGTGCGGGAGGTGGTCGCGGATGGGCTTCTCCTCCGCATCCGCCAGCCACAGGTAGACGACGCCGGCGAGTCGGGACCCCAGTGAGCCCAGGAGCAGCAGACCACGCTTTTTCTGCTGTCGCCGGTAGCGGTCTTCGAAGAAAGCGCGGTCACCGAAGGCTGTGACGAACGATTCCAAGTCTGCCGATTCGGCCAGCCGTATCTGAGGCTCGGTCATCAGCAGGAACTCCTGTTCGCCTGGGCACCACCAGTGTGCCGGAGTGAGCCGGTTGTTGACCAGGTTGCCCGGGCCCGGACCGGCGTCACACCCTGCTTTCGTCGTGTCTCACACGGTCGCTGCCAGGTCGTACACCGTTACGCCGTCCACAGTGGAAGCCTCGTGGTGCGAGGCGACCCACTCGGTGATCTGCCGGGCCGCGTCCGAACCGCTGTTGCCCGGCATCGACGTGCCTTCGCCCAGGAAGTAGTGGATCCGCCCGCTCGCCACGTACTGCTGGAACTGCGCAAGCGTCGGGTACGGGTCCGTTCCGTTGAAGCCGCCCACCGCCAGCACCGGGGCGCCGGCGGCCAGCTGGTAGCCCGCTGCCGCGTTCGACAGCACCGTGGCCGCCGTCCAGGTGTACTTCGAGGCGTCCTGCCGGAGCAACGCCGTGAGGGACGCGCCCGGCAGCGTCGTCGAAAGCAGCGCGCCCGGGCCGCCGCCACGGCCGCCGCCGAAGCCGCCGAAACGGCCGCCGAAACCCGATGACGGGCCGGCCGACGGGATCGCGCCGTTGTGCGTGGTCGCCGCCGTGGCCAGCGTGTACGCACTCGTCCCGGACAGCGCGACGACCAGCGAAAACACCGCCACCGACGAAGCCGCGCCGCGGGTCAGGTGGGGCGCGAAGAACAGCGCCACCGCCGCGAGCAGGCCGCCCACCAGGACCGTCGGGGCCAGCCACGGCTGCCACGACGAGCCCAGCAGCAGGTACGCCGTCAACGCTGTCACGGCGACCCCGCCGCTGAGCAGCCCGGCCGCCGCCGGGTGGGTGCGCAGGCGCCACAGCTGGACCGCCGCCGTCCCGACCAGCGCCGCCACCGCCGGGGCCAGTGCCACCGTGTAGTAGGGGTGGATGATGCCGCCCATGTAGCTGAACACCAGGGCCGTCACCAGCAGCCAGCCGCCCCACAGCAGGAGCGCCGCCCGCGACGCGTCCGTGCGCGGGGCGCGGCGGGTGAACCACAGCCCCGCACCCAGCGCCAGCAGCGCCGCCGGCAGCAGCCACGCGATGCCACCCGCCATTTCGCTGCCGAACAGCCGGGACAGGCCCGTCGAGCCCCAGCCACGGCCCCCGCCGCCGCCGACGCTGCCGACCTCGTCGCCGGTGATGCGGCCGAAGCCGTTGTAGCCGAAGACCAGTTCCCACAGCGAGTTCGTCTGGGACCCGCCGATGTAGGGCCGCGAAGCCACCGGCCACAGCGCGACGACCAGCAGGTACCAGCCCGCGGACACCAGCACCGAGACCAGCGCGCCGAGCAGGTGCAGCAGCCGCTTGCCGACCGAAACGGGCGCGGCGACGAGGTACGCGACGGCGAAGGCGGGCAGCACCAGGAACGCCTGCAGCATCTTCGCCAGGAACCCGAAGCCGACCGCGACACCGGCCAGCGCGAGCCAGCGCGGGCTCGCCTTCTCGACGGCCCGGACCACGCAGTACGCACCCGCCACGAGCAGCAGGACGAGCAGGGCGTCCGGGTTGTTGAACCGGAACATCAGCGCCGCGGCGGGCGTCAGGGCCAGCACCAGGCCCGCGACCAGCCCGGCCGCCGGGCCGGACGAGCGGCGGACCGTCGCGGACAGCAGCCAGACCGAGCCGACGCCCATCAGCGCCTGCGGCACCAGGATGCTCCACGCGTTGACGCCGAACAGCCGGGCCGACAGGCCCATCACCCACAGCGCCGCCGGGGTCTTGTCGACGGTGATCGCGTTCGCCGCGTCGCTGGAACCGAAGAACAGCGCCTTCCAGCTCTGCGAGCCCGCCTGGGCGGCCGCCGAGTAGAAGGCGTTGGCCCAGCCGGAGGCGCCGAGGCCCCACAGGTACAGCACAGCGGTCCCGAGCAGGAGCACGGCCAACGCGGGACGGTGCCACGAAGGGGGTGCAGCGGTTTCGCGGGCGGCACGAGCGGCTTTTCGGGGGCTCCGGGCGGCGGAGCCCCCGGCCCGGGACGAAGCCCCGGATGTCACAGCGGTCATGAGGCTCAGCTTCCGGTGCCCAGCTGGGGCCGCGTTGTGCCGATGCTGTGCACGCGCTGTGCGGGCACGGCCACCGGGAGGTGCACCGCGAACTCCGTCCGGCCGGGCCGGCTGTGCACCTCGATCGTGCCGTGGTGGGCGACGACGACGGCGGACGCGATCGCCATCCCGAGCCCGGTGCTGCCGGCGTTGCGGGAGCGCGACGAGTCGCCGCGGGCGAACCGCTCGAAGACGTCCGGCAGCAGGTCCGGGCTGATGCCGGGGCCGTCGTCGGTCACCGTGAGCACGGCGCTGCCGTCCGCCGAGCGGGCCAGCGCCGTCACCACCGTGGTGCCCGGCGGCGTGTGCGTGCGCGCGTTGGCGAGGAGGTTCGCCAGCACCTGGTGCAGGCGCTGGACGTCGCCGAACACGAGCACCGGGTCCGGTGGCAGCTCCAGCAGCCAGCGGTGCTGCCGCCCGGCGACCTGGGCGTCGCCGACGGCGTCGGCGACCAGCCGGGTGAGGTCGACGTCGCGGGCGTCGAGGGGGCGGCCCGCGTCGAGCCGGGCGAGCAGCAGCAGGTCCTCGACCAGCGCCGTCATCCGGACGGCTTCGGCCTGGATCCGGCCCATCGAATGGGCGACGTCCGGCGGCACCAGCGCGCTGCCGCGGGCGGCCAGCTCGGCGTACCCGCGGATCGCGGCCAGCGGCGTGCGCAGCTCGTGGCTGGCGTCGGCGACGAACTGCCGGACCCGGATTTCGCTGGCGTGCCGGGCCTCGAGGGCCTGGGCGACGTGGCCGAGCATCAGGTTCAGCGCGGAACCGACCTGGCCGACCTCGGTCCGCGGGTCGGTGTCGCCCTCCGGGACGCGGATGGACAGCGCCACCTGGCCGCGGTCGAGCGGCAGCTCGGTGACGCGGCCGGCGGTGGCCGCGACGCGCTCGAGCGGGCGCAGCGTGCGGCGGACCGCGAACGCGCCGAGGAAGGCCGCGCCGAGCACGCCCGCCGCGGCGACGCCGAACAGGATCAGCCCGACGGTGAGCAGCGTGTCGTCGACCGGCTTCATCGGCAGGCCGGTGACCACGACGTCGGAGGTCCCGGCGACCGGCAGCGCCATCAGGCGGTACTCGCCGAGGTCGGCGAAGGACAGGGTGTGCGGTTTGCCGTCGGCGGGCACCGACCGCATCAGTGCCTGCTGCGCGGTGGTCAGGTGCAGCCGTCCGCCGTGTTCGGAGATGCTGTCGTCGCGGACGAGCGCCTGCCCCGAGAAGGTGGCGCTGACCGTGCCGACGTTCTGCCCGAGCGGGTGCTGGCCCAACGTCTGCGGCGGCGGCCCGCCGTCCGGCGGCCGGACGTTGCTCGCGAACACCAGCGAGCGGTTCGCCGCGGCCGAGAGCTGCTGGTCGACCTGGCGGGTGAGGAAGAGGTCGAGCGCGAACTCGCTGACCACCCCGACGATCAGGCACACCACGGTGAGCAGCACGACCACCGAGCCGGTCAGTTTCGCGCGCAGCGAAAGCCGCCCCCGTCGGGGACGAGGCGGGACGGTTCGCGCGGCCATGGAACCAGCGTCCGTCCGCGCCGTGTGTGCGGGTTGTGCGCTGCCTGTGAAGCGGCTGTGCGGTGACCGGCCCGTTGCGGGATGTCCGGTTCGCGGTCACAGGAACGGCTGACGGCGGGCACAGTCGGTGCACAGCCGGCGGCTCCACCGTGGACCTCACCCGAAGAGCGAGGAGCGACACCATGACCACACCGCAGGCACCGTCCACTCCGGACCGGACGTGGGGCGCGACACCCGCGCCCGCCCCGAAGCAGGCTTGGTCGCCGGGCAAGAAGATCGCCGCCGGCGCCGTCGCGGCGGTGCTCGTGGCCGGCGGGGGAGCGGCGGTCTGGGCCGCCTTGTCGTCGTCGGCGGCCACCGAAACCCGGACCGGCCCCGGCGGCATGGCGGGCGGCCCCGGCAGCCGGCCGGGCGGTGGCCTGGCCGGAGCGCTGCACGGCGAATACGTGGCCTCCGACGGCAACGGCGGCTACGTCACGAAGATCGTGCAGACCGGGGAGATCACGGAGCTGAGCGCGACTTCCCTGACGGCCGAGAGCGACGACGGCTTCTCGAAGACGTACACGATCACGTCGGCCCAAGCCACGGGCCTGGCGACGGGCGACACGGTCACGGTGACGGCCACGGAGTCCGGCAGCACGGCGACGGCGACCTCGGTGACCGACGGCGAGTCGGGCGGCCCGGGCACACCGCCCTCGGGCGCTCCGACCGGCTGACCCCGGGCTCGCAGGCGCCCCGAGGCGGCCTTGGTTGCGTCTGACGCACCGAAGGCCACCTTGGGGCGCTTCGGGGCCGGGCCCGGAGGTCAGCGGCGGTCGTAGTCGACCGCGACCTCCGGGGTCGTCGCGCGGGAGCGGCAGGTCAGTATCCGGCCCGCGGCGACGTCGTCCTCGGTCAGCGCGTACCGGACGTCCATGTCCACCTGGCCGTGCAGCAGCGTCGCCCGGCAGGTGCCGCACGCGCCGCCCGTGCACGAGTACGGCACCTCGTAGCCGGCCCGCAGGGCCGCGTCCAGCACCGTCTCCCCGGCTTCGGCCGTGACGCACGTCGTCGTGCCGCCCAGCGTCACCGCCACCTGCGCCGGCGTGCCCGCCGGGTCGCGCAGGGGGGCCGCGCCGCGGAAGAGCTCGAAGTGGACGCTCTCCTCCGGGACGTCCGCGTCGGCGAGGGTACGGCGGGCCAGCTCCATCAGGCCGCGCGGCCCGCAGAGGAACCACTCGTCGACCTTCGCCGGGTGCAGCCGGTTCTGCAGCAGCGCGCGCAGCCGCGTCGCGTCGAGCCGCCCGCGCTGGTAGCGCTCGTGGGAGATGGCCAGTGCCTCGCCGACCGTGTCGAACTGCCGCGGCCGGTGCGCGTGCAGGTCCGGGTCGCGCTCGTCGGTGCGGTAGTGGACCACGTGCAGCCGGCCGCCGAACCCTTCGGCGAGCGCGCTCAGCTCCGCCGCGAACAGCGTCGTGGCGCCCGAGGTGTTGACGTAGAGCAGCGTGGCCCGGCTGTGCGGCTCGGCCGACAGCGTGCTGACCAGGATGGACAGCACCGGCGTGATGCCGCTGCCCGCGGCCAGTGCCACGTAGTGCGCGGTCCGCGCCGGGTCCGGGACCAGCGTGAACGAGCCGGACGGCGGCAGGACGTCGAGGCAGTCACCCGCGGCCAGCGCGGTGGTCGCGAAGCCGGAGAACGCCCCGCCCGCCCGCCGCTTCACCGCGATCCGCAGCTCGCCCGCGTCCGCCGGCGCGCAGATCGAGTACGTCCGCCGCACGGGGTGGCCGTCGACCACCGCGCGGACCGCCACGTGCTGGCCGGGCGAGAACCGGAATTCGGCCGCCAGGTGCGGCGGGACGTCGAAGGTGATCGCGACGGCGTCCGCGGTCAGCGGCCGGACCTCCCGCACCCGCAGCCGGTGGAACCGGCTCGGCCCGAGCGGCGGCGGTTCGGGGCACGGCTTGTGGTCGCCGAGGTCGTCGGCCAGCCGCCGCCACGCGCGGTATTCCGACGGCGTCAGCTCCCGGCCCCACGCCGTGATGATCGGGACGTCGCGGGCCAGGTAGGCCTCCCGGTTGTCCCGCCACGCGCGCAGGTAGCGGTAGAACGGCACGGCGGGGTGGAGGTGGTGCACCAGGTGGTAGTTCTGGAACAGCATCATCGGCGTCATCAGCCACTCCAGCCCCACGCGCACCCGCGTGGTGCCGAACTTGTCGCGCGGCTTCGCGGCGGGCAGGCCGTGGTGCGGCAGCCAGTCGAACCACCACGCCAGCACGGCGAGCCCGATCCGCTGCGGCAGCAGGTACCCGAGCAGCAGCTCCCGGCCGTGGCCGCCGGCGACCAGCGTCGCGGCCGCGACGAACGCCAGCGACAGCAGCACGACCGTCTCCGCCCGCTCCGCGGCCGGGCGGGTGCGCGCGCGGGCGGTGTAGAAGCGTGCGTACCAGAAGTCGATGGTGAGCCAGCGGAACGGCAGCGACCACCAGGTTCCCTGCGATGTCCACGCGTCGGGATCCGTGTGGGAGTCCGCATTCGTGTTCCGGTGGTGCTCACTGTGGACGAACCGGAGCAGCGGGAACGACGCGTAAGCCGCGACGAACGGCATCGCCAGCCGGCCGAGCACCTCGTTGACCCATGTCAGCTTTCCTGCGGCGTGGTGGGCGGATTCGTGCACCACGGTGAACATCGTGAAGGTGACGATCGCGTGCAGCGGCACGGTGAACACCGGCGGCGCGATCCCGGCCAGCAGCAGCCAGGTCGCGGTGGCCCACAGCGAAGCGCCGCCGGTGAACAACAGCAGTGTCGGCACCGACAGGCGGGGCAACGGGATGCGGGGCGAAGGCACCGAGCGCGGGGTCGGCGGGGGTGACGCGGACGTCCGGGAGCCGCGCGGCGAGGTGTCGACGACGGGCATCGAGTGGTCTCCTCGGTCGAGAAGCTCCGGGCGAGGCGGGAGTCACCGTAGACAACGCGCTCGCGTTTGTAAACGTCGCACCACGCTTCGAAAAAAGGTCCCGGCCAGCCGAACGCAAGCGGTGGGTAAGCTGCCCGTGTGAAGGCCGTCACCCGTCCCGCCCCGGCGCGCACCCGCGACCGCCTGCTGGACGCGGCCGCCGAGCTGACCGCGGGCGAGGGCTGGGCCGCGGTGACGATGGGCAAGCTGGCCGCCCACGTCGGCGTCAGCAGGCAGACCGTCTACAACGAACTCGGCTCCAAGGCCGAACTGGCCGAAGCCTTGGTGCTGCGGGAAACCGAGCGCTTCGCCGAGCGCGTGACCGAGGTCGTCGCCGCCCACCCGGGCCGTCCCGTCGACGGGGTCACCGCGGCCTTCCGGCAGACGCTGGAAGCCGCCAGGGTCAACCCGCTGCTGCTGATCGCACTGGGCTGCCCGAAGGGCGGCCGCGACGACTTCCTCCCCCTGCTGACCACCCGGCCCGAGGGCGTGCTCGAGCGCTCGGTCGACACGGTGGCGGCCCTGTTCGCCCGGTGCTACCCGGAGGCCGGGCTGACCCTCTCGGAGTGGACGGTCGCGGTCGAGGCCGTCGTCCGGCTGCTGCTGTCGCACCTGGTGCAGCCGAGCGGGTCGGTGGCGCACGCGAGCGGTCAGATGCGGTGGGTGATCGGCCGGATGCTCGGCGCCTGACGCGCGGGCGGTCCTGCGGCCTTGGTCCGGCCGGCGTGGCGAGGGTCGGAGGTCGCGGCGCGAGCGGTGCGGCTGCTGCTCTCCCACCCCGTGCAGCCGAGCGGCTCGGTGGTCCACGGGAGCGGTCAGATGCGGTGGGTGATCGGCCGGACGCGCGGCGCCCGACCTCGCAGGTGGCCCCCGGCCCGGTGGCGGAGGCCACTGGCCTAGACTCGGACGTCCCGGCCTGCACGTCAGACGGGGCCATTTCCGCAGGATTGTCCACCACAATCGTTACCGCTCGAGGAGAAGACCTTGAAGAGCACCGTCGAGCAGCTCAGCCCGACGCGAGTCAAGATCAATGTCGAGGTGCCGTTCGACGAGCTCAAGCCGAACTTCGACCGCGCCTACCGCAAGATCGCCCAGCAGGTGCGCATCCCGGGCTTCCGGCCCGGCAAGGCGCCCGCTCGCGTCCTGGAAAGCCGGATCGGGCGCGGCCCGGTGCTCGACGAGGTCGTCAACGAGGCCATCCCGGCCAAGTACATCGAGGCCGTCCGCGCCAACGAGGTCCGCACGCTCGGCAACCCCGAGTTCGACGTGACCAAGCTCGAGGACCGCGACGTGCTCGAGTTCACCGCCGAGGTCGACGTGCGCCCGGAGATCGAGCTGCCCGACCTGGACGGCTTCGCGATCACCGTCGACGACGTCGAGCTGACCGACGCGGAGGTCGACGAGCAGCTCGACGAGCTGCGCGCCCGCTTCGGCACGCTGACCGGCGTCGAGCGCCCGGCCGAGACCGGCGACTTCGTCTCGATCGACCTGTCCGCCACCGTCGACGGCGAGGCCGTCGAGGAGGCGAGCACCACCGGGCTGTCCTACGAGATCGGCTCCGGCCAGCTCGTCGACGGCATCGACGAGGCGATCGTCGGCGCGAACGCCGGCGAGACCAAGACGTTCACCACCCAGCTCGTCGCCGGGGAGCACGCCGGCAAGGACGCCGAGGTGACCGTGACCGTCCAGTCGGTCAAGTCGCGCGAGCTGCCCGAGGCCGACGACGAGTTCGCCCAGATGGCCAGCGAGTTCGACACGATCGAAGAGCTCAAGAACGACCTGCGCGAGCGGCTCGGCCGCGTCAAGAAGATGCAGCAGGGTGTCCAGGCCCGCGACAAGGTGCTCGACGAGCTCCTCGAGCGCACCGAGGTGCCGATCCCGGAGAAGGTGCTCGACGCCGAGATCGAGAACCGCAAGCACGACGCGATCCACCCGTTCGACCACGACGAGGCCCAGTTCGCCAAGGCCCTCGAGGCCGAAGGCCGCACCCTCGAAGAGTTCGACGCGGAGACCCGCACCGAGTCGGAGAAGGCCGTCCGCACGCAGCTGCTGCTGGACACCATCGCCGACAAGGAAGCGGTGTCGGTCAACGACGGCGAGCTCACCGAGCGGATCATCTACCAGGCCCAGCGCTTCGGGATCAGCCCGGACGAGTACGTCCAGCGCGCCCAGCAGTCGGGCCAGCTGACCGCGATCTACGCCGACGTCCGCCGCGGCAAGGCCCTCGCCTCCGTGGTCCGGAAGGCCGCCGTCACCGACGGCTCCGGCGCCGAGGTCGACCTCTCGGAGCTGTTCGGCAGCGACGAGCCGGCCACCGACGAGGCAACCCAGGAGACGCAGGTCACCGACGAGGCGGCGAAGACTCCGGCGGAGTGAAGCTGTGAGCGAACTTGGGCGGTGTCAGGCATTCTGCACCGCCCAAGTTCGTTAGGGTCGGTTACAAGATCTCAAGCATCTGAAACGACAGCGGTGGCCGTCAGCACCGGGCCGCCGCCGGCGAAAAGGCAGGCAGACGTGACGCAGCACACGCCCGAGGCGCGGACCGGCACCGCAGGGCTCAACCTCACCGACTCGGTGTTCGAGCGGTTGCTCCAGGAGCGCATCGTCGTCCTCGGTTCCGAGGTCAACGACGAGGTCGCCAACCGGATCACCGCGCAGCTGTTGCTGCTCGACGCGGACGACGCCGAGTCCGACATCCGCTTCTACATCAACTCGCCGGGTGGCTCGGTCACCGCCGGGTTCGCCATCTACGACACCATGCAGCTGATCCGCCCGGACGTCGCGACCTACGCGATGGGCATGGCGGCCTCGATGGGGCAGTTCCTGCTCTCCTCCGGCACGCCGGGCAAGCGCTACGCGCTCCCGCACGCCCGCATCCTGATGCACCAGCCCTCGGCCGGTGTCGGCGGCACGGCGTCGGACATCGCGATCCAGGCGGACCTGTTCAACAAGTGGAAGCAGGAGCTGGCCCGGATCACCGCGGACCAGACCGGCCAGACGGTCGAGCAGATCATCAAGGACGGCGACCGCGACCGCTGGTTCACCGCGCAGGAGGCGAAGGACTACGGGTTCGTGGACCACGTCCTCACCGCCGACATCGCCCGTCCGGGCTCTCGCTGAGCCGAAGCACCAAGGAGACTTTCGATGAGCAACTTCAGGCTCCCGGGTGACTTCCAGGGCCCGAGCATCCCCCAGTCGCGGTACATCCTGCCGTCGTACGTGGAGCGGACCAGCTACGGCGTCAAGGAGTCGAACCCGTACAACAAGCTGTACGAAGAGCGGGTCATCTTCCTCGGCGTGCAGGTGGACGACGCCTCGGCCAACGACGTGATGGCCCAGCTGCTGCACCTCGAGCACGAGGACCCGGACCGCGACATCCTGGTCTACATCAACTCGCCGGGTGGCTCGTTCACCTCGCTGATGGCGATCTACGACACGATGCAGTTCGTCCGCCCGGACATCCAGACGTACTGCCTCGGCCAGGCCGCCTCGGCCGCCGCGGTGCTGCTGTCGGCCGGCACGCCGGGCAAGCGCTACGCGCTGCCGAACTCCCGCGTGCTGATCCACCAGCCGGCCACCGAGGGCACGTATGGCCAGGTCTCCGACCTGGAGATCCAGGCCAACGAGATCCAGCGGGTGCGGCGCCAGATGGAGGTCATCCTGGCCAAGCACACGAACAAGGACCCGGACCAGATCCGGACCGACATCGAGCGCGACAAGATCCTGACGGCCGAGGAGGCCAAGGCGTACGGCATCATCGACGAGGTGCTGCCGTACCGTAAGGCGTCGGCTCTGTAGATCCGCCAGGCCGGTGTGTGTCGAGAAGACGACACACACCGGCATCCTGGTTTAGGGTCGTCCTCTGACGTGCTCCCGGAGTTCGTGGGTGTTCCCGCTCGCGGCATCGGACGGGTACCGTCAGTGGCAATGTGTGAGGCTCCGTCCGGTCACCCCCGACCGCGGGTCGCACCGTCGCAACACACGTCAGGCGCGCCGAACCCGCGCCGGAGGGGACGAGGTCAACGGCCATGGCACGGATCGGTGACGGCGGAGACCTGCTGAAGTGTTCTTTCTGCGGGAAGAGCCAGAAGCAGGTGAAGAAGCTCATTGCCGGCCCCGGGGTCTACATCTGCGATGAGTGCATCGACCTCTGCAATGAGATCATCGAGGAGGAGCTGGCCGAGGCCGGCGACGTCAAGCTCGACGAGCTGCCCAAGCCCGCCGACATCCACGAGTTCCTCGAGCAGTACATCATCGGCCAGGAAGACGCCAAGCGGACGCTGGCGGTGGCGGTCTACAACCACTACAAGCGGATCCAGGCGGACGACAAGGCCGGGCCGAAGGACTCCAAGGAGGAGTCGGTCGAGCTCGCCAAGTCGAACATCCTGATGCTCGGCCCCACCGGGTGCGGCAAGACCTACCTGGCGCAGACGCTCGCGAAGCTGCTCAACGTGCCGTTCGCCATCGCGGACGCCACGGCGCTGACCGAGGCCGGGTACGTCGGCGAGGACGTCGAGAACATCCTGCTCAAGCTCATCCAGGCGGCGGACTACGACGTCAAGCGGGCCGAGACCGGGATCATCTACATCGACGAGGTCGACAAGATCGCCCGCAAGAGCGAGAACCCGTCGATCACCCGGGACGTCTCCGGCGAAGGCGTCCAGCAGGCGCTGCTGAAGATCCTCGAGGGCACCACCGCCTCGGTCCCGCCGCAGGGCGGCCGCAAGCACCCGCACCAGGAGTTCATCCAGATCGACACGACGAACGTGCTGTTCATCGTGGCCGGCGCGTTCGCCGGGCTGGAGAAGATCATCAACGAGCGGGTCGGCAAGCGCGGCCTCGGCTTCGGCGCGGAGATCCGCACCAAGTCCGAGATCGAGGAGAGCGACGTCTTCTCCGACACCATGCCCGAGGACCTGATCAAGTTCGGGCTGATCCCGGAGTTCATCGGCCGCCTTCCGGTCGTGGCGACGGTGAACCACCTGGACAAGGACTCGCTGGTCAACATCCTCACCCAGCCGCGCAACGCACTGGTGAAGCAGTACAAGAAGCTCTTCGAGATGGACAACGTCGAGCTCGAGTTCACCAAGACCGCGCTCGAGGCCATCGCCGACCAGGCGGTCCTGCGCGGTACCGGCGCCCGCGGGCTGCGTGCGATCATGGAAGAAGTGCTCCAGCCGGTGATGTACGACATCCCGAGCCGCGACGACGTGGCGAAGGTCGTCATCACCGAGCAGACCGTCCGGGAGAACGTGAACCCGACGATCGTCGCCCGGCAGCCGACGCGGCGCGCGCGCAGCGAGCGCGGCGAGAAGTCGGCCTGACTCCGGGCGTCTCCGGGCCGCCCGGCTCGGAGACCCGACAGGAAAGCTGAATGACTGCTGATTCCTTCCCGGGTTCCGGGGCCGCTCCAGGCGGCGGCGTGCAAGCGCCGGCGCCGCCGGCCCCGGAACCCGCCGGAACCGCCCCGGCCGCGCCGGTCTTGGGGTTCCGTGAGCTGAGCGAGCGCGTGATCGCGTCCGTCGCCGAGCGGTACCCGTGGCTGCACCGGGTGCTGATGGGCGTGCTGGCCGTATTCACCGGCACCTGCGTCGTCGCCGTCGTGTCCCGGCTGTCGCCGTTGCCGCTGATCCCCGTGCCGTTGTTCCTGGTCGGGGCGTACGGGCTGTGGCGGGCCCGCGGGGTGACCGAGCGGCGTCAGCTGTTCAACTGGGTGCTGCTGTTCGGCCTGTCGACGCTGGTCGGCTTCTGGCTGATCGCCGTCGTCGGCCGCTGGGTGGAGTGACCACCGACTTTCGCAGGGTTTGAAGCCCTCGCCGGTTGGGTATGCCGTTTTCGTGGTAGATGCCCTCAGACCGTTCCGGCATCCGGCACTCTTCTATCGCGGCGACACCGAGTACCTGGACGGTGTCGTCCCGTTCCTCCTCGAAGGCCTCGACCGAGGTGAGCCCGCGGCCGTCGCCGTCCCCGGCCGGAACCTGCTGCTGGTCGAGAAGGCCCTGGAAGACCGGGCCGGCGAAGTGCGGCTGATCGACATGCAGCGGGCGGGTCGCAACCCGGGGGCGATCCTGCCGTCGGTGCTGCATGCGTTCGCCGGGGAGCACGCCGGCCCGGTGCGCATCGTGGGGGAGCCGATCTGGGCCGCCCGTACGGACGCGGAGTACTCGGCGTGCGTCGTGCACGAAGCTCTCATCAACAACGCCTTCGCCGGGCGTGACCTGGCGGTGCTGTGCCCGTACGACGTCGGGGAACTGCCGCCGCCGGTGCTGGCCGACGCCGAGCGCACCCACCCCGAGCTGTGGGGCCTGGCCGGGCCGTTCGTCAGTGCGCGCTTCGACCCCGACGGCGTGCGCGAGGACTACACGCGGCCGCTCGAGCCGCCGCCGGGCGCGATCGAGCGCGAGTTCGACCTCGGGCAGCTGGCATCGCTGCGCGGCTTCGCCGAGATCTGGGCGGCCCGCCACGGCCTGCGCCGGCCCCGCCGCGACGACTTCGCGCTGGCCATCGCCGAGCTGACGACCAACAGCGTCCTCTACGGCGGCGGCACCGGCGTGCTGCGGCTGTGGGCGGAGGCGTCGGAGGTGGTCGCCGAGGTCACCGACACCGGCACGATCACCGAGCCACTGGCCGGCCGCATCCCACCGCCGGCGGCGACCCTGGGCGGCCGCGGCCTGCTCCTGGTCAACCGCCTGGCCGACCTGGTCCGCACGTACTGGGTCCCGGGCCGCACGATCACCCGCATCCACTTCACCCGCTGACCGGACGACACGCGTACCTGGATGGACGACACGGCGACCGGCTCGGGTGCAGCCGTGTCGTCCGGCGGGGTACGCGTGTCGTCCGGCGGGGTACGCGTGTCGTCCGGCGGGGTACGGGTCAGGCGGAGCGGGGGACGTGCTTGCCGAGGAAGCTGACCAGGCTGGGCACCACCGTGCGGTTGAACGAGTCGCCGTGCTTGCCGTGCGCGGTGTGGGCGACCGCCGGGCGGGCCGCGTCGATGTAGCGGCGGACGCCGGTGATGAACGAGTCCTCCGTGCCGCACCAGATGCCGTTGGGCACGCCCCTGGTCTCGTCGATGTGCCGCAGCGGGTCCAGCGCCGTCCAGTCCTGGATGCCGGTGAAGATGTGCCGCTTGGCCATCTCCGGCCACGACGTGATCAGCGCCGGGGCCAGCGTCGCGACCGCGGCCGGCGGCTGGCGCCGTTCGACCCGGCGGCGCGTGTACACCAGCGCGCCGAACCCGCCCATCGACACGCCGGTGGCGGCGAACGGCTGCCCGGTCGGGCCGGCGAACCCGCGGGCCCGCAGCCACTGCGGGACCTCCTCCAGCAGCATGGCCATCGGGTCGTCGCCCGGGTGCACCTCGTGCCAGTAGTTGTCGCCGCCGTCGACGGCCACCAGGCCGAACGCCGGGACCGCCTTGCGGGCGACGTCGCTGGCCAGCTGCTTGAGCGTGCCGGTCGGCGCCGCGCTGCGGGCGTTGCCGTGCAGGCCGTGCAGCATGAGCGACATCGGCAGCCCCTTCGGCGGGGTCTTCGACGGCAGGATGAACACCAGGTCGACCATCCGGCCGCGCGCGGCGGAGTAGACCCGCTCGACCCGCGTGCTGCCCAGCTGGGTCGTCGGGTTCGACGACGTCACGCCGACCGTCCGCTGCAGGGCCGGGCTGAACGGCAGCTTGCCGGTCGCGGTGCCGACGGCCAGCCCGGTCACCGCCAGCCCGGACGCGCCCGCGATCAGCACCGACCGGCGGCTCAGCCACCGCCGGGCGCCCTGGACCGCCTCCACCACCGGCCCGGCGGGCTCCGCATCCCCGTTTTGCTCGTTCACCCTGTCTCCAACCCCCTCGCCCCTCCGTAAGGACGCCGCGCACCCGCTCCGCGTTCCCCCGCGCCCTCGTTCACCGGGTTATTCGTTCTCACCCTGCCCGGCGTTTCCGGTTCTCGCTCGCCAAGCTGCTTTCGCGGTCTCGGCCGAGCGCCCGGCTTCGTCCACAGTGTCCCCGAGACCCACCGCCATGGTGATCCCCAGGGGGATCAAAATGTGGTCTATGCCCTGTTCACCGGGGCCGAAGTGCCCCGACGCCTCCAGTGTGACGAATCCGTGCAGCGCACTCCAGAGCTGGGCGGCGGCCTGGTACTCGTCCGCGGGGCGGAACCGGCCGGCCGCGATGGCCCGTTCGGTCGCCCGGACGATGTGGGTGAACGCCTCCAGGCCCTCCTGAGCGGCTTCGCGGCCTTCCGCGGTGGTCAGGTCGGACAGCGTGGCCCGCTTGCCGCCGGGCGCGGACTGGCCGAACGTCACCGCGAACAGCTGCGGCTGCTCGGCGACCGCCTGCCGGTAGGTGCGGGCCATGCTGAAGATGTCCGCCACCGGGTCGCCGGTCTCGCCGACCCCGGCCAGCCATTCGCTGAGCCGCAGGTAGCCCGCCCGCGCCACCTCGTCCACCAGGGCGGCCATGCCGCCGAAGTGCGTGTAGACCGCCATCGTCGAGACGCCGACCTCGGCGGCCAGCTTGCGGGCCTGCAGGGCCTCGGGACCGTTCTCGTCGAGCAGGCGGATGGCGGCCTCGACGAGCCGGGCCTTGACGTCGGACGCGCGCGGTTTCGGGCTCATGCTTGCCAGTGTCCCATAACCCTGTTATACCTGTATCCATAACCAAGTTATGGCAACCGTGGAGGGGTCACATGGGCAACAAGTTCCTCGAGGGCAACTTCGCCCCGGTCAGCCGGGAGCACACGATCACCGAGCTGGCCGTCACCGGAGCGATCCCGGAGTTCCTCGACGGCCGCTACCTGCGCAACGGCCCCAACCCGCTGTCCGAAGTGGACCCGGCGGCCTACCACTGGTTCATGGGCGACGGCATGGTCCACGGCGTGCGCCTGCGCGACGGCAAAGCCGAGTGGTACCGGAACCGGTGGGTCCGCAACCCCGCCGTCGCGGCCACGCTGAACGGCGAAGACGCGAGCCGGTTCTGCGGGCTGGACGCGCTCGGGGCCAACACCAACGTCATCGGCCACGCCGGCAAGACCCTCGCCCTGGTCGAGGCGGGCGCGCCGATCTACGAGCTGACCGACGAGCTCGACACCGTCGGCCGCTGCGACTTCGACGGCACGCTCCCCGGCGGCTACACCGCCCACCCCAAGCGTGACCCGCGCACCGGCGAGCTGCACGCCGTCTCGTACTTCTTCGGCATGGGGAACAAGGTCCAGTACTCGGTGATCGACGCGGCCGGCCGCGCCCGCCGCACGGTCGACGTCGAGGTCACCGGGTCGCCGATGATGCACGACTTCTCGCTGACCGAGAACCACGTCGTCTTCTACGACCTGCCGGTGACGTTCAACGCGGAGATGGCGGTCGCGGCCAGCGTGCCCGCCGCGCTGCGCGCGCCGGCGAAGCTGGTGGTCTCGGCCGTGGTCGGCAAGGTCCGCGTCCCGGACCCGGTGACCGCCATGGTGGCGGGCAAGCTCGGCGCGAACGGCGGCCTGCCCTACCGCTGGAACCCGAAGTACCCGGCGCGGATCGGGGTCATGCCGCGCGAGGGCGGCAACGGCGACGTCCGGTGGTTCGACGTCGAGCCGTGCTACGTCTTCCACCCGCTCAACGCCTACGACGACGGCGACAGCGTGGTGCTGGACGTCGTCCGCCACCCGAAGATGTTCGACCGCAACCTGCACGGCCCGGACGAGGGCGGCCCGACCCTGGACCGCTGGACGGTGGACCTGGCGGCGGGCAAGGTCCTGGAGGAGCGCCTCGACGACCGCGGCCAGGAGTTCCCGCGCGTGGACGAGCGCCTGGTGGGCCGCCGCCACCGCTACGGCTACGCGACGTCGGCCGACGGCGGCGCGGAGCCCGGCGGCTCGCTGTACAAGCACGACTTCCACACCGGCTCGCGGGCCGAGCGCGCGTTCGGCGCGGGCCGGCAGCCGGGCGAGTTCGTGTTCGTCCCCCGCCACGACGACGCGGCCGAGGACGACGGCGTCCTGATGGGCTTCGTGTTCGACCCGGCCACCCAGCGCAGCGACCTGACGATCCTGGACGCGGAAACCCTGGAGACGGTGGCGGCGGTCCACCTGCCGGACCGCGTGCCCCACGGCTTCCACGGCAACTGGGTGCCGGTCGGCTAGGTGAGGATGCGGTGGTCGCCGGTGTAGAGGTTCATCGAGTCGCCGCGCAGGAAGCCGACCAGGGTCATGCCGTTCTCCTCGGCCAGCTCCACCGCCAGTGACGACGGGGCCGACACCGCGGCCAGCAGCCCGATCCCCGCCATCGCGGCCTTCTGCACCAGCTCGAACGACGCTCGTCCGGACACCAGCAGGCCGTGTCCGGACGCCGGGATCCGGCCGTCGAGGAGCGCCCAGCCCAGGACCTTGTCGACCGCGTTGTGCCGGCCGACGTCCTCGCGGACGACGTCGAGCGATCCGTCCGGGGTGAACAGCGCCGCCGCGTGGAGGCCGCCGGTGCTCGCGAACACCTTCTGGCGGGCGCGCAGCGCGTCCGGCAGGGCCGCCAGGGTTTCGCTCTTCACCGCGAACGGCGCCGAAGCGGGGGAGAAGCGCGTGCGGAGCTTGACCGCGTCGAGCGCGGCCTTGCCGCAGACGCCGCACGAGGACGTCGTGTAGAAGTTGCGCTCCACCCCGGTGTCGGGCGGCGGGACGCCGTCGGCCAGCGCGATGTCCAGCACGTTGTAGGTGTTGCGGCCCTGGTCGTCGACGCCGTCGCAGTAGCGGGCGACCGCGATGTCCTCGCGCCCGCCGATCACGCCCTCCGACAGCAGGAAGCCGTGGGCCAGCTCGACGTCGTGGCCGGGCGTGCGCATGGTGACCGCCAGCGCCCGGCCGCCGACCCGCAGCTCCAGGGGCTCTTCGGCCGCCAGCGCGTCGGGGCGGCGCCGGTCCCCGGTCGCGGAGATCCGCCGCACCGGCCTGCGCACGGTCACCCTGCCCATCAGCACATCCTTCGCTGCCCGAAAGTTCGACACTCGTATGGTGCAACACCGGTGATTTAGTAATACATTCCCACCATCATCCCCAGATTACGGAGGGAACCGATGGCTCTCGGCTTCCTGGACCGCTCCCGGATCGTGGCCCCGCCCAGCTGGACGCGCTGGCTGGTGCCGCCGGCGGCCCTCTCGGTGCACCTGTCGATCGGGCAAGCGTACGCGTGGAGCGTGTTCAAGGTCCCGCTCGAGAAGACGCTGCACCTCAACGGCACGCAGAGCTCGCTGCCGTTCCAGCTCGGCATCGTCATGCTGGGGCTGTCCGCGGCCTTCGGTGGCACGCTCGTCGAGAAGAACGGCCCGCGCTGGGCGATGTTCGTGTCGATGTGCTGTTTCGCCAGCGGATTCCTCGTCTCCGCCCTCGGCGTGGCGACCGGCCAGTTCTGGCTGGTCGTCGTCGGCTACGGCGGGATCGGCGGCGTCGGGCTCGGCATCGGCTACATCTCGCCGGTGTCGACGCTGATCAAGTGGTTCCCGGACCGCCCGGGCATGGCCACCGGCATCGCGATCATGGGCTTCGGCGGCGGCGCGCTGATCGCCTCGCCGTGGTCGTCCTCGATGCTCGGCACCGCGCCGACGACCGGCACCATCGCAACCGCGTTCCTGGTCCACGGCCTCGTCTACGCGGTGTTCATGTCGATGGGCTGGCTGCTCGTGCGGGTCCCGGCCGACGGCTGGAAGCCGGCGGGCTGGGAGCCGAAGACCGACCACGGCGCCGCGATGATCACGACGGCGAACGTGTCCGCGGCCAACGCCATCAAGACACCGCAGTTCTGGTGCCTGTGGGTCGTCCTGTGCTTCAACGTCACCGCGGGCATCGGGATCCTGGAAAAGGCTTCCCCGATGATCCAGGACTTCTTCAAGGGCACGTCCACGCCGGTGGGCGTGGCCGCGGCGGCCGGGTTCGTCGCGCTGCTGTCGCTGTGCAATATGCTCGGCCGGTTCGTCTGGTCGTCCACTTCGGACCTGGTCGGCCGCAAGAACATCTACCGCACGTACCTCGGCGCCGGCGCGCTGCTGTACCTGGTGATCGCGCTGACGCAGAACTCCTCGAAGCTCGTGTTCATCCTGTGCGCGATGGTGATCCTGTCGTTCTACGGCGGCGGGTTCGCGACGGTCCCGGCCTACCTGAAGGACCTCTTCGGCACCTACCAGGTGGGCGCGATCCACGGCAGGCTGCTGACGGCGTGGTCGGTGGCGGGCGTGCTCGGCCCGCTGATCGTCAACCGCATCGCCGACAGCGAGAAGGCGGCGGGCAAGTCCGGCCCGGACCTGTACACGACGTCGTTCTACATCATGATCGGCCTGCTCGTGGTCGGCTTCGTGGCCAACGAGCTGGTCCGCCCGGTCAAGGAGAAGTTCCACGAGCCGGTCCCCGAGGCCGTGAGGAGCGAAGCGTGATGAGCGAACCGACGACGAAGCCCAACCGGGTGCCGCTGATCGTGCTGGCCTGGGCGTGGGTGGTGCTCCCGTTCGGGTACGGGGTGTACCAGCTGTTCCTGAAGCTGGTCCAGCTGTTCGGATGAGCAAGGGAGTCCTGGTCACCGGCGCGTCCCGCGGTATCGGGCGCGCCGTGGCCACGGCGTTCGCGTCCCGCGGCGACCGGGTCGCCGTCCACTATGGACATCGAGCCGCCGACGCCGAGGAGACGCTGAAAAGGCTCCCTGGTGAAGGCCACGTGCTGATCGGCGGTGACCTGGCCGACCCCGAGGCGGCACGCAAGATCGCCGACGCGGCCGAAGCCGGGCTCGGCGGGGTCGACGTGCTGGTCAACAACGCCGCCGTCGCGACGTCGCCGGAGACCGTGCACCCCGTCGCCGGAGTGTCCTATGCGGACTGGCAGCGGATCTGGCGGCGCACCCTCGACGTCAACCTCGTCGGCGCCGCGAACCTCAGCTACTGCGTCGCCCGGCACCTCATCGGGCGTGGCGCGCCCGGCCGGGATCGTCAACGTCGGGTCGCGCGGCGCCTTCAAGGGTGAGCCGGACCACCCCGCGTACGGTGCGAGCAAGGCCGCGCTGCACGCGTTCGGCCAGTCGCTCGCCGTTTCCCTCGCGCCCCACGGGATCTCCGTGACGTCGGTGGCTCCCGGGTTCACCGCCACCGAGCGCGTGGCCGGCCGGATCGACGACACCCTGCGCGCGCAGAGCCCGTTCGGGCGGGTCGGCACGCCCGAGGAGGTCGCCGCGGCCGTCCTCTACCTCGCCTCGGCCGAAGCGACCTGGGCCTCCGGCGCGATCCTCGACCTCAACGGAGCCTCTCACCTGAGAATGTGACTCGGCTCTCACTCGTGCAGCGGTTCCCAGGGCTCGGGCGTCCAGAGGGGCGTGCATCCACTGGGGAAGGTCGTCGTCGCCGGACTGGCTCTCGTCGTGCTCAGCGGCACGGCGTACGGGTATGTCAACCTCCGCGCTCTGGACGGCGTGACGCGTGACAACGTGATCGACGAAGAGGGCGGCGCGGCGAAGCCGGGGGAACAGCCCGCCGACGGCTCGCTCGACATCCTCCTCGTCGGCCGGGACGCCCGCTCCGACAACGACGGCAACCCGCTGCCGCCGGAAATGCTGCGTGAGCTGCGGGCCGGCGCCAACGGCGACGACCTCACCGACACCCTGATCGTGCTCCGGATCCCGAACGGCACGAAGGAGGTGAAAGCGTTCTCCATCCCGCGGGACAGCTATGTCTCGATGGCGGGCGGGAAGGGCAAGATCAACGGCGCGTTCGGGCGGGCGAAGGCCGCCGAAGCGCGGCGGCTGCGCAACGCGGGCGAGACCGACAAGACGAAGATCAACCAGGGCGCGCTCACGGCGGGCCGTCGGGCGACGCGGCAGGCGGTCGAGGACCTCACCGGGGTGAAGATCGACCACTTCGCCGAGGTGAACCTGCTCAGCTTCTACGAGATCAGCAAGGCCGTCGGCGGCGTCGACGTCTGCCTGAAGAAGGCCACCAAGGACGAGAACTCGGGTGCGGACTTCCAGGCCGGCCCCCAGCGCATCTCGGGCGCGGACGCCCTCGCCTTCGTCCGGCAGCGTGACGGGCTCCCGGGCACCGACTTCGCCCGCGTCCGCCGCCAGCAGGTGTTCCTCGCCGGGCTGGCCCGGCAGGTGCTCTCGGCGGGCACGCTGGCCGATCCGGGGAAGCTGTCGGACCTGATCGACGCGGTGAAGCGCTCGGTGGTGCTGGACGGCTCGTGGAACCTCCTCGACTTCGTCGGGCAGATGCGCGGCGTCAGCGGCGGCGGGATCCAGTTCGCGACGATCCCGGTCGTCAACGTCGACTACCGGTACGACCCGGTCAACAACCCCCGGGCGACGGCGGTGCAGGTCGACCCGGCCGCGGTGAAGGCTTTCGCGGCGAGCTTGATCGGCGGTGGGACGCCGGCCGCACCCGCCACGCCGGCGACCTCGGCGCCGGCCGCGTCGGTCACCGTCGACGTCTCCAACGCGGGCCCGAAGGCGGGGCTCGCGGCGCGTGTGGCCGGGGTCCTGCGGGAGAAGGGGTTCCCGTCGAACGCGACGGGCAACAGCGACACCCGGCGGACGTCCCTGGTCCGCTTCGGCCCCGCGCTGGCCGAACGCGGCGCCGAGGTGGCGAAGGCGCTGGGCGGGCTGACGACGCAGCAGTCGGCGTCGGTGCCGGCGGGGCACATCGAGGTGGTGCTCGGGACGGTCTACGCCGGCCCCGGCGCGGCGGGCGGCGGCGGCACCGGCCCCGGGGGCGCTTCGGACGATCCGATCACCTCGAACGGCGTCGTCTGCGTGGATTGACCGCCGGTGAATTGATCGACGGCGAAGTTCCGGATTTTCCGTCGAATCCCTGAAATGCGCGGGGAATTCCCGCGACGACCGTCCCCACTGGACCACGGTGGACCACCCGGGTCAGTGGTCTTGACGCTGCCGCACTGGTGAGGCAGGGTGCGGTGACCATCGGCACGGGCAGGCCACGTGCCGGGAGATGGTTCACCCGATCGGTGGGCGATCTTGGAAAATCGATTTCAGGGAATACGGAAAGTCCGGAATTTATGCGCAGCAGCGTCACCCCGGGTGGGTGGATCTTGCCCGTCCTCGCTTCAGCCGTTCTTTGTGCCGGGTGCCAGTCGGCGTCTGCCTCGGCGCACTACCCGGGCGCGATAGACGCCTGCCGGCTGCCCGGGCCGAACGCACAGGCGCAGCTCGCGCCCGGGACCGTCGAGATCCCGGCCGACTCGGTGAAGGCCGCCGAGGCCAAGGTCATCCCCGACGACCACGCCGACGACGGCAACGAGATCACCACGTGCCGCCGGCTGTACGCGCGCGACCTCGGCGGCGGCAAGCCCAACCTGCAGGACTACCGGCTCGTCACGATCGCGGTCGTGCGGTTCACGCAGTCCGACGCGGACGAGGCCGCCGCCAAGGCCAGCCAGCTGATGACCGACGCCCTCGGCGACCACTCGGGCGTCCGGCTCGCCACCGGGGTCGGTGACGAGTCCGGCTTCTCCGAGCAGTGGGCGGCCGTGCGCTCCGGCAACGTAGTGCTGGGCCTGTCCATCGCCGACGGCGGCACCGAGGCCGCGCTGATCCCGCCCGCGACCCTGGACAGCGTGCAGGCCGTGGTCACGGACATGACCGGCACGCTGAAGAAGGACTTCCAGGGCTGAGGTTCAGGGCCGGGGTTCAGGGCCGGGTTTCCGCCGGGACCGGGACCAGCCGCACGACGATCGCCTTCGACACCGGCGTGTTCGACTTGTCCGCCACCGAGTCCAGCGGCACCAGCGCGTTCGCCTCCGGGAAGTAGGCCGCCGCGCAGCCGCGGGCGGTCGGGTACGCGACGACCCGGAACGCCGGCGCCCGGCGTTCGGTGCCGTCGCGCCATTCGGAGACCAGGTCGACGAGCGCGCCGTCGGCCAGGCCGAGCGCCGCGAGGTCGTCCGGGTTCACCAGCACCACGCGGCGGGCGTTCTCGATTCCCCGGTAGCGGTCCGAGAGCCCGTAGATGGTGGTGTTGTACTGGTCGTGGCTGCGCATCGTCTGCAGCAGCAGCCGGCCATCGGGGACCTTCGGGTACTCCAGCTCCGACACCGTGAAGTTGCCCTTGCCGTTCGCCGTCCCGGTGAATTCGCGGGAGTCGCGCGGGGCGTGCGGCAGCACGAAGCCGTCCGGCTCGCGGACCCGGCGGTTGTAGTCCTGGCAGCCGGGCACGACCCGCGCGATCCGGTCGCGGATCAGGTCGTAGTCGGCCTCGAACGTCCGCCACGGCACGGCGTGGCCCGCGCCGAACAGCTTCTCACCCAGCCGGGTGATGATGGCGACTTCCGAGAGCAGGTGCTCGCTCGCCGGCGTCAGGCGCCCGCGCGAGGTGTGCACCTGCGACATCGAGTCCTCGACCGTGACGAACTGCTCGCCGCTCGCCTGGACGTCGCGCTCGGTGCGGCCCAGCGTCGGCAGGACCAGCGCGGTCCGGCCGTGCACGACGTGCGAGCGGTTCAGCTTCGTCGAGACGTGCACGGTCAGCGAGCAGGAGCGCAGTGCCTTCTCGGTCAGCGCCGAGTCCGGCGTCGCCGACGCGAAGTTGCCGCCGACGGCGAAGAACACCTTGCCGCGGCCGTCTCGCATCGCCCGGATCGCGTCGACGGTGTCGAAGCCGTGCTCGCGCGGGACCTCGATGCCGAACTCGGCGGCGAGGGCGTCCATGAACGACTGCGGCATCTTCTCCCAGATGCCCATCGTCCGGTCGCCCTGGACGTTCGAGTGCCCGCGCACCGGGCACAGGCCGGCGCCGGGCTTGCCGATCATGCCGCGCACCAGGGCGAGGTTCGCGATCTCGGAGATCGTCGGCACCGCGTGCTTGTGCTGCGTGAGGCCCATCGCCCAGCAGTAGACGGTGCGCTCGGAGGAGGCGATCATCCGCGCGACGCGCTCGATCTGCTCGCGCGGCAGGCCGGTCGCGCGCTCGATCTCCGGCCAGTCGATCTCCTGGAGGTGCTCGGCGTAGTCGTCGAAGCCCTCGGTGACCCGGTCGACGAAGTCGCGGTCGACGATCGCACCGGGCGCTTCGGCGTCCCAGGCCAGCAGCAGGTGCCCGACGGCCTGGAACAGCGCCAGGTCGCCGCCGAGGCGGACCTGGGCGAACTCGTCGGCCAGCGGCGTGCCCCTGCCGATGACGCCGCGGACGTTCTGCGGGTTCTTGAACCGCATCAACCCGGCCTCGGGCAGCGGGTTCACGGCGATGATCTTCGCGCCGTTGCCCTTGGCCTCTTCGAGCGCCGAGAGCATCCGCGGGTGGTTGGTGCCCGGGTTCTGCCCCACGACGACGATCAGGTCGGCCCGGTGGATGTCGGCCAGGCTCACCGAGCCCTTGCCGACGCCGGTGGTGGCCGACAGCGCGGCGCCGGAGGACTCGTGGCACATGTTCGAGCAGTCCGGCAGGTTGTTGGTGCCGAAGGAGCGCACCAGCAGCTGGTAGAGGAACGCGGCCTCGTTGCTGGTGCGGCCGGAGGTGTAGAAGATGGCCTCGTTCGGGTCGGTCAGCGCCTTGAGCTCGCCCGCGACCAGCTCGAACGCGTCGTCCCAGGAGATCGGCTCGTAGTGCGTCGCGCCCTCGCGCAGCACGAACGGCTCGGTGATCCGGCCCTGCTGGCCGAGCCAGTAGTCGGTCTTGGTTTCCAGCTCGCCGATCGGGTGTTGCGCGAAGAACCCGCGGTCCACCCGCCGTTTCGTGGCCTCTTCGGCGACGGCCTTGGCGCCGTTTTCGCAGAACTCGGCCAGCTTGCGCTTCTCGCCGTCGACCTCGCGGGGCTCCGGCCACGCGCAGCCCGGGCAGTCGAACCCTTCGCGCTGGTTCAGCAGCCGCAGCGCCTTGATCGTCCGGCCGGTGCCCATCTGCTCGACGCTGCGCGCGAGCGACACGGCGACGCCGGGTATCCCGGCCGCCCAGCCCTTCGGCTTGCCCACCTCGAGGCGGGTTTCGTCCACGTCCTGCGCCGGCGCTTCACGGGTCATGCGTTCATCGTGCGCCAAGGTGATCGTCCGCGGCCACCGGGGTCACGCGCGATCGGTGCGCAGCCCGCGGTCGGCGAGGGTGACCGCGAGCAGGAGCACGCTGATGACGACCAGCGCGATCGCCAGCCGGTGCAGGCCCGCCGAGTCGGCGTGCGGGCCGTAGCAAAGGGCGATGAGCGTCGACGCCACGATCGCGCCGAGGTACTGGGCCGTGCGGAACAGCCCGCTCGCCGTGCCCATCTGCTCCGCCGGGGCCTCGCGGTAGAGCGTCGTCTGGTTCGCGACGCTGGTCAGGCCCTGAGCGAGCCCGAACAGCGCGGCCAACGCGAGCAGCGCGCCGATCCAGGTGCCGTCGTGCACGAGCAGGAGCAGGGCCGAGCCGCCTGCCAGTGCCACCGCGACGGTGACCAGCCGGGCCTTGATGCCCGACGCGCGGCCGGAGAACGCCGCGGCGCAGACCGCCGTGCCCGACATCGGCAGCAGCATCAGCCCGGCCGCTTCTTCGGACAGCCGCCGGGTGGTCTCCAGCCACTGGACGTAGCCGAACATGATCGCGTAGATGGCCATGAAGCTCAGCGCCTGCCGCAGGTAGGTCCGCAGGATGGCGCGGTTGGCCGCGAGCATCCGCAGGTCGAGGAAGGGGGCGTCCCGCCGCAGCTCGACCAGCGTGAAGGCGGTCCCGAAGGCCGCGACGACGGCGAGCAGCCAGACCTCGGCGCCAGGGGCCATCAAGAAGAACAGGAGCGCGAGCAGGGTCGCGGAGAACAGCGCGATGCCGAGCACGTCGATCCGGGTGGCGGTGCGCTCGCCGCGGTCGTCCTTCGGCACCCACGCCCACGCCAGCACCAGCGACAACCCGGCGAGCGGGATGTTCACGGCGAAGATCGCGGGCCAGCCGAAGAGGCCGATCAGCAGCCCGCCCAGCGTCGGGCCGATCACCATCACCGTCTGGGCGGACATCGAGAGCAGCGACAGCACCCGCGCGGGCACGCCCTGGCCGCTCGCCTCGGCGTGGTGGCGCAGCACGGCCATGGCGGCCGGGAACCCGGCGCACGTGCCCAGGCCGAGGACGACCCGCACGCCGGTCAGCCAGCCGACCGAGACGGGGATCAGGCCCGCGATCCCGGCGACGATCACCAGGCTCGCGCCGCCGAGCAGGACGCGCCGGGCGCCGTGGCGGTCGACCAGCAGGCCGACCACCGGCTGCCCGACCGCGGTGGCCAGGTAGAGCGCCGAAATCAGCCACGCGGTCTGCCCGGGTCCGGCGCCGAAGCTCTGCCCGATCGGCACGAGCGCGACGGCGATGAGCGTGGAGTTGATCGGGTTGAGCACCGCGCCGGCCACCAGCGGGGTGACCAGGCGGGCGCCGAACTTCGCGGGGGCGGTGACGGTGCTCGTGAGGAACTCCTTCAGTGTTCGGCGACGCGCTGCAGCAGCGGCAGCGCGCGCGTGACGGCGTCGAGCTCGGCGGGGGTCAGCTCGTCCAGCAGGGCCTGGGCCAGCCACTCGTCGCGGTGCTGCTGGATCCCGCGCACGGTGTCGCGGCCGGCGTCGGAGAGGCTGATCACGACACGCCGGCGGTCGGCCGGGTCCGGTGTGCGGGCGAGGTAGCCGAGCTCGTCGAGGACGCCGAGGGTGGCGGCCATCGACTGCTGCCGCACGTGCTCGGCGGCGGCCAGCTCACCCTGGGTGGCCGCGCCTTCGCGGTGGAGCCGGTGCAGCACGGCGGACTGCGACGGCGTCAGGATCCCGGCGTTGTCGACGTGGCGCAGCCGCCGGTGCAGCTGCCCGACGACCCCGCGGATCCAGCCCGCGCTCTCGGCCACGTGCGGAGGTACTTCGCCCATGTACACAGTTTAACTGTGCAGTCCAGACTGTGCATCTGGTGTGATCGAACGATCAGTTGCAGGTGTCGAGGGTCGGGACCGGGTACTTCGGGTCGTAGTAGCCCGGCGGGTGCTGATCGCCGGTCGACGGCGTGGCCGACGGTGGGTTCGCGTAGCCGGGGGCGAGGTAGCCCTCCTTGGCGGCCGCGCAGCCCACGGACGACAGTGCGCTCTGCCCGCCGTCGAGCCACAGGCCCTGGCTGCTCTTCGCGACCTTCGAGTCGGTGACCACCACGTAGGTCTCGTCCACGCGCAGGAAGCTGACGATCTCGTTCGGGCTGGTCAGCGACTTGGGGTGGGGGTTGTCGAAGGCGTAGGCGACGACGTACTTCGCGTCCACGGCCAGCTCGCCGGGCTTGTCACCGGCCCGGGCGGTCAGCGTGCCGAACGTGCGGGGTCCCGCGTCGAGCAGGTGGTAGCCGTCGGCGATCTCGGTCACGTAGGTGTCGAAGCCGCCGTCCTTCGACGGCTTCTCGGCGAGCCTCGGCACGAGCTGTTCACGCTGGTCAGGGGCGAACGCGGCGAGGAACGCGGCGGTGTCGTGGCGGTAGAGCACCGCCGGGTCGAGGTTGGCGGCGGAGATGGCCTGGCGGACCTTGGCGTACGCGTCGGCGACCGCGTCGGCCTTGAAGGCGCCGATCGCGGCGGCGGCCGGGGAGGTGATGCCGTCGAGCCCCTTCGGCCAGACGTCGGCGGGCGTGTGCGCGTACGGCCGGGCCAGGTCGACCGGGGCGACGTCCGGGACCGACGTCGGGTCCGGCGGCGCGGCGTCCTGGGCGGGCCGGTGGCCGAGGACCACGATCGCCGTGGTCGTCACGGCCAGGGCGGCCAGGAAGGCGGCGAACCCCCACCAGCGGCGGCGCGAGCCGTGCGCGGAGCGTTTCTGCTGCCTGCGGAACTGCTTGCGGTCCTTCTTCGCGCCCAGCCAGGCATCGGTCTGCGCGTGCTTTCGCCAGTCCGGATCCATCAGGTCCGGGTGCGTTTCGAGCAGGTTGTCCTCGTCCACGTGCGTCCCCCCAAGGTCGACGACTGACTCATCGACGGCGGGGGACGGGCGTTACCCGAAGTACGCGAACTCGTTGACGCCGACGCCCTGGAGCTGGTGCACGATGATCGCCGCGGCGACCAGGCCGACCACGATGAGCAGGGCGAGCACGCCCGGCCAGCGGCTTTGGCCCGGCTGCCGGTACCCGCCCGCGCGGCGCTCGCGCTTGCGACGCTTCTTGAGGTCCTTCTTCGCGCCCAGCCAGGCGTCCCGGGCGGCGTACTTCTGCCAGTCCGGGTTCATCAGGTCCGGGTGCGTCTCGAGGCGCCGGTCGTCCGGGTCCTGCGGCTGCTGAGGCTCCGCCATCGTCAGAGTGCCTTCCCCCTGGGTGACCCGCCGTGA
Source organism: Amycolatopsis sp. NPDC004747 (assembly GCF_053601335.1). Classification (NCBI taxonomy): domain Bacteria; kingdom Bacillati; phylum Actinomycetota; class Actinomycetes; order Pseudonocardiales; family Pseudonocardiaceae; genus Amycolatopsis; species Amycolatopsis sp. NPDC004747. Next base: position 110,136 of record NZ_JBSGBQ010000008.1, on the reverse strand, counting down.
CGGGTTCGTAGACTTGTCCATTGTGACCGAGAACGCTCCGCAGCAGACCACCGACCTTCCGGGTGCCTGGGACCCGGCCGCCGAGGAAGCACCGATGTACGACCGCTGGGTAGCGGCCGGGTACTTCACGGCCGACGCCTCGTCGGGGAAGCCGCCGTTCTCGATCGTACTGCCGCCGCCGAACGTCACCGGTTCGCTGCACATGGGCCACGCGCTCAACCACACCCTGATGGACGCGATGAGCCGTCGTCGTCGCATGCAGGGCTACGAGGTGCTGTGGCTGCCGGGCATGGACCACGCGGGCATCGCGACGCAGAACGTCGTCGAGCGCCAGCTGGCCGGCGAGGGCCTTTCGCGCCACGACCTGGGCCGGGAGAAGTTCGTCGAGCGCGTCTGGGAGTGGAAGGCCGAGTACGGCGGCAAGATCCTCGGCCAGATGAAGCGCCTCGGCGACGGCGTCGACTGGTCGCGCGAGCGCTTCACCATGGACGAGAACCTCTCGAAGGCCGTCCAGACGGTGTTCAAGAACTTCTTCGACGAGGGCCTGATCTACCGGGCCGAGCGGATCATCAACTGGTGCCCGCGGTGCCAGACGGCGCTGTCGGACATCGAGGTCGACCACAACGACGACGACGGCGAGCTCGTGTCGATCCGCTACGGCGACGGCGACACCGCGATCGTGGTGGCGACGACCCGCGCGGAGACGATGCTGGGCGACACCGCGGTCGCCGTCCACCCGGACGACGAGCGGTACGCGCACCTGGTCGGCACCGAGGTCGAGCTGCCGCTGACCGGCCGCCGCATCCCGATCGTGGCCGACAAGCACGTCGACCCGGAGTTCGGCACCGGTGCGGTGAAGGTCACCCCGGCGCACGACCCGAACGACTTCGAGATCGGCCGCCGCCACGACCTGCCGATGCTGACGATCATGAACGAGCGCGCGGAGATCACCGCGCCGGGGCCGTTCCAGGGCCTCGACCGCTTCGAGGCGCGTCCGGCGGTCGTCGCCGCGCTGCGCGAGGCCGGCCGGATCGTCGCGGAGAAGCGGCCGTACGTGCACGCGGTCGGGCACTGCTCGCGCTGCGACACGGTGGTCGAGCCGCGGCTGTCGCTGCAGTGGTGGGTCAAGGTCGAGGAGCTGGCCAAGCTGGCGGGCGACGCGGTCCGCGACGGCCGGACGAAGATCCACCCGCCGGAGCTGGGCAAGCGGTACTTCGACTGGGTCGACAACATGCACGACTGGACGATCTCGCGCCAGCTGTGGTGGGGCCACCGCATCCCGGTGTACTACGGACCGGACGGCGAGGTCGTGTGCGTCGGCCCGGACGAGCAGCCGCCGTCCGGCGAGGGCTGGACCCAGGACCCGGACGTGCTGGACACCTGGTTCTCGTCCGGCCTGTGGCCGATGTCGACGCTGGGCTGGCCTTCTCCTTCGGAAGACCTGGCCAAGTTCTACCCGACCAGCGTGCTCTCCACGGGCTACGACATCCTGTTCTTCTGGGTCGTCCGGATGATGATGTTCGGCGTGCACCAGATGGCCGGGAAGCAGCCGTTCGACCACGTGTACCTGCACGGGCTGATCCGCGACGCGAACGGCAAGAAGATGTCGAAGTCGCGCGGCAACGTGATCGACCCGCTGGAGTGGATGGACGCCTACGGCGCGGACGCGACCAGGTTCACCCTGGCCCGCGGGGCCAACCCGGGCGCGGACATGGCGCTGGCCGACGAATGGGCGGCGGGCTCCCGCAACTTCTGCACGAAGCTGTGGAACGCCACGAAGTTCGCGATGATGAACGGCGCTTCGGTTTCGTCTCCTCTGCCGGACGCCGGCTCGCTGACGGAAGCGGACCGCTGGATCCTGGGCAGGCTGAGCGCGCTGGTGTCCGAAGTGGACGGCCTGTTCGAGGACTTCCAGTTCGCGAAGGTGGCGGGCGCGCTCTACCAGTTCACGTGGAACGAGCTGTGCGACTGGTACCTGGAGCTGGCGAAGGTCCAGCTGTACCAGGGCGACGACGCGCGCGTCGCCGCGACGCGGTCCGTGCTGGGGCACGTCCTGGACACGGTGCTGCGGTTGCTGCACCCGTTCATCCCGTTCATCACGGAGAAGCTCTGGACGGCGCTGACCGGCGGTGAGTCGTTGGTCGTCGCGGCTTGGCCTGCCCCGTTCGAGGGCTACGCGGACGCGGCGGCGGACGCCCGGATCGCGGACGTCCAGAAGCTGGTGACGGAGATCCGCCGGTTCCGCGCGGACCAGGGGCTGAAGCCGGGCCAGAAGGTGGCGGCGCGCCTGGCGGGGTACGCGGGCGGCCACGAGGACGCGGTCCGTTCGCTGGTCCGGCTGACACCGGCAGCCGACGACTTCGCGGCGAGCGCCTCGCTGGAGGTGGCGCTGGCGGACGGCGTGGTGACGGTGGAGCTGGACCTGTCGGGAACGGTCGACGTGGCGGCCGAGCGCAAGCGGCTGGAGAAGGACCTGGCGGCGGCGCAGAAGGAGCTGACCCAGACGGAGGCGAAGCTGGGCAACGAGGCGTTCATCGCGAAGGCCCCGGAGCAGGTGGTGTCGAAGATCAAGGTCCGCAAGGAAACGGCCGAGGCGGACATCGACCGCATCACGTCCCGTTTGGCGGCGCTGCCGGCTTCCTGAGGCCGCGGACGGCGAGCCCGGCACTCCGTTGCGGAGTGCCGGGCTTTTCGCTGTCCGGACGGCGTCGTGGAATTGATTGGGAATTCCGCTCGCGAGTGGAGCGCGGTCATTCTTCTCGGACATACTCGCTCCGGGTGATTCGGGGTCGTCACCGTGAATCGACAGTTGTGCCGAGCAGGAGAGCCGAGAATGTCCAGCAAGCCCGTGGTGCCGGTGGCGGCAGCACGTCCGTCGCCGCCCGGCGTGGGTGTCGCGTGGGGCCTCTACATGACCATTTTCGCCAGCATTACCGCGCTGGCCCTTGTCATCCGAGGCGAAGGTGTCGCCGTCCCGGTGGCGCTGTCGTCCGCGAGCGGAGTGGCGATCCTGGCCGTGTCACTGGTGAACAGGCTCCTCGGGGGCCGCCGGTGAAAATGGCGAGGCCGGGTCGTCCGGAGGCGAGTCTCGATCCCGGAGCCGGCCCCGCGGCCCGGTTCGGCTCGGCCCTGCGGCAATTGCGGGAGAACGCGGGGTGCCCGACCTACCGGCAGCTGGCGGCGCGGCCCGGGGTGCATTTTTCCGCGTCGGTTCTGTCGACGGCGGCCAATGGCAGGAAGATTCCGCCGTGGGAACACGTGAAGGCTTACGTCATCGCCTGCGAGGGGACGGAATGCCTGAATGCGCTCAAGTACTGGAGACGCCAGTGGCGGCGGTACCTCGCGGAGTCCGGTCAGCCGTGCGGGGACGCCGGAACGCTGCCGGACGCGGATCACGAAGCGGGCCGCTGGCGCAGGCTGGTCGCGACGGTGGGGATGGTGATCGGCGCGGGGACCGCGGCCGTCGTCCTCTTCGCCGGATCGACCTCGCCGCCACCGGCCACGCAGCTGGAACTGGTTTTCGGATGCCGGCTCGTCGACGCCGGGCTGACCGTGACCCAGCCGGTGCGGATACCGCCCGGTTACCTGGACGGACGGCACTACCAGTCCGGATACCGCGTGCAGCTGCCTCGCGTCGCGGGCAGGCACCAGGTCACCTGTGCGGTTCCCCATGAAGTGCGCGCGCCCTCGCCCCGCCTGGTGACCGGGGTCTTCCGCGCCCGGATCGGGATTCCCGACGGGCTCGCGGGTGGGGCACCGGTCACGGTGGCGGTCACCGACTACCTGCCGGAGTCCGGGCCGCAGACGTTCGGCGGTCCGGGAGGCGGTCTCGCCGTGGAGGTCAGCCAAGCGGTTCCGATGCCACCGCAGGAGCCTGCGCTGGGCATCACCTTCGAATTCGCCACCACCTCCGCCGCGGAGACCACCGTGGTGATCGTCGACCCCACGGTCACGCTTCTCCACTGGATGTGACGGTGGCCCGCGCCGCTTCGATCAGCGCCACCAGCTCGGGGGTCAGCCGCCGGTCGGCCGGGGTCGCCAGGTACGTCTGCATCCGTGGCGCCGGGTCCGTCAACGGGCGGAACACCACGCCCGGCACCGGCAGCAGGTTCGCGTGCGCCCGGTAGAACACCGTCCAGTGTGGACGCCCGAAACCCAGGGTGCCCAACGTGTCCTGGGACGTCGTGAAGTCCGCCCCGAGCACCGGCTCGAACCCCGCCTCCCGGCAACACGAAACGACCAGGTCGTACAGCGGCTGGTTCCGTGAAGGCGGGCTCAACCGCACCGGGAGCGAAGCCAGCGAAGCGAACGGAACCTCGGATCGGGCGGCCAGCGGGTGCGACGAAGGCAACGCCACCATGACCTCGTCCATCCACAGTGGAGTCAGATCCAGCCCCGGCGCAGGCCAGGACCCCCGCACGATGGTCGCGTCCAGCGACCCGTCGCGGACCCGCTGGAGCCGTTCGAGCGTGGGCGCGTGCAGCAACTCCAGGGACGTCGACGGAGACAGCCGCGCGAACGCCCGGAGCAACCCGTCCAGCCGATCTCCCAGGCCCTCACTCGTCCCCAGCCGAACCGAAGCCCCGGCCGGCCGGAACGAAGCCACCGACTCCTCCGCCCGCCGAGCCGCCGCCAGCACCGCCCGCGCCTCCGGCAGGAACCGCTGCCCCGCCTCCGTCAGCGTCACCGACCGCGTCGTGCGCGACAGCAACGGCACGCCCAGCGAACGCTCCAGCCGCCGGACCTGCTGGCTCACCGCCGGCTGGACGATGTGCAGCCGCTCCGCCGCGCGGCCGAAGTGCAGCTCCTCGGCCACCGTGACGAAATATCGCAGCTGACGCAGCTCCACCGGCCGTCCCCATTCATCAGGTTTCGTGATCAGTGTAGGAGCGAACTGCTCATCGAAAGGCGCGAACCCGAGCACCAAGCTCGAGGCATGCCTTACTTGACCGCCGGCGGAACCCGCCTCCACTACGAAGACGCCGGCACCGGCCCGGCCCTGCTGCTCCTGCACGGCTGGGGGACCAGCGGCCGCGTCTGGTACTCGTGCCTGCCCGATCTCGTGCGCGACCACCGCGTCGTCACCCTCGACTGGCGCGGGTGCGGTCGCTCGGACCACCCCGCCGTCGGCAACACCATCGCCCGGATCACCGCCGACCTCGCGCTGCTGGTCGAAACGCTGGAGATCACGCCCACCGTCGTCGGATCGAGCATCGGGGGGCTGTTCGCCACCGAGCTCGCCCTCGCGCGGCCGGAACTCGTCGACCACGTCGTCGCGGTCGGCAGCCCCGGGTACTGGCCCAGTACCGGCATGCTGGACAAGGTCCACTACCTGCGGAAACGGCTCGTCGACGACCGGGTCGGCACGCTCGAAGACTGGGTGCCGAACTGGTTCGCCCCGGGCACCGCGCGCGGGCTGGCCGACTGGACGGTCCGGCAGCTGCTCGACTCCGGTGCCTACATCGACGAGCTCTTCACCGAGTGCACCACCTACGACCCGCGGCCGCGGCTGAAGCACCTGAAGGTCCCCATCAGCTACCTGCACGGCGAGCTCGACGCCGAAATCCCGCTCGAAGTGCCGCGCACCTGCGCCGCGGAAACACCCGGCGCCCGCGTGCACGTCCTGGCCGGCCGCGGGCACCTGCCGCACCAGGAAAACCCGCGGGCGTTCACCGCCGCCCTCCGAGGGATCGCCTGAACGATGCCGAAAGCGACGCTCGGAGACACCCTCGTCCACTACGACCGGACCGGCGACGGTCCCGCGCTGCTCCTGCTGCACGGCACCGCCGCGTCCCGCGAACAGTGGGGCCCGCTGACCGCGCAGGCGCACGGCTTCACCGTCCTCGCCCCCGACTTCCCCGGCTCCGGCCTGACCACCGACGACGGCGGCCCGATCACCGTCGAGACCCTGGCCGCCCAGGCCGAAGCCGTCCTGGACCACGCCGGATGCGAGACCGCCCACGTCGTCGGGCATTCACTCGGCGGCGTGGTGGCGGCCCACCTCGCCGGCACCCGTCCGGGCCGCGTCCGCTCGGCGGTCCTGCACGCCGCCTGGCCGGTCACCGACGTCCGCCAGGACGCCGAGTTCCGCTACTGGCTGGACCTGCTCGAAACCGGGGCGTTCGCCCGCATGCTCCCGCTGATGGCGTTCGGCCCGCGCTATTGGGAGCAGGCCACCGCGGAGGGCAACGAACAGCTCGTCAAGACCCTGGAAGCGGGCCTCCAGCCCGGCACGGACCGCCAGATCGAGGCCGACCGCGGCGTCGACCTGCGGCCGGTCCTCCACCGGATCACCGCGCCCGTGCTGGTGCTCGGCAGCACGCACGACCGGATCGTCACGGCGGAGCAGCAGCGGGAACTGGTCGCCGCGATCCCGGGCGCGCGCGCCGCCGAGATCGGCGCGGGGCACGGTGCCCCGGCCGAGCTGCCGGACGAGTTCGCCCGGCTGGTGCTGGACTTCGTCAGCGCAGCGCCTTGAGCACCACCGCGGCCACGCCGGCCATCCCGGCCTTCAGCGGGTGGTAGGCGGCCGCGGCGAAGACGTCCTGGTTCTTGCCGTTGATCCACGCCGAGCCGCCGCGGGCGCAGGCGTCGTGGCCGCGTGACGGGCCGAAGGTGTCGACGAATTCCGCCTTCCCGTCCGCGTCCGCGGCGTCGGACAGGGCCCGGTTCAGCGCCTCTTCGACGCCGTTCAGCCACGCGTAGTCGCCGTCGGCGAACGGCAGCACGTCCGGGCAGTAGCCCTGCTCGGGGGCGATCCGCGGGTACCCGACCACCAGGACCCGCGCGCCCGGCGAGCGCTCGTGGACCGCGGCGAGCACCGCTTCGACCCGCGGGCCGATGCTGTCGATCGCCGCCGCGATCGTGTCCGTGCCGGTGGCGCCGAAGTGCTTTTCGCACGGGTTGCCGGTCGGGTCGCTCGCCCGCAGCCCCGGGCAGGTCGCGGTCAGGGTGCTGAAGACGCCGTGGTCGTTGCCGCCGATGCCGAGGGTGACCAGGTCGGTGTCGACCCGCAGGGCGTCCAGCTGCGGCGCGTTGGTGCCGTCGAACGGCACCCGCTGCGGCCGGGTCATGTTCGTGGTGTCCGCGCCGGCGCAGCTGACGTCGGTGAACCGCCCCGGGTGCACGGCCGCGGCCAGCACCGACGGGTAGTTCGCCGTCGACCGCCCGCAGCCGAGCGGGTCGAGCCGCTGCGCCGGGACGAACGGCCCCGAGGTGTAGGAGTCGCCGAGGGCGACGTAGTGGCGGTACTCCGCCGCCGACGCGCCGGCGGCGGTGGCGGGGAGCAGGATGGCTGCCGAGAGGACGGCGACGAGCAGCCGGGTGGTGCGCATGGAGACCCCTGTTCTGTTCCGGGAACGCTGCTCCCACATCTAGCGAGCACCGGACGCCGGGGGGCCGGACTTCACCCGGCAGTCGGGTCACCGTCGCCGGGTTCACGGTAAGTGATCAAGGTGCGCCAGAAGAGCAGCGGCCGGACCGTGCTCCCGGGCAGCAGCCGGGCGGACTCGCGGCGCAGCTCCGCCAGCGTGGGGTAGTCGTCGACGACCGGTGCCTTCGGGCCCTCCTCTGGCCCGCCGTTGAGCCGCTCGCCCGCGTAGACGACCAGCCGCGCGAGCGCGTTGACCGGCACCGCCGCGACCGCCAGCGCCCAGTCCGCCGGGGTGCTCGGTTTCGCCAGGCCGAGCACCACCAGCACGCCGCCCGGCACCAGCGCCCGGCGCAGCTTGGTCACCGTCTCGAACGGCATGTGGTGCAGCGACGCCAGGCACGAGATGTAGTCGTAGTGCGCCTCGGGCAGCGGGTCGGCGGTGACGTCGGCCTGCCGGTGGACGATCTCGCCGGGCCCCGGGGACCCCAGCCCGGCCGCCGCCTCGACCATCGCCGCCGAGACGTCGACCGCCTCCACCGCCATGCCCGTCGCGGCCAGCCGCCGGGCGAACCGGCCGGTGCCGCAGCCGACGTCCAGCGCGATCCCCGGTCCCGGCGGCAGCAGGTCCAGCAGCAGCGGGTGGTAGTGGTCGTTGTGGTTGAACGGCATGCGTCGAGAGTGCCACCCGGCACGCACGTAGACTCGGAAGGCAAGTCCGAAAACCCCAGGCCGGAGGAGATTCAGTGCCGCAGGATGAGACAGGTCGCAAGCCGGACCTGTCGGATCTGGACAGTTTCGCGGGCGTCGACGAACTGGGGACGTCGGGCTACGAGGAGTCCGACGACCACGACCCGGAGCTGGACGTCCGCGACACCGCCTTCGAGGCAGGCGGCGGCTCGCGCGGCGGCATCGGCGGCGTCGGCCAGCTCGGCGACAACCTCGCCACCGGCCCGGTGCCCGACCTCACCGTGCCCGAGGACACCGAGCTGCACGAGCTCGACGACCAGGGTGAGCAGGTCCAGTACGGCGACCCGGACGGTCCCGAGGCGCGGCGCGAGCTGATGGCCGTCGAGGCCGAGCTGAACCAGCGGTGGCCGGAGACCAAGATCGAGCCGTCGCTCACCCGGATCTCGGCGCTGACGCAGCTGCTGGGCGAGCCGAACCGCGGCTACCCGGTGCTGCACGTGGCGGGCACGAACGGCAAGGGCTCCACGGCCCGGATGATCGACGCGCTGCTGACCCGGATGGGCCTGCGCGTCGGCCGCTACACCAGCCCGCACCTGCAGCTGGTCACCGAGCGGATCGCGCTCGACGGACGGCCGATCTCCGCCGCGCGCTACGCCGAGCTCTGGCACGACATCGCGCCGTACGTGTCCATGGTGGACGGTGCGTCCGCGGACGGCGTCGAGATGAGCAAGTTCGAGATCCTCACCGGGATGGCGTTCGCCGCGTTCGCCGACGCGCCGGTGGAGGCCGCGGTCCTCGAAGCGGGCCTGGGCGGCGCCTGGGACGCCACGAACGTCGCGGACGCCGACGTCGCCGTCATCACCCCGATCGGCCTCGACCACGTCGAGTACCTGGGGCCCGACGCGGTGAGCGCGGCGCGCGAGAAGGCGGGCATCATCAAGCCCGGCTCGGTCGCGGTGATCGCCGAGCAGGACCCCGAGGTGCTGAAGGTGCTGCTGGAGCGCGCGGTCGAGGTCGACGCCGCGGTGGCGCGGGCAGGCAGCGAGTTCGGAGTGCTGGAGAAGGAGGTCGCCGTCGGCGGGCAGCTGCTGAAGCTGCAGGGCCTCGGCGGGGTGTACGACCAGATCTTCCTGCCGCTGCACGGGGCCCACCAGGCCGCGAACGCCGCGCTGGCGCTGGCCGCGGTCGAGGCGTTCTTCGGCGCGGGCAAGGACAAGCAGCTGGTGGTCGAGGCGGTGCGCGAGGCGTTCGCCGAGGTCGAAACCCCGGGCCGGCTCGAGCGCGTCCGCTCGGCCCCGACGGTCCTGCTCGACGCGGCGCACAACCCGCACGGCGCCCGCGCCCTCGCCACGACGGTCTCCGAGGAGTTCGCCTTCCGCCGCCTGGTCGCGGTGGTCGGCGTGATGGCCGAAAAGGACGCCCACGGCATCCTCGACGCGCTGGAGCCGGTGGTGTCGGACATCGTCGTGACGCGCAACTCTTCGCCCCGGTCGATGCCGCTGGAAGAGCTGAACGAGCTGGCGATCTCGGTGTTCGGCGAGGACCGGGTCGTCGCGGAGACGGACCTGGAGACGGCGATCGAGACGGCGATCGCGCTGGTGGAGACCAACGACGATCCGGAGGAACCCCTGGCGGGCGGCGGCGTGCTGGTCACCGGCTCGGTGGTCACGGCGGGCGAGGCGCGCACGCTGTTCGGGAAGGAGCCGGCGTGACCTCCCGGGAACAGCCCAAGCCCAAGGACCCGATGAAGGGTTTCCGCGGCGTGATGTCGGGGACGCTGATCATGGAGGCGATCACGGTCGCCCTCGCCCTGCCGGTGGTCAACAAGCTCGGCGGCGGCATTTCCACGGGCACGGGCTGGACGGTCATCGCGGTCGCGGTCCTGCTGATCGTGACGTGCGGGTTCGTCAAGCGCACGTGGGCGGTCCCGCTGATCCTGGCGTTGCAGGTGGTGCTGATCGCGCTGGTGTTCTGGCTGCCGGCGATCGCGGTGCTGGGCGTGATCTTCCTGGCGGTGTGGCTGTGGTTGCTGTGGCTGCGCCGGGACGTCGCCCGCCGGATGGCGGCGGGGACGCTGGCGAGCCAGCAGCCCCAGCCGTGACGCTCACGGGTGCTGGCAGGCCCGGACCTCGGTGACCAGCGTGTCGAGCGCGGCCAAGGCATCGGCAGGCACGTCGAGGCGGTAGATCCGGTGCGGGCCCGACCGGCTCACCGCCAGCAGCCGGGCGTCGAGCAGGATCCGCAGGTGCCGGGACACCGTCGACTGCGGCAGCCCCAGCGCCTCCTGCACCTCGCCGACCGTGGCGGATCCGCCGCGTTCGAGGAACACGCCGACGATCTGCATCCGGGTCGCTTCGCCGAGGGCCCGCAGCACCGGCAACGCCGTGGTGAGCGCGTCCTGGATCACGACGGCACCCGCTCCAGCAGCGCTTCCAGCTCCCCGGTCAGCAGGGCGTGCCGCCGGCCGAGGTCGACCCAGTCGCGCAGCATGCGGACCGTCTGCGGACCGTGACCGCCGAAGTGGCTTCGGAGGTACTGCGGCACGTCGAACGGGGCCAGCCGGGGGAACACCGTCAGCGCCGCGAGCACGGCTTGCGAGCGGACGGGCCGCGCGCCCGGGCCGCCGTAGCCGGCCGCGACCGCGGCACGTGCCTGCGTGGCCGCCGCCGCGAGCCGGCGGGCCGACCGGCGGGCGGCCGCGAGGTCGAAGTCCGCGGCGTGCAGCCCGGCCACGACGGGCATCATCGCCGCGGCGGAGAGCAGCGGCGCCGCCAGGGGTGCGGTCTTCGGCCGGGCGAACAACGACCCGAGCAGCGCCGCGGCCGGACCGGCGACGGTGAACCGCGCCCGCGGCCACAGCCACGTCGGGTCGGCGCCGCCGGCGAAGAACCCGGGCACCACCAGGCCCCACGGCCGGTCGCCCGCCAGCTCGCGGAGCAGTTCGACCTCCGACGGCACCTGCGTGACCGCCGCGACGACCGCCGCCGGCGCGAGCAGCTCGGCGACACCCGGCGAGGCGGGCGAGGCCGTGCTGATCGCCACGTCCCAGCCCTCGCCCGTCGTCACCAGGTCGACGGTCTGCCGGACGGTGCGCCGCCGTCGGGTCTCGACCAGCAGGGAGTCCGCCGTCCGCTCGCGCACGGCCAACCCCACCGGATGGGGCAGCGACGTCGCCAGCACCCGGGCCACCGGGCCCTGTCCCACCACGAGAACACGCATGCCGAGCACTATATCCGCATATCCGGATATAGGTAGTCACCCTGCTCGATGTCGTCGAGCAGGCCTGGCCGCTTCGGGGACCAGCCGAGCAGTTCCCGGGTGAAGGCGCTGGAGACGGGGCCGTCGAAGCCGTAGGCCAAGGCCATGAACGGGCTCACGTAGTGCCGGGCGGCCTCGTCCGGAGTCAGGGAGACCACCGGGAGGTCCAGGCCGCGGCCGATCGTCTCGGCGATGCTCCGGAACGGCACGTTCTCGGCGGTCGCGTGCAGCACGCTGCCGGCCGGGGCGCCCTCCAGGGCCAGGCGGAAGACGACCGCCGCGTCGAGCCGGTGCACCGCCGGCCAGCGGTTGGTGCCGTCGCCGACGTAGGCCGACCGCCCGGTCTTGCGCGCGGTGTCCACGAGCCAGGCGATGAAGCCGTGGTCACCTGGGCCGTGGACGGTCGGCGCGAGCCGGACCACGCTCGCCCGCACGCCGCGCCCGGCGAAGTCCAGGCAGGCGCGCTCGCCGGCGATCCGGAACGCGGCGAGCCCGGACGGGTCGGGTTCGTCCCGCTCGGTGCTCTCCCGTCCGGCGGGCATGACCAGCGTGCCGGACGTGCTCACGAAGGGCTTCCCGGAGCCGGCCAAGGCCTGGCCGAGCGTCTCGATCGCCGTCCGGTCGCGGCGCGTCATGGCGTCGGGATCGGCGAAGTCGCCGCCGAAGGCCATGTGCAGCACGCCATCGGCGGCTTCGGCGCCCGCGCGCAGGCCGGCGAGGTCGTCGAGCGAACCGGGGTGCGGCGTGGCGCCGAGCGACTCGAGCCGGGCGGCGGCCGCGTCCGACCGGGCCAGTCCGGTGACGGTGTGCCCGGCCGCGAGCAGCTCGGCGACGACGGCGGGGCCGGTCTGGCCGGACCCGCCGGTGACGAAGACGTGCATGGGACTCTCCCCGGTAGTGACAGTGACTGACGCTACCGACTGTACCGCGTAGTGTCAGTCACTGTCGCTACGGGTAAGCTGGCGGGGTGCCACGCAGCGGAGAAGAAGCGCGTCGCCGCCTTCAGCGGGCGGCCTTGGAGCTGTACGCGGAGCGTGGCTTCGACCGGACCACCACGGCGGAGATCGCCGCCCGGGCCGGCGTCACCGAGCGCACGTTCTTCCGCCACTTCCCGGACAAGCGCGAAGTGCTGTTCGACGGCGAAGCCGCGCTGCGCGCGGACCTGACGGCATCGGTGGCCGACGCGCCCGACGGGCTGCCGCCGCTCGAAACCCTGCTCCGCGCCTTCCGGAAGGCCGCGCGGATCATGGAGGGCAACCGGCCGTTCGCCGAACCGCGGCTGGCGGTCATCGCCGCGACCCCGGCGCTGCGGGAGCGCGATCTGGCCAAGGCCGCGGCGATGGCCGACGCACTGGCGGCGGCGCTGCGCGAGCGAGGGGTCGAAGACCGGCTCGCCGCGCTGGCCGCCCGCGTCGGCTGGGCCACCTTCCACCACGCGGCCGCGGGCTGGATCGAGGAATCCGCGCGCGGCCTGGACGAGCACCTCGAAGAGGCGTTCGCCGATCTCCGCGCGCTGTCGGCGGAGACGGGCGGCTGAGCGCCCGCCTCCGCCGGGGACCTCAGCGCAGGACGACCACCCGCAGCTCGGGCGAACGGAGGATGTCGGCCTCGCAGAACCGGCCCGGCACCCACTCACCGCGGCTGTAGAGCTTCGTCTGGTCGCTGAAGTACGGCGACGCCGGGTTGGCCGACTGCGAATACGTCAGCAGCGTCGAGGAGTCCGGGCACCCGCGCCCGCCGAACCCCACCACCTGGATGAAGCTCGACCCGTGCGCCACCTCGGCGTTGCCGCGGGCCGGGTCCCACACCGGCGTCATCACGTTCAGCACCCCGAGGAAGCCCTGGGCGCCGTGGACCGGGATGCGCTCGCCGTTGCGCGTGACGGCCTGGCCGTCACGCAGCCGGGCGTCCGGGGCCAAGCCCGCCGTGCGCAGTTCCACCAGCGCGTCCCCGAACGCCTTCTGCACGGCCGCGTTGCCGACGTTGAGCGTGTTCGGCGTAGTCAGCGGTGCCTTCGGGTCGAACGGCACGGTGAACCTCGGCAGGTTGGCCAGCCGGGCGGCAAACCGTTGGAACAGCAGCGAACCACGGCTGTCGAGCGAGTACGCGTGGTCCCACTTCGCCAGCGCGGCGCACGCCGGGCCGACCGGCACCGGGCCGGACGACGACGGTGCCTGCCCGCCGGGGAACGACGAGCAGAGCTTCGCCAGGTCCGCCGCCGCCAGGTCGGCGAACAGGCTGTGGTCGGCGAAGAGCACCTTCTTCATCGAGTCCGTGCTGAACCTGCTCGACTCGGCCGTCAGCAGCGCTTCCCGGGTGCGCGGGGAACGCTCGGTGTCCTGGTCGCTGACGATCCGCGGGAACCCGGTGAGCGGCGCCTTGGCGTTCGCGAGCCAGGCGCTGTCGTTCGTGTTCAGCTCGTAGTCCCGGCGCTGCTGCTGCGGCAGCCGGGACGGCGCGAAGATCCCCGGCTCCACCGCGCCCGGGTCCGCACCCCACTGGCACGACGACCGCGAACCGTCCAAAATGGCCAGTCCGTCGCCGTCGAGCGTCTGCTGCCCCATCGGCGTGCTGCACTTCGCGGCCAGCTCGTCGGTGACGTGCGGGACGACCTGGATGTCGGCGTAGAGCGCGTTGCCCGCCCGGTCGGTGGCCATCGTGTTCACCCACGGCACGCCCTGCGTGCTGCTGAGCGCGCGGACGACGTCGGCCGTGCTGCGGGCCTGGTCGAGCTCGAACCACGTGTTCAGCCCGCGCATGTTGGTCGCGTTGGCGTCCCGCAGCGCGTACGCCGACTTCGCCGTCCACGGCACCGGGATCCCGCCGACGTCGTCCAGCACCGGGCCGTAGCGCGTCGACCAGAACGTCTGCCGCACCGGCTCGAGCGACCCGTCGGCCTGGCGCACCTGGACGGTGACCTCGTGGGAGGTCATCTTCTCGGGTCGGCCGTCGACCACGTACGTCGTCGGATCCCCGTCGGCCAGCGGCACTTCGAACAGGCCGAACGTGACCGGCGTGGACACCGTGTGCGTCCAGGCCGCGTCCGCGGTGTGCCCGATCATGACGAACGGCATGCCGAGCAGGCTCGCCCCGGCGACGTCGAAGCGGCCGGGGATGGTCAGCTGGCTCTGCCAGAACCGCCGTCCGTCGTGCCACGGGTAGTGCGGGTTGCCGAGCAGCACGCTGCCCTGGCCCGCCGCGGTCCCGTCGGCGCCGACGGCGATGCCGTTGCTGCCGAGCCCGCCCTTGCCGAGCCCGTCACGCAGGCTCGCCGACAGCTGCGCGGGCGTGCCCGGAGCCGGTAGCGGCGCACCGGACGGCGGCGCCGCGAACAGCCCTTCGGTGACGAAGCCCAGCCCGCCGGTGACGGCGATGGCGTAGAAGTGCCGGTAGAAGTCCTGCTCGCCGATCGGCCGGACCCAGTCCGCGCCGCGGCAGGCCGGATCGGTGATCCCGGACCGGCCGGTGCGGGCGAGGTAGGCGTTGAACCCCTTGACGTAGCCCGAAACGAGCTGCCGGACCTCGGGCCGCGGCCCCTGCGGCGCGGGCTGCGCGACCAGCCGGTCGACCACGCCGGAGTCGTTGAGCCGCTGGAAGAACAGGTCGCTGTGCAGGTTGTCCTTCGCCTCGGACAGCGACCGGTAGCCCTCGCCGTCCGGGCCGAAGTACCGCGACCGCTGCCCGCTCACCGTGAGGTAGATCTTCGCGAGCTCGCAGACGTTGTCGGTCGCCGCCGCGTAGCCGTAGCCGTACCCGAGGCCGGCGAAGTCCTTGGCGACTATGTGCGGGATGCCGTGTTCGGTGTAGCGCAGGACGGCTTTCGCGCTGTCCTGCCCGGCGTTCGCGACCCCCGCGCCGAGCGTGGAGACCGAGAGCGCGGCCGCGAAAACGGCCAGCGCCTTTCTGATGTGTGACATTGCCAACCCCCTTGTCGTGATCACCAAGCTACCGACGGCGACGACCCCCGGGTATGGGGGAAAACCCCGGTATCCGTTCATCCGCGCGCAAACCGGCGTTGGCCGCGGCGGGATAGAAACCGCGCATGACCGAACACTCCCGCCGCAGACTCCTCAAGGCCGGGCTGACCGGCGCTTCCGCGGTCGCCGCCGGCCTCGCGCTGCCGCCCGCCGCCTTCGCCGCCGTCCCGCTCGTGCGCGGGGACCGGCCGGTGCTCACCCACGGCGTCCAGTCCGGCGACGTCACCCCGGGTTCGGCGATCGTCTGGTCCCGCGCGGACCGGCCGTCACGCCTGGTCGTCGAAATCGCGCGGGACCCGTCGTTCCGGCACGCGCGCTGTGTGCGCGGCCCGCTGGTGGGTCCCGACAGCGACGGCACCGGCCGCGTGCGCGTCCCCGCCCTGGCGCCCGGCACCGAGTACCACTACCGCGTCACCGCCGAAGCCCTCGACGGCCGCACCACGAGCGAGCCGCTGACCGGCCGGTTCGCCACCGCACCGGTGGGCCGCCGCGACGCGCGCATCCTGTGGTCGGGCGACGTCGTCGGCCAGAACTGGGGGATCAACCCGGGCCTGGGCGGGATGACGATCTTCTCCGCGATGGCCGCCCGCCGCCCGGACCTGTTCCTGCACAGCGGCGACACGGTGTACTCCGACGGCCCGCTGACCGAGACGGTCACCCTGCCCGGCGGCCGGACCTGGCGCAACGTCGTCACGCCGGAGAAGTCGAAGGTCGCCGAGACCCTCGACGAGTTCCGCGGCCAGCACGCCTACAACCGCCTCGACGACAACTTCAAGCGCTTCGCCGCGCAGGTGCCTTCCTACGTCCAGTGGGACGACCACGAAGTCCTGAACAACTGGTACCCGGGCAAGATCATCGACAACCCGGCCTACACCGAGAAGCGCGTCGACGTCCTCGCGCCGCGGGCGTACCAGGCGTTCCACGAATGGCACCCGATCGACTCGCGCCGGGCCGTCGACGGCCGCGTCTACCGCAGCTTCACCTATGGCTCCCGCGTCGAAATCTTCGTCCTGGACATGCGGACCTACCGCAACGTCAACACCGCGGACCAGACGAAGCCGGGCTACATCCTCGGTGACGCCCAGGCCCGCTGGCTCGCCGACGCGCTCGGCCGCAGCACGGCGACCTGGAAGATCGTCCAGGCCGACATGCCGCTGGGCCTGGTCGTCCCGGACGGTGCCGGCATCGAGGCCGTCGCGAACAACCTGCCGGGCGCGCCGGGCGGGCGCGAGACCGAGCTGGCCTGGGTGCTGCGGGAGATCCAGCGCCGCCGCGTCCGCAACGTCGTCTGGCTGACCGCCGACGTCCACTACACGGCCGCGCACCACTACTCGCCCGACCGGGCGGCCTTCCCGGACTTCGACCCGTTCTGGGAGTTCGTGTCCGGGCCGCTGAACGCGGGTGCGTTCGGGCCGAACACGCTGGACCCGACGTTCGGCCCGCAGGCGGTGTTCGTGCACGCCCCGCCGGTGGCGAACACGTCCCCGATCGACGGCTTCCAGCACTTCGGGGAGCTGAACGTCGACGGCGCGAGCGGCGACCTGACCGTCGACCTCCGGGACGCGACCGGGGCGTCGCTGTGGTCGAAGACCCTGCACCCGCAAGGTCGCTGAGGTCCGTTCGCCGATCCACCCGGCCCCGCTCGTAACGGGCGGTGGCCGGGTGGCGTCTGGCCGGGTGTGTGGGAGTACGCGTTGTGGGGCCTGGCCGGCGCGGCGGTGAACCGCGCGCTGGTGTTCCTGGAAGCGACCCAGCGCGTGAAGGCCTGGCCGTGGGCCGCCCCGGACGGCCCGGGCGGCGCGCTGTTCGTGGTGGCGCAGGTGCTGCACCTCGGCATCGGAACAGCGGTGACGGCGGCCGCGTCGACGACCCCGGTGGTCGCGAACGGCTTCACGGCGTTCGGCATCGGTGCGGTGGCACCGCTGGTGGTCAAGAAGCTCGCGGGCTACACGCTGTCCCAGCTGCCCGGTGACGCCGCGAAGGACGAGCCGGGGGAGCAGGCGTGAACGGCACGGCGAGGAGGCTGCTGGAAGCGCTGGGCGACACGACACCGGCGTTCGTCCCGCGCGGCGGTGCCGAGCGGCCGGGCCGGACGCGCCGGTTGCTCGCGACGCTCGCCGACGCCCCGCTCCGCCGGGCCGCCGACGAGTACCGTCCCCGTCCGGTCCGCACTCCGGGACCCGGGCTGGTGGTGGCCGCGGTCCTGACCGGCCTGCTCGCCGTCGCCGCCGACCAGACCGCACTGGGCGTGGCGGCCGTCCGGACCGCCTCGGCGCTCGGCGGGCTCGACGAGCTGGCCTGGCTGAGCACCCCGTACCTGGCGGCGTTCCTGGTGACCGGGTTGGTCGCACGGCGCGCGGCGGACCGCATCGGGATCCGGTGGTGCTTCCTGCTCGCGCTGGCCGCGTTGGTGGCCGGGGCGGGAACGGCGGTCGTGGCCCCCGTGATGCCGTTGCTGGCGGTGGCGCGGGCCTGGCAAGGAGCCGCGGCGGGCGCGGTGGCCGTGCTGGCGGTCCGGCTCCTCCTGGAGGTGATCGAGCCGCGCGATCGCGGCCGGTCCCTCGACCTCTACTTCGCGGTGTTCGGTGCCATGACAGTGGCCGGGCCGGTGCTCGGCGCAGCCGCCGCCGGGGCGGGGCCGCGCTGGCTCTTCGCCGGCGAGGCCGTCTTGGCCACGCTCGGCTTCGTGTTCGCGGCGGCCGTCGTCCCCGGCGGGACGTCCCGCTCGCCGGACCCCGCACCCGCCGTCGGCGCCGGATCGTTGCTGCTCGTGCTCGTTCCCCTGGTCGTGGTGACCGGGGCGGGTGCCCGCTGGGGCTGGGGATCGGCCGCGGCGGTGCTCTGCTACACGCTGGCCGCGCTGGGGATCGCCGTCTTCGCCGTCGTCACCGGATGGGCGGGCGATCGCGCCGTCCTGCCACCGCGGCTGCTCCGCGAGCGGTGGTCCGCGCCATCACTCGCCGGTTCCTTCCTGGTCGGGTTGACCATTCCCGCGGTGTTCGTCCTGACCCCGGTGCACCTGCAGGTCGTGGTGGGGCTCTCGCCCGGGGCTGCCGGGCTGCTGGTGACCCCGGCCGCTCTGGCCATGCTGGTCGCTTCGACGGTCGCGAGCCGGCTGCTGGTCCGCACGGGCCAGGGCCGGGCGATCGCCGTGACCGGGGCGCTGCTGGCCGTCGCCGGGCTGGGGGCCTTCGCCTGGGCCGGAACCGCGGCCGGCGCGGCGGTGACCACCGGCTGCGGGATGCTGGCCGGGGCGGGCTTGGGGCTGGTCACCCCGATCCTCGGCGAACTGCTGTTCTCCGGGGCCTCGTTGTCGTGGCGGAACTCGGCGTCCACCGCACTGAACTTGGCCCGGCAGAGCGGGCTGTTCCTGGGGACCGGTGGCTACCTGGCCGTCCTGTTCGCCGCCCCGGGCCGTCCGTCCGGCGCCGCGACGACGACGGCCTTCCTGGCCGCCGCGGGCGTCGCGCTCGCCACCGTGGGCGCGGTGCTCTTCCTGCGGGACACCCGGTCCGGGTTCGGTCCGCCGGAGGCCGTGGAGGACCGGGAGGCCCGGCCCGTGCCCCACGCGGCGGGGCGGCGACACCACTGGCCGCAGACCGGCTTCTGACCTGCGCCGCACCGCCCGCTAGGCTCGCGCGCACCGAAACCCACCGCACAACGGCATCCGGGGCTTCGCCACCCGGACCCCCGAAGAACAGCACTAAGGAGAAACACCGTCGTGACTGAACGCACGCTGGTCCTGGTCAAGCCCGATGGCGTCGCGCGCGGCCTCGTCGGCGAGGTCGTCTCGCGGATCGAGCGCAAGGGCCTCAAGCTCGCCGCCCTCGAGCTGCGGACCGTTCCGCAGGCGCTGGCCGAGGAGCACTACGCCGAGCACAAGGAGCGTTCGTTCTTCGGCGACCTGCTGGAGTTCATCACCTCGGGCCCGCTGGTCGCGCTCGCGGTCGAGGGCCCGCGCGCCATCGCCGCGTTCCGCCAGCTGGCCGGCGGCACCGACCCGGTCGAGAAGGCCACCCCGGGCACCATCCGCGGCGACTTCGCGCTGGAGACCCAGTACAACCTGGTGCACGGCTCGGACTCGCCGGAGTCGGCCGAGCGCGAGCTGAAGCTCTGGTTCCCCGACCTGTGATGCTCCGGAACCGGGGCCACCGGCGCGTGGCCCCGGTTCCCCGGGAGGCCCCATGACGACGATGCCGTTCCCCGCCCGCGAGTACCTGCCCGTGCTGCGCGAGCTGACCAGTGCCTTCGCCGAGCGGCTGCGCACCGCCGACCCGGCGGCGAAGGTGCCGGACTGCGCGGGCTGGACGCTGGCCGACCTCGGCACCCACCTCGGCAACGTGCACCGCTGGGCCGCCACCGTCGTCACCACCGGCCAACCCCAACCTGAGGACTTCGAGCAGCCCCCGGCCGCCGATCTGGCGTCCTGGTACGCCGAAGGCGCCCGGATCCTCCTGGCCGCGCTGGCCGCGGCCACCCCCGAAGACCGGTGCTGGCACTTCGGCGGCACCGAGAAGACCAAGGCGTTCTGGTTCCGCCGCCAGGTCTACGAAACCGCGATCCACCTCGCCGACTCGGGCAGCGGCCACGTGCTCGACCCCGCCGTGGCCGCGGACGGCGTCGACGAGGTGCTCGGCGCGATACTGCCGCGGGTGACGCGCTGGCACGCCGTGCCCCGGCTGCCCGGGCCGGTCACCCTGCGCGCCACCGACACCGGCGACGCCTGGACCGTGCACCCCGGCGAGCCACCCGCGCTGGGCCCGGCGGCGGGCGGTGCGAGCGTCGAAGCGCCCGCGCGCGATCTCCTGCTGCGCCTGTGGAAGCGCACCGGTCCGGATCCGCGCGTCACCGGCGAGGCCGCGCAGGCGCTGCTCGCCGCCCCGCTGACGCCCTGATGGTGTTCTAGACCATTCAGGCGGCGTTCACCGGGAAGCCTTCCGCCGGCCGTGCCACTGCGCTGTGCTGGTCCGGATCGCTCTCACTCGATACTGGGGTACCTGGTGAAGAAGTCACGCACCGCACTTCCGCTTGCCGCCCTGTTCGCGACGGTGCTCGTCGCCCCGGCCCACGCCGACCCGCTGAAAGCACCGCTCGGTACACCGCCGGTCGAGGCCGCACCCGCGGCATCCTCGGCCCACGAAGGCCCGAGCGCCTTCGCCGCCGCGGACCCCGACGACGGGCTCGTCACCGGCAGCGCGACCACCGAGGTCGCGCCCGGCCTGAACCTCACCCAGTTCGACCGGTTCGACCCGGCGGGCTGGATCCGCGGCGACACCCTCGCCGTCGACCTGGGCAGCAAGGTGCTGAAGCCGACGTACCTGAGCCCCGGCACGGTTTCCGCGCGCACGCCGCTGTCGCAGCAGCTCGCGCGGGCGGGCGCGGTGGCCGGCGTCAACGGCGACTTCTTCGACATCACCGCCACCGGTGCCCCGATCGGCGTCGGCATCGACCACGGGCAGCTGCAGACCGCGCCCGCCGCCGGGCACAACCTCACCGCGTCGATCACCGACGAAGGGAAGGCGCGGCTGGCTTCGGTCTTCCTCGAAGCCACCGTGACGCTGCCCGGCGGCTCGATGCGGGCGACCAACTTCAACAGCCCGGTCCTCGGCGCGGACGCGATCGGCGTCTACACGCCGTTGTGGGGCGCTTCGAGCCGTCAGACGTCGGTGGCGGGCGCCTCCCGGGTGCGCGAGGTCGAGCTGCGCGACGGCGTCGTGACCGCCACGCGCGAGCAGCCCGCGGCCGGCCCGATCGCGGCGGGCACGACACTGCTCCTGGCCCGCGAAGCCGGCGCGGACGCCCTGGCCGCGGTGAAGCCGGGCGACCCGGTGAGCGTCACCTACGCCCCTCGTTCGGATGCCGGGCGGATCGCGGTCGCGGTGGGCGGCAACGAAGTCCTCCTCCGCGACGGTGTCGTGCAGCCGGTCGACGACGTCGCCATGCACCCGCGGACCGCGGTCGGCTTCTCCGCCGACGGCCGCCGGATGTGGCTGGCCACAGTGGACGGACGGCAGGCCGACAGCCGCGGGATGACCGAGCTCGAACTCGCGCGGCACATGAAGAGCCTCGGTGCCGACGACGCGATCAACCTCGACGGCGGCGGATCCTCGACCCTCCTGGCCCGCAACGAAGGCGAGGCCGCGCCGAGCGTCCGGAACTCGCCGTCCGACGGCGGGGAACGCCTGGTGCCCAACGGAATCGGCGTCACGACCGTGCCCGGCAGCGGCCGGCTCACCGGCTTCGCGCCGTCCCCGGCCGTGGCCGCCGACGGCGCGGACCGCGTGCTGTCCGGCCTGACCCGGCACCTGGTCGCCGACGGCCACGACGAAACCGGCGCCGCGGTGGCCGCCGACCCGCGCTGGAGCACGTCGGCGCCGTGGCGGGCGACGGTGACCCACGGGGTCGTCACCGGGCACGGCGCGGGCCGCGTCGACGTCCTCGCGAGGGCCGGTCGCGCCTCGGGCAGGACGACGCTTTCCGTGCTGGGCGAACCGATCCGGCTCGGCACGAGCACCGAGCAGGTCGCGTTGTCGGCCGTGGGCGCGCGAAGCACGTTCAAGGTCTACGGCTACGACGCCGACGGCTACGGCACCTGGCTGGAGCCCGACGACGTCAAGCTCGACTACGACCACTCGGTCGTGCGGGTGGAGCCGTCCGGCGACGGTTACGCGGTCACCGCGCTGACCTCCTCCGGCGCCTCGGCGATCACGGCTTCGGCGGCCGGCCTGACCACGCACCTGGCGGCGACCGTCGGGACGGTCGCGCAGGTGGCGTCGCCGTTGGACGGTCCGGCGGGCTGGACGGCCACAGTGTTCCCGGCGGTCGCCGGGGCGGCGCTGTCGGCGGCGCCCGGCCGCGACGGCGGTGCCGGGCTCGCGCTGGACTACCGGCTGACCGGCACGACCGCGACGCGCGCGGCCTACGTGACGCCGTCGTCGCCGCTCCCGGTGCCGCCGGGGACGCAGAAGATCGGGCTGTGGGTGAACGGCGACGGCAAGGGTGCGTGGCTGCGGGCCGAACTGCGCGACGCCGCCAACGTGGCGTCCATTGTGGACCTTTCGTTGAGCGCGGACTGGACGGGCTGGCGGTACGTCACCGCCGCGATCCCGGCCGGGCTGCCCGCGGGACAGCGCCTGGCCCGCTTCTACGCCGTCGAAAACGTGCCGGACCAGCAGTACGAGGGCCGGCTCGTGTTCGACGACCTGACCTTCGAAGTGGCGCCGACGACGGCCGTGCCCGCCGATCCCGCCCCGCGCGACCCGGCGCTGGTCACCGACGGCGTCCTGACCGGCGGCCTGCGGGTCGCGGTGGTCAGCGACGCCCAGTTCACCGCGGACGACCCGGCAGGCCCGCTGGTCGCGCAGGCCCGGCGGGCGCTGCGCGAAGCCGTGGCGGCGAAACCGGACCTGGTGCTGATCAACGGCGACTTCGTCGACCGCGGCACGGCACCCGACTTCGCGCTGGCCCGGCAGGTGCTCACCGAGGAGCTCGGCGAGCTGGTGCCCTGGTACTACCTGCCCGGCAACCACGAGGCGGAGGGCGGCAACGGCCTCGCGAACTTCCAGGCCGCCTTCGGCGTGACCCACCAGGTCGCCGACGTCCACGGCATCCGGCTGGTGCTGCTCGACTCCTCCCGCGGTTCGCTGCGGGCCGGCGGGTTCGACCAGGTCCGGATGCTGCGCTCGGCGCTGGACTCGGCGGCCGCGGACCGGTCGGTCCGCGGGGTCGTCGTCGCCATGCACCACCCGGTGCAGGATCCGAGCCCGACCGGGAACTCCCAGCTCGGCGACCGGAAGGAAGCGGCGCTGCTGACGCGGTGGCTCACCGGGTTCGAGCAGGTCTCCGGCAAGCCGGCCGCCGCCGTGGCTTCGCACGCCGGCGTGTTCTCGCTGTCCCGGGTCGACGGGGTGCCCTACCTGGTCAACGGCAACTCGGGCAAGGCGCCCGCGGCGGCGCCGGGCGACGGCGGGTTCGTCGGCTGGACGCTGCTGCGCGTCGACCCGGCCGACCGCGCCCAGCCGGTGCGGTTCGAGACGCGGCCGAACGTCGACTCGCTTTCGCTGACCGGGCCGTCGTCGATGGTGCCGGGGGAGCGCGCCTCGGTGCGTGCTTCGGTGCGGCAGGGGACGCGGGACGTCCCGGTGACCTATCCGGTGAGCGCGGACTGGCAGGTCGGCCGGGGCGTCGTCGCGTTCGATCCGGCTTCGGGCGTGCTGACGGCGTTGCGACCGGGTGTTGCGCGGCTGTCCGTGCAGGTCAACGGGGTCTCGCAGGCGCTGGTGGTGACCGTCCGCGGCTAATCCGCTCGGTTTTTGTCGGTGGTGGGTCCTATGGTGCGGAGCGTGGACGATTCGGAGGACCGGGAACCGGCACTGGTGCAGGCCAAGGCGCTGGTGAAGCGCTTCGGCGAGTTCGAAGCCGTGCGCGGGATCGACGTCGAGGTGCGGCGCGGGGAGGCGTTCGGCTTCCTCGGCCCGAACGGCGCGGGCAAGTCGTCGACCATGCGCATGATCGCGTGCGTGTCGCCCCGCACCGATGGCGACCTCCGCGTGCTCGGGCTGGACCCGGAGGCCGCCGGGCCGCGGATCCGCGCGCGGCTGGGCGTGGTGCCGCAGCAGGACAACCTGGACGTCGAGCTGACGGTCCGGGAGAACCTGCTGGTCTACGGCCGCTACTTCGGCCTGTCGCGCGCGGCGGCGCGGCGCAAGGCTTCGGAACTGCTGGAGTTCGCGCAGCTCACGGACCGGGCCGGCGACAAGGTCGATCCGCTCTCCGGCGGCATGAAGCGGCGGCTGACGATCGCCCGCTCGCTGGTCAACGACCCGGAGCTGCTGCTGCTCGACGAGCCGACGACGGGCCTCGACCCGCAGGCGAGGCACCTGCTGTGGGATCGGCTGTTCCGGCTCAAGGCCCAGGGCACGACGCTGATCGTCACGACGCACTACATGGACGAGGCCGAGCAGCTGTGCGACAGGCTGGTGGTGATGGACCACGGCCGCATCGCGGCGGAGGGCTCGCCGTCCGACCTGATCCGGCGGTACTCCACGCGCGAGGTGGTCGAACTGCGGTTCGCCCCGGGCGAGCAGGTCGCGGCAGCGCAGCAGGTGGAGGGGCTGGCGGAGCGCGTCGAGGTGCTGCCGGACCGCGTCCTGCTGTACAGCGATGACGGCGAGGACACCCTGGAGCGCGCCCACGCCCGCGGGGTCCGGCCGGTGTCGAGCCTGGTGCGCCGGAGCTCGCTGGAGGACGTCTTCCTCCGGCTCACCGGCCGGACGTTGGTGGATTGATGGCGACGATCTCGACCGGCCGCGTGGTCGGCAAGTGGCAGGGCGCCTGGCTGCAGGTCGAAGGCCGCTGGACCTGGTACCGCAGGCACTGGGTGTCCACTCTGTACTCGACCGGGCTGCAACCGGTGCTGTTCCTCGCCGCGATGGGGCTCGGCTTCGGCTCGCAGGTGCGGCCCGGCACGGTCACCGGCGGCCTGTCCTACCTCCAGTACATCGCCCCCGCGCTGCTGGCGGCCGGGGCCGCGCAGCAGGCGTTCGGCGAGTCGAGCTACCCGGTGCTGTCCGGGTTCAAGTGGCAGAAGGAGTACCTGGCGGTCACGGCCACGCCGGTGTCGCCGGGCCAGGTGTTCGGCGGGCACCTGATCTGGGCGGCCCTGCGCCTGACGCTGGCGGGCGCGATCTACGCGTTCGTCGCCCTGTTCTTCGGCGCCTGGACCGGGCCGGGGGTGCTGGCGGCGATCCTGGCCGGCACCGTCACCGGGCTCGCCTGCACCGCGCCGATGGCCGCGCTCGCCGCCCGGACCTTCGACGAGGGCCAGCGCTTCGGGCTGATCTTCCGGTTCGTCGTGATGCCGATGACGTTGTTCTCCGGCACGTTCTTCCCGATCACCCAGCTGCCGGCGGCCATCCGCTGGCTGGCCTGGCTCTCGCCGCTGTGGCACGGCACGCAGCTGGCCCGCGGCGTGAGCATCGGCGGCGTCGGCGGCTGGGCGATGCTCGGGCACCTCGCCGTGCTGGCGGCGTTGTTCGCGGCCGGGTGGGTGCTCGCGCACCGGGCCTTCTACCGGAGGCTGGTGGTCTGAATGACGAGTGTCGAAGCCCGCGCCGGGCTGCTGCTGCGCGTCCTCCCGCCGGGGCTGTACGCCGGCCGGGCCCGCATGCTCGTCGAACGCTCGGTGATGGTGTCCCGCAACAGCTGGCTGCTGTTCCTCTCCGGCGCGCTGGAGCCGTTCCTCTACCTGCTGGCGTTCCAGCTGGGGTTCGGCAAGCTGGTCACCGAGGTGACCGGCCCCGACGGGCACCCGATGAGCTACGTCGCGTTCGTGGCGCCGGCCCTGCTGGCGACGTCGGCGATGAACGGCGCCGTGTTCGAATCGACGTACAACCTGTTCTTCAAGCTGCGCTACGCGAAGCTGTACGACGCGATGCTGGCGACCCCGATCGGCCCGCTGGACGTGGCACTGGGCGAGATCGGCTGGGCGATCACCCGCGGCGGCCTCTACGCGGTGGCGTTCCTCGCGATCGCGGCGGCGATGGGGCTGCTGGCCTCGTGGTGGGCCCTGCTGATGGTCCCGGCGGCGCTGCTGGTCGGGCTGGCCTTCTCGGCGATCGGCATGGCCCTGGTGACGTTCCTGAAGTCGACGGCCCAGTTCGACTACATCCAGCTGGTCCTGACCCCGATGTTCCTCTTCGCGACGACGTTCTACCCGCTGTCGGTGTACCCGGAGCCGCTGCAGTGGCTGGTCCGCTGCCTCCCGCTCTACCACGCGATCGAGCTCATGCGCGGCCTGGCGACCGGCCTCCTGTCGGGCAGCATGCTGATCAACCTGGGCTACCTGCTGGCCCTGGGCGCGCTCGGCCTGTGGGCCTCGACCCGCCGGATCGCCAAGCTCCTCCTGACCTGACGAGATCCCCGCCCGATCACGCGTGATCCCCGCCAATCACGCGTGATGCCCGCCTGATCACGCGAGTTCCGCGCCCGATCACGCGAGACCCGCCCCGGATCACGCGAGTTCCGCGCTCAATCACGCGAGTTCCGGCCTCCATCACGCGGGTTCCGGCCTCAGTCACGCGAGACCCGCCCCGGATCGCGCGAGTTCCGCGCTCAATCACGTGGGTTCCGCCCTCAGCCACGCGCGACCCGCCTCGGCGCACCGCCCGGCCCGAGGCTCAGCGGGCCAGGTCGGGCTGCCCCGCCGGCACCGCCGCAGGCGCCGGGACGTGCACCATCCCGTGCCCGTAGAACCCGTTGTACCCCTCGTACCCGGTGCAGTACGCGTCCTGGAGCCCGTCCCCGGTCAGGTCGTAGTCCGCCGGGCACGGCATCGGCATCGCCTGCGCCTCCAGCGTCCGGCGCAGCTGCCGCGGCCGGGCCTCCGGGGCCGCCGACGCCAGCAGCGCCAGCACACCGGCGACGTGCGGCGCCGCCATCGACGTCCCGCACATCGGTGCGTACCCGCCCGGCACCGTCGACAGCACGCACTCGCCCGTTTCCCCGCCCGGCGCCGTGACGTCGATCACGCCCAGCCCGTACGAGCTGTACCCCGCCTTCACCCGGCCCGCACCGACGGCCGACACCGCGACGACGTCCCGCAGCCCGGCCGGCAGGGCCTCGCACCCGCTGCCCGCCCCCCGTGCCCCGGACCGCGCCGACGGCGTCAGGTCCACGGCCTCGTTGGTCGCCGCCGCGACGTTCAGCGTCCCGGCCGACGTGCTGAACTCCACCGCGCGGGCCAGCACCTCGTGCACCACTCCGCGGTCGTTGCCGCGGATGCACGACAGCGTCCACGGGTTGACGAAGAAGCTGCTGTTGGTCACCCGCATGTGCCGGGCCGCCGCCCACATCAGGCCGCACACCGCGGCCTCCGGGTCGGCGTAGCCGCGGTCGTCGATCACCTTCACCGACGCCACCCGCACCCCGGGCGCCACCCCTGTCACCCCGCGCCCGTCGTCGGCCGCCGCGATGATCCCCGCCACGTGCGTGCCGTGCACCGACGTCGTCGGCACCCACGCCGACGGCGACCGGTCGGGGGCGCCGGTCAGGCAGCCGGCCGAGTCGTCGGAGTCCACGGCGCCGCTCAGGTCCGGGTGGTCCGGGTCGATCCCCGAGTCGAGCACGCCGACGACGATGTCCCGCGAGCCGCGCGGCCGCCCCGCGTCGATCATCCGCATGTCCCACTGCTGCCCGCTCAGGTCCTCGGTGGGGACGCGAGCCGGGTCCGTCGCGGGCAGCGCAGCCCGCGCGGGCTGCGGTTTGACCTCGGCGACGCGCTGCGCGGCCAGCCGCTCGGCCTGCGCGCTGAACGCCCGGTCGAGCCCGATCCGCCCGCCGAACTCCGGGTCGCCCGAGGTGGCGACCGCGACGGCGATCTGCGGGTAGTACACCGTGGTGGCCCCGCACGCGCCGTCGATCTCCGCCTGGGCCGCGGCCTCGGTGGTGCCGCGGTCGAAGGTGACGACGTAGCGCAGGGCCCGGCCGTGGACGCAGCCGGGCTCGCCGGCCGCCGCCGGACCGGCCGTGACGCATCCCGAAAGCACCAGGACGGTGCACACGGCCGCCCGTAGCGGCCGCGCCAGCAGGGACACCGGACCTCCCACCGGATGCAGGAACCGCGGGGGCCGGCGCGCGAGATCCCGGTCACCCCGAGCCGCACCGTAGCCACCCGGTGCCCGGCGGACAAGCGCTGTGGCGAAGTTCCCCCGGCCGTGGGGCAGCCGGGGCCGGTACGGCGCGCCCGGGTGCCTGCGGGAGGTACCGAGTACACCGGAGTGGTCACCCGGTGTGGGATACTCAGGGTGGCCGCTGGGCCGCGGGGCGCACGTGAGAGGTGCTGCCTGCGGCGTTGTGGCCCGGTGATGTGCGTGAACTCCCGCGACGCGCGTCGCTGCCCGTGAACCGGGCGGCTGGACGACGTGGCGGGCGGCCGGGGGCCGCGAATGCCTCACGCACGCACGCCGCCGAGCAGACCTTTGACCGGGTTGCGCGTCACCGGAGAGCCGGTGCGACGTCCGGTCGTCGGGCAAGGATTCCCGCCGCTGGTGACCACCACGGCGGAACGAACAGAAAGGGGCCCCTGCGCGGCCGCGTCCCTGCCGGTGCGAACCGGCAGACGCGCCCGGGGGCGGAGGAGACACATGTCGAACGCGGAAACACCCGCCGAGCACACCGGCGGGAATCCCGCCACACCCACGGGCGGCCCGCTGGCCGACCTGCCGCCCCGGATCCGGGTGCACGCGCTGGCCAAGCTGTTGGAGTCGCACAGCCGGGACGTCCTCGCGAAGCTCGCCGAGCTGGGCGAAAGCGTGCGCAGCGCGCAGTCGAGCGTGACCAGGGACGTGGCGCTCAAGGTGGCCGAGGCCTTCGCGCCTGCCGAACCCGCCGGTGAGACGCCCGGTGAGACCGAGAACACGCCGGCCGAGCCGCCCGCCGAGACCCGCCCGGCGGTGCCCGAGGTGCCGGTCGCCGAGGCCGAGAAGCCGCGCCCGCGCCAGAAGACCCGCGCGCACCTGCCGGTGTTCGCCGCGCCGTCGCCGGTCTTCCTGCCGCCGGAGCCCGCCGAGCCCACGGCCAAGCCGGCCCGCAAGCCGGCCGACCCGTTCGCGGAGCCGCCGTCGCGGCCCGAGCGCGAGGTCGCCGAGGAAGAGACCGAAGACACCACGCCGGACGCCGAAGCCGGTGCCGACGAAGACGGCGAGGACGCCGGCAGCCGCCGTCGCCGCCGCCGGGGCCGTCGCGGCCGTGGCCGGGGCAAGGGCGCCGAGGGCGGCGACGAGACCGCCGAGGCCGAGGAAGACCAGGCCGAGGAGCAGCCGCGCCGCAGGGGCCGCAACGGCGACGAAAAGCCCGAAGCGGACACCGAAGAGGCCGAGGACGCCGCCGAGTCGTCTGCGTCTTCGGAGGCCGAGAGCGACGCCGACGAGGGCGAAGGCGGCAGCCGCCGTCGCCGCCGCCGTCGCCGCCGCAAGGGCTCGGACGGCGACGACGCCGAGACCACCGACGACCCGCCCAACACCGTCACGCACGTCCGCCAGGCGAAGGCCGAGCAGCCCGAGCGCCCGGCGCGCGACGAGGTGCGCAGCGTCCGCGGGTCGACCCGGCTCGAAGCCAAGCGCCAGCGCCGCCGCGACGGCCGCGAGGCGGGCCGCCGCCGTGCCCCGATCCTGTCCGAGGCCGAGTTCCTGGCCCGGCGCGAGTCGGTCGAGCGCACGATGGTCGTCGCCGAGCACGGCGACTCCACCCAGATCGCGGTCCTCGAGGACGGCGTGCTGGTCGAGCACTTCGTGACGCAGTCGGGCTCCGGCTCGATCGTCGGCAACGTCTACCTCGGCCGCGTCCAGAACGTGCTGCCGAGCATGGAGGCCGCGTTCATCGACATCGGCCGCGGCCGCAACGCGGTGCTGTACGCCGGCGAGGTCGACTGGGACGCCGCCGGCCTGGAGGGCAAGGCCCGCAAGATCGAGCAGGCGCTCTCCACTGGCGACTCCGTGCTGGTCCAGGTCACGAAGGACCCGGTCGGGCACAAGGGCGCCCGGCTGACCACGCAGATCTCGCTGCCCGGCCGCTTCCTCGTCTACGTGCCCGCGGGCGGCGCCACCGGCATCTCCCGCAAGCTGCCGGAGAACGAGCGCCGCCGCCTGAAGGACATCCTCAAGCGGATCGTCCCGGAGGACGCGGGCGTCATCATCCGCACCGCCTCCGAGGGCATCGGCGAGGAGGAGCTGGGCCGCGACGTCGACCGCCTGAAGGCGCAGTGGGACGTCATCAAGGAGAAGGCCGCCGCCGGTTCCGGCAAGAAGGGCGGCGCGCCGACCATGCTCTACGAAGAGCCCGACCTGCTGGTCAAGGTCGTGCGTGACCTCTTCACCGAGGACTTCACCAAGCTGGAGATCCAGGGCGACCGGTCCTGGGAGACGATCAACGGCTACGTCAGCCACGTCGCGCCGGAGCTCACCGAGCGCCTCAAGCGCTACACCGGCACCGGCAGCGCCTTCGCCGACCACCGGATCGACGAGCAGATCACCAAGGCCCTCGACCGCAAGGTCTGGCTGCCGTCGGGTGGTTACCTGGTCATCGACCGCACCGAGGCGATGACGGTGATCGACGTCAACACCGGCAAGTTCACCGGATCGGGTGGCAACCTCGAGGAGACGGTGACCCGCAACAACCTGGAGTCGGCGGAGGAGATCGTCCGCCAGCTCCGGCTGCGGGACATCGGCGGCATCATCGTGATCGACTTCATCGACATGGTGCTCGAGTCCAACCGCGAGCTGGTGCTGCGCCGGCTCACCGAGTGCCTCGGCCGCGACCGCACGCGCCACCAGGTCGCCGAGGTCACCTCGCTCGGCTTGGTGCAGATGACCCGCAAGAAGATCGGCACCGGCCTGCTGGAGGCGTTCTCCACGCCGTGCGAGCACTGCAAGGGCCGGGGCGTGCTCGTCTCGACCGAGGTGCAGCGGACGGCCGGCTCGCCGTCCCAGGGCGGCAACGGCAACGGCGGCAACAGCGGTGGCGGCGGCGGGGAGAAGAGCTCCCGCCGGTCGCGGGGCCGCGGCAAGGGCGAGGAGGCCGCCAAGGAGCAGGCCGAAGCCGCCAAGACCGAGGTCCACGCGGTCCCGCCGCCCGAGAAGCGCGAGTCGATCGCGTCGGCGGTGGCGGCGATGGCGAACGCCTCGAAGGCCGCCAAGGAGCACGACCACGGCGCGCTGAACGGCAACGGGCCCGTCCCGGAGCCGGCCAGGGAGGTCGCGGACGTCCCGGCGACCACGGAGGCGGACGAGACGCCGGTGGCGGCCGAGCCGCCCGCCGAGCCCGCCCAGGAGGTCGCCGGCACCCCGGTGACCACCGAGGCCGACGAGGTGCCGGTGCCCCAGGACCAGGAGCCCGAGGTCGAGACGTCCTCGGCCCCGGAGCCCGCCGAGGAGCCGGTCACCGAGGTCACCGTGCCCGAACCGGCCGTGCGCTCCACCCGGCGCCGTCCGCGCCGGGCGGCGTCGAGGCCGGCGGGCCCGCCGGTGCACGCCTCCGACCAGAGCAAGTGAACAACTAGGGGGACCCCGGTGGTAACGCACCGGGGCACCCCACGTAACCTGTAGTACGGCCTGCCACCAGAGCAGGTCGCCTGCGCGAGTCCAGGACCGCCGTTCCACAAGGTGGGCCGATCGCGCGGAGCCCCCACCCATTGTCGAGTAATGCAGGAGACTTCCGTGTCGGCGTACGCGATCGTCAAGACCGGCGGCAAGCAGTACAAGGTGGCCGTCGGCGACGTGGTCGAGGTCGAGAAGCTCGAGGGCAAGCCGGGCACCGAGCACATCCTCCCCGCCGTTCTGTACGTCGACGGTGGCGAGGTCACCACGGACGCCGACGCGTTGGCGAAGGTCTCGGTCACCGGCAAGGTCGTCGAGCAGACCAAGGGTCCGAAGATCCGGATCCACAAGTTCAAGAACAAGACGGGCTACCACAAGCGCCAGGGTCACCGGCAGAAGCTGACCCGCGTCGAGGTCACCGCCATCTCCCTGTAAGGGTTTCCGGATCTTCGTTCTTCAGAAAGAGGACTGAGCTATGGCTCACAAGAAGGGTGCGTCCAGCTCCCGCAACGGTCGTGACTCGAACGCGCAGCGCCTCGGCGTCAAGCGCTTCGGTGGCCAGGAAGTCAACGCGGGTGAGATCCTCATCCGCCAGCGCGGCACCAAGTTCCACCCCGGCGTGAACGTCGGCCGTGGCGGCGACGACACGCTGTTCGCCCTGGCCGCCGGTGCGGTCCAGTTCGGCGAGAAGCGTGGCCGCAAGACGGTCAACATCGTGCCGTCGGAAGCCTGAGTCTTCGGCTTCTGTCTAGACCTCTGACGAGGGGTGGGGCCGGAATATCCGGTGCCACCCCTCGTTTGTTTTGTTCGTACCTTGTCGTTGAGTGAAGTGAGGCAAAGTCATGGCGTCCCGGTTCGTGGACCGCGCGGTCATCCACCTGACCGCCGGTGACGGGGGCAACGGCTGTGCCTCGGTGCACCGCGAGAAGTTCAAGCCCCTCGGCGGCCCCGACGGCGGCAACGGCGGCAACGGCGGCGACGTCCTGCTGGTCGTCGACCCGAACGTGCACACCCTGCTCGACTTCCACTTCCGCCCGCACGCCAAGGCCGGCAACGGCAAGATGGGCCAGGGCAGCAACCGGGCCGGCGCGGCGGGGGAGACGCTGGTGATGAAGGTGCCGTCCGGCACCGTCGTTTTCACCGAAGACGGCGAGATGGTCGCCGACCTGATCGGCCCGGGCACCACCTTCGTCGCCGCCCAGGGCGGCCGCGGCGGGCTCGGCAACGCCGCGCTCGCGTCGAAGGCCCGCAAAGCCCCCGGGTTCGCCCTGCTGGGCGAGCCGGGCGAGGCCCGGAGCCTGACGCTGGAGCTGCGGTCGGTCGCCGACGTCGGCCTGCTCGGGTTCCCGTCCGCCGGCAAGTCGTCGCTGATCTCGGTGCTGTCCGCGGCCAAGCCGAAGATCGCCGACTACCCGTTCACCACGCTGGTGCCGAACCTTGGCGTCATCACCGGCGGCGACACGGTGTTCACGATGGCCGACGTGCCCGGCCTCATCCCCGGCGCGTCCGAGGGCAAGGGCCTCGGCCTGGACTTCCTCCGCCACATCGAGCGCTGCGCGGTGCTGGTGCACGTCGTCGACTGCGCGACGCTGGAGCCGGGCCGCGACCCGCTGTCCGATGTGGACGCTCTGGAGGCCGAGCTCGCCAAGTACACGCCGAGTCTCGGTGGGAAGCTCGAAGAACGTCCCCGCGTGGTCGTGCTGAACAAGATCGACGTCCCGGAGGCCGCCGAGCTCGCCGAGTTCGTGCGCCCGGACTTCGAAGCCCGCGGTCTCCAGGTGTTCGAGGTCTCGACGGCCTCACGCAAGGGGCTGCGGGAGCTGACGTTCGCGCTGGCCGCGATCGTCGAGAAGTACCGCGAGGCGCAGCCGGTGCTGGAGCCGGAGAAGATCGTCCTGCGGCCGCTGGCCGTCGACGACTCCGGCTTCACCGTCGAGGTCGACCCGGAGGAAGAGGGCGCGTTCATCATCCGCGGCGCGCGCCCGGAGCGGTGGATCCGCCAGACCGACTTCGGCAACGACGAGGCCGTCGGCTACCTCGCCGACCGGCTCAACCGCCTCGGCGTCGAGGACGAGCTGGCGAAGCTCGGTGCGCGGCCGGGCAGCCCGGTCACGATCGGCGACGTCCAGTTCGAGTGGGAGCCGTCGACGCCTTCGGTGGCGGTCCACCTCTCCGGGCGCGGCACCGACGTCCGCCTGGAGCGCACCGACCGGGTCGGCGCGGCCGAGCGCAAGGAAGCCCGCCGGATCCGCCGCGACGGCACCGGCGAGGACGACGACGAGCTGGACTTCGACGCGTGAGCGGCACCCGCGAAGCGATCGCGGCCGCGCGCCGGTTGGTGGTCAAGGTCGGCTCGTCGGCGCTGACTACGGCGGGCAGCGGGCTCGACGTGGCCCGGCTGGACGCGCTGGTCGACGCGATCGCCGAGCGCGTCGCCCGGGAAACGCAGATCGTCCTGGTGTCGTCGGGCGCGATCGGGGCGGGCCTGGCCCCGCTCTCGCTGGGCAAGCGCCCGCGTGACCTGGCGACGCAGCAGGCGGCGGCGAGCGTCGGGCAGCTGGCGCTGGCCCACGCGTACGCCGAGTCGTTCGGGCGGTACTCGCTGACGGTCGGGCAGGTGCTGCTGACCTCCGACGACGTCGTCCGCCGGTCGCACTACCGCAACGCGCAGCGGACGTTCTCGCGGCTGCTGGCTTTGGGCGCGGTCCCGGTGGTGAACGAGAACGACACGGTGGCGACCGAGGAAATCCGCTTCGGCGACAACGACCGCCTGGCGGCCTTGGTGGCCCACCTGATCGGCGCCGACGCGCTGGTCCTCCTGTCCGATGTGGACGGTTTGTACGACGGAGATCCCCGCAGTGGTGCCACCCGCAAGCTGACGGAGGTCCTGTCGGAGTCCGATGTGGACGGCATCTCGGTCGGCATGTCCAGCTCGGGCCTGGGCACGGGCGGCATGGTCTCGAAGCTCGCGGCGGCTCGCACGGCGGCGGGAGCGGGCATCCCGGTCCTGCTGGCGGCGGCCTCGGAAGCGTCGGCGGCGTTGACGTCGGCATCCCCGGGAACGGCGTTCGCCCCGGCGGACACGCGCCTGTCGGCCCGCCGCTTCTGGCTGGGTTACGCGGCGGACACCACGGGCAAGCTCCGCCTCGACGACGGCGCGGTGACCGCGGTGGTCCGCCGCCGCAGGTCCCTCCTGGCGGCCGGGATCACCGGCGTGGACGGCGAATTCCAGGCGGGCGACGTGGTCGACCTGGTCGACGCGAAGGACCGCCCGGTCGCCCGCGGAGTGGTCGCGTTCGACGCAACGGAACTCCCGGACCTGATCGGCCGCTCAACCCCCGAGCTCCCGGAGGAGCAGCGAAGAGAGGTCGTCCACGCCGACGACCTCGTCCCCCTCCGCCGCTGACCGCCGTGTCGCCTCGCCAATCACGTGTGATGCCCCCTCAATCACACGTGATTCCCGAGGCATCACCGTGTCGCCCCTGCAATCACGTGTGTCGCCCCCTCAATCACACCTGATTCCCGAGGCATCACCGTGTCGCCCTCTCAATCACGTGTGATGCCCCTTCAATCACGCGAGTTGCCTCTCCGAGCACGCGAGATGCCCCTCCAAGCACGCGAGATGCCTCTCCAGGCACGGTGAGGCCCCGCCGGTCGGTGTTCGGGTGAGGTCAGGCCGAGCTCAGCCCAGCGAGACCAGGCGGGCGCCGCCGTCGGCTTCCAGGACCGTGCCGGTCAGGTTCCGGTTCGTCGCCGCCAGCGTCACCACCTCCGCCACGTCGTCCGCCGTCGCGACCCGACGCGCCGGGAGCGATGCCGCCGCCTGCGCGAAGAACCCTTCCCGCACCTCCGCCGGGAAGCCGCTCCACCACGCCGTGTCCACCACGCCCGGCGACACCGCGTTCACCCGCCGCGGCGCCAGCTCGACCGCGAGCGGCTTGACCAGCGCCTCGATCGCCGCGTTCAGTGCTCCGATGCCCGCCGTGCCGGCCATCGCCGCCCGGGCCGTGATCGCGCTCAGCAGCGTGATCGACCCGTCCGCCGCCAGGTGCGGCAGCACCGCCTGGATCGTCGTCAGGTGCGCCCAGAACTTCGCGTCGAACGCCCGCCGCAGCATCGCGAGGTCCAGCGTGTCGACCGGCCCCATCCCTTCGGCGCCGGACAGGCTCACCACCAGCACATCGACCGTCCCGAGCGACTCGGCCAGCGAGGCCATCGCCACGGCGTCGCCGCCGTCGGCCTGGTGCCCGGTCAGCTCCGGATCGCTCGACGCGACGTCGTCGAGGCGCTCCTTGGCGCGCCCGGTGACGTGGACGTCGTATCCCTGCTGCTGCAGCCGTCGCGCGGTCGCCAGGCCGATGCCCGAAGTGCCGCCGGCCACGAGAGCGATGCTCATGTCTTGTTCCCCATTTCGAACCGGTACGTCTCGTTTCGAATTCGACGCTACCATCGGATCCCATGACCGACCAGTCCCGCCCCGGCCGCAAGCGCAGCGAGCAGAGCCGGCTGGCGATCCTCGCCGCCACGCTCGACCTCGTCGGGGAGGCCGGCTACGGCGCACTGACCATCGAAGGCATCGCCGCGCGCTCGGGCGTCGGCAAGCAGACGATCTACCGCTGGTGGCCGTCGAAGGCCGACGTCCTGCTCGACGCGCTCGCGACTAAGGCCGACCTGCAGATCCCGATCCCCGATGCGGGCTCCTTCCGCGCCGACCTCGGGCACTTCCTGGACAGCACGTTCGAGCTGGGGGAGAAGAGCCAGGTCGCGGACACGCTGCGGGCGCTGATGGCGCAGGCGCAGCTCGACCCGGAGTTCGGCAACCGCTTCCGCGAGGACTTCCTGCGCCGCCGCCGCGAAGCGCTGGGCACGATCGTCGACCGCGCCCGCGAGCGCGGCGAACTGCCCGCCGGCGTCGCTCCCGGCACGGTCGTCGACGTCGTGTTCGGCACGCTCTGGTACCGGCTCCTCGCGACACGGGAGCCGATCGGCCACGGCCTGGCGGGCGAACTGGTGACGCTACTGGCGGATCACGGCGCTTCGACCGCCGAGATCCGGTAGCGCGCCACCGACGCGTCGAGGATCCGCGCCGCCTGCTCGCTCGAGGGCCCGGATCCGCGGAACCGCTCGAGGTCCGCGTCGGACTCCCAGCGCTCGTACACCGTGATCCGGCCGGGGTCGAGCAGGTCGGCGCCCAGCGCGTACTCCAGGCAGCCGGGCGCCTCCCGCGCGAGCCGGACGGCTTCGGCGCAGCTGTCGAGGTAGGCGGCGCGATCTTCGGGAGCCACGGCGAGCCAGCCGGCGATGATGATCACGACGCGATCCGGTCCGCTTTGATCGTGAGCAGCAACCGCGTCTGGTCGCGGCCGCCCCACCACGGGTACGGGCCGCCGAGGTAGCGCTGTGCGAGCTCCTCGATGTGCTCGACGGCGCCGTCCTCGGTCACGTCGACGACCTGCCCGCGGATCGCGTAGTAGCGCGACGGCCGGTCGCGGTCGGCGACGTTGAGCGCCACCCGCGGGTCGCGCGCGATGTTGCGCTGCTTCTGGTGGCCCAGCACCGTGTTGACCAGGATGTGCGTGCCGTCGGTGTCCACCCAGGTCTGGGTGAGCTGCGGCGAGCCGTCCGGCATCAGCGTCGACAGGAAGCAGAGGCTGGGCTCGCGAAGGAGAGCGAGCAGGTCGCCGGGCAGTTCCACAGTGGTCTCCCGCTAGAGCTGGTCGGGCGCTTCGATGCCGAGCAGGGAAAGCCCGAGCGCAAGCGTGTTCGACGTCAGCGTAGTCAACCTCAGCCGTGACGCGCGCAGCTCCTGCGTCGTCGCCTTCAGGACCGGACAATCGTCGTAGAACCGGGAAAACGCGACGGCCGTCTCGTACAGGTACGTGCACAGCTTGTGGGGCGCGTACGCGGCCGTCGCGGCCTTCACCGCTTCGCCCAACCTGAGCAGCTTCAAGGCCAACGCCCGTTCCGCGGGCGCTTCCAGCAGGATTTCCGCGCCGCCGGGCACCCCGCCCGCCTTCTGGAGAATCGACTGCGTCCGCGCGTGCGCGTACTGGAGGTACACCGACGTGTTGCCTTCTTTGGCCAGCATCCGGTCCCACGCGAAGACGTAGTCGCGTTCGCGGTCACCGGACAGGTCGGCGTACTTGACTGCGCCGATGCCCACCGCCCGGGCCACTTCGGCCTGGCCCGCCGCGTCGAGCTCGCTGCGTTCGGCGACGACCGCGGCGGCCTGCGTCACGGCTTCGGAGAGCAGGTCGGCCAGCTTGACGGTCTCGCCGGCGCGGGTCCGCATCGCCTTGCCGTCCGCGCCCAGCACCGTGCCGAAGCCGATGTGCTCGGCGTGCCCGGTCAGCCAGCCCGCCGCGCGGCAGGTGGCGAACAGCATCGCGAAGTGCTGTGACTGCGACGCCCCGACGACGTAGAGCAGGTCGGTGGCACCGTGCTCGGCCGTCCAGTACCGGACGGTCGCCAGATCCGTGGCGGCGTACCCGTATCCGCCGTCCCGCTTGCGGACGATCAACGGCAGCCGGTCGCCCTCGCGGTTGCGGAACCCTTCGGGGAACACGCAGATCGCGCCGTCGCTGACCTCGGTGAGGCCGGCGGCTTCGAGATCGTCGACGACCGCGGCGAGGTACGGGTTGTAGAAGCTCTCGCCGTAGATGTCCTTGTCGGTCAAGGAAATTCCCAGCAGGTCGTAGACCTCGTTGAAGTGCCGGGTCGACTCGTCGACGAGCTCCTGCCAGACGGCGAGGGTGTCCTCGTCGCCGCTCTGCAGCTTGACGACGCGCGTGCGTGCCCGCGTCGCGAACGCTTCGTCGCTGTCGAACTTCCGCCGCGCTTCGCGGTAGAAAGCGTCGAGATCGGCGATCGCGCGTTGCCCCGCGGAGATGTCGAGCAGGTGCTCGATGAGCATGCCGAACGGCGTGCCCCAGTCGCCGAGGTGGTTGTGCGGCAGCACTTCGTGCCCGGCGAAGCGCAGCAGGCGGGCGAGCGCGTCGCCGATCACGGACGAGCGCAGGTGCCCGACGTGCATTTCCTTGGCCACATTCGGGCTGCTGTAGTCGAGCGCGATCCGCCGCGGTGCGGTGGTTTCCGGCACGCCGAGACGCGGATCGCCGAGCAGCGCGCCGGTGGTCGCTTCGAGCCATTCCTTGCGCAGCAAGAAGTTCAGGAAGCCCGGCCCGGCCACTTCGGGCGGATCGGCGATCCCGTCGAGCTCCAGGGCCCCGGCGATCAGCCCGGCCACTTCGCGCGGCGGCCGGCCGAGCTGTTTGCCCAGGCTCATCGCGAGGTTGGCCTGGAAGTCGACGCCCTCACGCGGCGACGCCTGCACGAGCGCCTGCTCCGGCGTGAGTCCGACGTCCAGTGCCCGGCCGGCGGCGGTCACCACGCGGCGCGCCAGCTCCTCGGTGACGTCGGCGGTCTGCTGCACGGTGTCCTCCTTCGGCTCGGTCACGGGGACCCGCAGCGTAGCGAGCGTGACCGGCCGGTGACGAAGGGTTTACCGCAGCTCGCTGCCCTTGGTTTCGGGCAGCGTGAGGATCACCGCGAACGCGATCGCGGCGCCCACGGCGACGTACCAGAAGTAGAGCGTCTGCGACACGGTGCCGAACAGGGTGATGAGCAGGGGAGCGGTGCCGCCGAAGATCGCGACGGTCAGGTTGTACCAGGCCCCGATGCCCAGCCCGCGCAGTTCGGTGGGGAACAGCTCGCTCATGATGGCCGGCGCGATCGACGTCATCGCCGTGTACAGCCCGAGCCCGACGCAGAACACCACGAGCAGCCCGCCGGCGTTCGGACCGATCAAAGTGGACAGCGGCACGACGACCACCGCGGTCACCCCGGACCACACCAGCAGCTGCGGCTTCCGCCCGATCCGGTCGGCGAGGGCACCCATCGGGTACTGCAGCGCGATGAACAACGCCGTGCCGGCCGACAGTGCGAGGAAGACGGCGTCCGCGTCCGCGTGCCGGTTCTTCACCGCGAACGACGTCAGCGCGCTGAAGAACGTGTAGTAGCAGAGGGTCGACAGCATCGTGAAGCCGACGAGCCGGCCGACCGCCTTCGGGTGGTGGGTCAGCGTGGTCAGCAACGGCCGTTCGATCTTCCGCGCCTTGACCTTCGTCTGCTCGAACAGCTCGGTCTCGGCGAGGCTGCGGCGCAGCCACAGCCCGACCAGGCCGAAGACCCCGCCCAGCAGGAATGGCAGCCGCCAGCCCCACGACGCGAGCTGGGCCTTGTCCAGTGTGCGGGCCAGCACAAAGCCGAGCACCGTCGCGACCAGCACGGCCGACCCGGTCGAGATGTAGAAGAACGCCGAGTACCGCCCGCGCCGCTCCGGCGGCGCGATCTCGCCCAGGTAGGCCGACGCGTTCGACACCTCGCCGCCGAGGGACAGCCCCTGGGCGACCCGCGCGAGCAGCAGCAGGACCGGCGCGAACCAGCCCACCTGGGCGAACGTCGGCAGCAGCCCGATCGCCACCGACCCGCCCGCCATGAGCAGGATGGTGAGGATCATGGCCGGCTTCCGCCCGCGCGTGTCCGCGAAGCGCCCGAGCAGCACCCCGCCCAGCGGGCGGAAGAAGAACGCGAGCGCGTAGGTGGCGAACGTGTTGATCAACGCGAGCGTTTCGTTCCCGGCGGGGAAGAACGCACTGGCGAAGTAGATGCTGAACGTCGCGTAGATCGTCCAGTCGAACCACTCCAGCGCGTTCCCGGCACTCGCGGCGAACAGCTTCCGCACCGGCAGCCGGTGGCGCTGCGACGCCTGGACGGCGGATTCGGTCATGGCGGCCTCCACGTCACCCGAAGGTGGAACGGGACTTTGCCACATTCCTTCGCAGTACGAAAGATCCTGACTGTCTCCTTTCGCTGTCCTCCTCCCTCAGGCCGTGCTGGCCAGCGCGAACGGCAACACCGCCGGTGCCCCGGCCCGCCGCAGCAGCCGCGCGGCGAGCGTCATCGTCCAGCCGGTGTCGATGACGTCGTCCACCAGCAGCACCGGCCCCGACGGCAGCACGCCCGCGAGGTCGGCCGGCATGCTCAGCCGCCGCCACAGGTCGGCCAGCCGCTGCGCGCTGTTCGCCTGACGCGGCGGTGGCCCCTCGGCGTCGAGCGCGCCGAGGAACTCCAGCCTGCCGATCTCGGCCAGTCGCGTCGCCAGGCTGTACACGAGCTGCGGCCGCGTCTCCGAGGGAACGGCGACCACCGCGACCGGCCGTTGGGCCCACTGCCAGCCGGCCAGCACCTGCACGCACGCCTTGAACACCGAGTCCGGTACCTCGGCGTCCTTCGCCTGGGGACCCACCAGCTCTCGCAGCCGGTTGCCCCAGCCGACGTCGGTGAGCCGCCCGAGCACCTGGCCCGGCTCGGCCTGGTCGTCGGCCGAGATCCGGCCGGACACCGGTACGTCCAAAGAGGACATCCCGGTGGGCCATTGCTTCCGCGGCGCGACCTCGACGCCCGGTCGCTGCAGCCGTTCGCGGGTCGCTTCGGCGACGTCTTCGGCCACCGTCGCGTCCCAGTGCTGCCCGGTGCAGTTGTCGCACCGCCCGCACGGCGCCGCCTCGGGGTCGTCGAGCTGGCGGCGCAGGTACTCCATCCGGCAGCCGCCGGTGGCGAGGTAGCCGAGCATCGCCTCCTGCTCGCGGTCGCGCGCCTCCGCGACCCGCCGGTAGCGCCCGCGGTCGTACTGCCATTCCTCGCCCGTGCTCGTCCAGCCGCCCTTCACCCGCCGGACCGCGCCGTCGACGTCCAGCACCTTGAGCACCATTTCCAGCCGCGACCGGGAAAGCTCGACCGACGGCTCCAGCGCGGCCGTCGACAGTGGACGGTCGGCGTAGGAGAGGGTGTTCAGCACCTGCGTCACCCGTAGCTCGTCCGGGAAGGCCAGCGACCCGAAGTAGGCCCAGATCGCCTTGTCCTCCTCGCCGGGCAGGAGCACGACTTCGGCGCGTTCCACGCCACGCCCGGCGCGGCCGACCTGCTGGTAGTAGGCGATCGGCGACGACGGCGCGCCGAGGTGGACGACGAACCCGAGGTCCGGCTTGTCGAACCCCATGCCCAGTGCGGATGTCGCGACCAGTGCCTTGACCCGGTTGCCGAGCAGGTCGTCCTCGGCCGCCTGCCGGTCGGCCGGGTCGGTCTTGCCGGTGTAGGCCGCCACCGGGTAGCCGCGGTCCTTCAGCAGTGAAGCGACGTCGTGCGCCGCTGCCACGGTCAGGCAGTAGATGATCCCGGACCCGGGCAGCCCGGCCAGGTGTTCCGCGAGCCACGCCAGCCGCGCCTGGGACGTCGGCAGCCAGCACACCGACAGCCGCAGGCTTTCCCGGTCGAGGCTGCCGCGCAGCACCAGCGTGTCGCCCCCGGTGCCGAGGCCCAGCTGCTCGGCGACGTCGGTGACCACGCGGTCGTTCGCGGTCGCCGTCGTCGCCAGCACCGGGACGCCTTCCGGGAGATCGCCCAGCAGCGTGCGCAGCCGCCGGTAGTCCGGCCGGAAGTCGTGGCCCCAGTCCGAGATGCAGTGCGCCTCGTCGACCACCAGCAGGCCGGTGCTCGCGGTCAGCTTCGGCAGCACGTTGTCGCGGAAGTCCGGGTTGTTCAGCCGTTCGGGGCTGACGAGCAGGACGTCCACCTCGCCGGCCGCGACCGACGCCTGGACCTGGTCCCACTCCTGCGGGTTCGCGGAGTTCATCGTCGCCGCGTGGATCCCGGCGCGCGCCGCCGCCGAGATCTGGTTGCGCATGAGGGCGAGCAGGGGCGAG
Organism: Amycolatopsis sp. NPDC004747; assembly: GCF_053601335.1. Classification (NCBI taxonomy): domain Bacteria; kingdom Bacillati; phylum Actinomycetota; class Actinomycetes; order Pseudonocardiales; family Pseudonocardiaceae; genus Amycolatopsis; species Amycolatopsis sp. NPDC004747. The sequence continues at coordinate 67,988 of NZ_JBSGBQ010000008.1, read as the reverse complement.
ACGATGACCGTCGGCCCGCTGCCCTGCTCGCGCAGGAGCGCCGTGGCCAGGAAGTACACCGCCGACTTGCCCCACCCGGTGCGCTGCACGACCAGCGCGCGGCGCCGCTGCGCGACCAAGGCCTCGATGGCGGTCCATTGGTCTTCGCGCAGCTTCGCCGCATCGCCGGCCAATGCCCGGAGGAGCGTCTCGGCGCGGTCGCGGAGGGCTGAGGTGGTGCTGGTCGTGTCCACGTCCCCACGTCTACCCCATGACACCGACAGATCGGGAGTCGGCGGTGCCGCGAACGGAGGGTTAGCGACGCATACGGGCCGTATTGTGACCTGAATCACATGTTTTGCCCGGTCGGGCGAGGTGGCGAAGAGCACCAGGCCGCGGGGCGCCCGGCCTTATAGGCTCTCCGGTCATGTCACCACGGCGGATCGGGGTCATGGGCGGCACCTTCGACCCCGTGCACCACGGCCACCTCGTCGCGGCCAGCGAGGTCCAGTCGCGGTTCGGGCTCGACGAAGTGATCTTCGTCCCCACCGGGCAGCCGTGGCAGAAGACCGCCCGCGAGGTGACCAAGGCCGAGGACCGCTACCTGATGACGGTGATCGCGACCGCGTCCAACCCGGTCTTCTCCGTCAGCCGGGTGGACATCGACCGCGGCGGCCCCACCTACACCGTCGACACGCTGCGCGACCTGCACGCCGAGTACCCCGAAGACGAGCTCTTCTTCATCACCGGCGCGGACGCCCTCGAACAGATCCTGACCTGGCACAAGGCCGAAGAGCTGTTCGACTTCGCGCACTTCATCGGCGTCACCCGGCCCGGGTACCGGCTCAACTCCCACCACCTGCCCAGCGGCAAGGTGAGCCTCGTCGAGGTGACCGCGATGGCCATTTCGTCCACCGGCTGCCGCGATCGGGTCGCCCGCGGGGAGCCGGTCTGGTACCTCGTTCCCGACGGCGTCGTCCGCTACATCGCCAAAAAGGACCTTTACCGGAAGAGCGACTGAACCGCCGCCGGTCCCTGCGGGTACCCTTCTCGGGCGAACCCGATCTGGAAAAGGAGCACCGTGGCAGCCACGTCCGAGGCTCGAGAGCTGGCCGTAGCGGCCGCCCACGCGGCGGCGGACAAGAAGGCCAGCGACGTCGTCGTGCTGGACGTGTCCGAACAGCTCGTCATCACCGACGCCTTCGTCATCGCCTCCGCGTCCAACGAGCGCCTGGTCGGCGCGATCGTCGACAACGTCGAGGAGAAACTGCGGGAGAGCGGCCACAAGCCGGTCCGCCGCGAAGGTGCCCGCGAAGGGCGCTGGGTGCTGCTCGACTACGTGGACGTCGTCGTGCACGTCCAGCACGTCGAAGAGCGCTCGTTCTACGGCCTCGAGCGGCTCTGGAAGGACTGCCCGCGCATCGAGGTCGCCGGCCTCGAGGAGCCACCCGCCGACGAGGACCCGGACCTCCCGTGAGCCCGCGGCGGCTGGTGCTCTGGCGCCACGGCGAGACGGACTACAACGCCGCCGGGCGGATGCAGGGTCACCTCGACTCGGCGCTGACCCCGCGCGGCTGGAACCAGGCCCGGTTCGCGGTGCCCGCGCTGGCCCGCTTCTCCCCGGACCTCGTCATCGCCTCCGACCTGCGCCGGGCCACCGACACCGCCACCGTGCTCACCGACGCCATCGGCGTCCCGCTGAGGATCGACAAGCGGCTCCGCGAGACGCACCTCGGCGAGTGGCAGGGCCTCACCGGCGAGGAGGTCGACCAGGCCTACCCCGGTGAACGCGACCGCTGGCGCACCGACGCGACCTGGGCCCCGCCGGGCGGCGAGAGCCGGGTCGACGTCGCGGACCGCGCGGGTGACGTCGTCACCGACCTGCAACGGGCCAATTCCGCGGCGGGCGACACCGTGCTGCTGGCCGCGCACGGCGGGCTGATCATCGCGCTGACCGCGCGGCTGCTGGACCTGCCGGTCGTCAGCTGGCCGTCGCTCGGCGGGATCTCGAACTGCCACTGGGTCGAACTGGGCCGCCGCGACGGGAAGTGGCGGCTCCACGCCTACAACGCGGGGATGCACGGCTAGCCGATGGGGCCGCGCCTGCTGGTGTTCGGCGATTCGCTGAGCTTTCACGGTCCCGAGGGACCCTGCGCCGCGGACGAGCCGCGGCTGTGGCCCAACGTGGCGGCCGCCGCCTTCGGCGGTACCGCCGACCTGGTCGCGGGCATCGGCTGGAACGCACGGGACGCGTGGTGGTCGCTGACCGGCGACCCGCGCGTCTGGGCCGACCTGCACCACGTCGACGCGGTCGTCCTGGCGGTCGGCAGCATGGACACGCTGCCGTCGCCGTTGCCGACCTACCTGCGCACCGGACTGCGCTACCTGCGGCCCGACCCGGTCCGGCGCGTGGTCCGCAAGGCCTACCTGGCCGCGCAGCCCCGGCTTTCGGTCGCGTTCCGCGGCCGTCCCACGGTGCTGCCGGCCAAGCTCACCGTGCAGTACCTCGACACGGCCGTGGGCGCGCTGCGCGTCCTGCGCCCCGAGCTGCCGATCTTCGGCTGGCTGCCGTCGGTGCACCGCGCGGCGGCCTACGGCGGCGTGCACACCGCCCGCCCCGCCGCGGCGGCCGCGATGGCGGCGTGGGGCACGCGCGCCGGGGTCCCGTTGCTTGACCTCGAAGCCGTCGTGGGGGCGCACGTCCTGAGCGGAGAGGGCAACCCGGACGGCATGCACTGGGGCTGGCAGGGGCACGCGGCGGTGGGCGACGCGATGTCCGTGTTGATGGCGCCGGTGCTGGCCCCCGGCCACGTAGGCTGACGGCGTGTCGGTCGCCGTAGTCACGGATTCCACCGCCCACCTGCCGGAGGGCTTCGCCGAACGGCACTCGGTCCGGGTGGTGCCCCTGCACGTCCTGGTCGACGGCGTGGTTTCCCTCGACGGCGTCGAGACCGGACCGGCGGCGGTCGCGGAGGCGATGAAGCAGCGGAAGATCGTCACGACCTCACGTCCGACACCCACCGAGTTCGTCAAGGAGTACCAGGCGGCGCTCGCCGAGGGGGCAGACGCGATCGTGTCGGTCCACCTGTCGCGGGAGCTGTCCGGCACCTGGGAAGCGGCGGTGCTCGCCGCGCAGGAGGTCGGGCCGGACCGGGTCCGCGTCGTCGACTCGCGGACCACCGCGATGGGGCTCGGGTTCGCCGCGCTGCGCGCCGCATCGGCCGCCTCCGCCGGAGCTTCGGCGGCCGACGTCGAGGCCACCGCGGTGGCCGCGGCAAGCTGCTCGTCGACGCTGTTCGTGGTGGAGACCCTGGACCACCTGCGCCGCGGCGGCCGGATCGGCCCGGCGGCGGCGCTGCTGGGCACGGCGCTGGCGGTGAAGCCGGTGCTGCACATGTCCGACGGCCGGATCCTGCCGCTGGAGAAGGTCCGCACGATGAACCGGGCGATCGCGCGCCTGGTCGAGCTCGCGGCCCAGGCGGCGGCCGACGACGACGTCGAACTCGCCGTCCACCACCTCGCCTCGCCGGAACGGGCGGTCGAGCTGGCGAACCGGCTCGAGGAGGCGGTGCCGCGTTCGGCGGGCTGCGTGGTCTCCGAGCTGGGTGCGGTGATCGGGGCGCACACGGGGCCCGGGGTGCTGGGGGTCGTCGTCCAGCGGACGGTCCTGCCCCGGAGCTGACGCCCGGGGAATCCATCCACAACACCCCGGTTGTCCACAGGACGCGACGCCACCCCTGTCGGACACCTCCCCGCGCACCCTAACGTCGATCGTGTGTTCGAGCAGTCCGCCCGGGATCCGGGCTCTTCCGTCAACGACCGGCTCTCCTGGCTGGCCGACCAGCTCTCGCCCGATGCGAGCACGGTCGGCCCGGGCGGCCGGTTGGTCCGGCGCTGGCTGCCGGGCGGATCGGCCGGAACGGGCCGCCGCCGGTGGGCGCTGGCCGCTGTCTTCGCGGCGGTCGTGGTGATCGTCCTCGGCGCGGTCGCGCTCGTGGGCGGCGCTCCGGCGCCCGAAGCACCGCCCGCGCTGCCCAGCGCGCAACCCAGCGAGAAACGGCCTGCGGGCAGCGCGCCGCCCGCGGGTCTCGTGATCAGCGTGATCGGCCGCGTCCGGTCGCCGGGCTTGGTCACGGTGCCCCAGGGCGCCCGGGTGGCAGACGTGCTGCGAGCGGCAGGCGGCCCCGAGCCGGGAGCGGAGCTGGGCGCGCTGAACCTGGCCCGCAAGGTAGCGGACGGAGAGCAGCTGGCGGTCGGCATCCCGGCACCAGCACCGGACCCCGAAGCACCGGCGGGCGGCGGAAAGGTCGACCTCAACACGGCATCGGCGGACCAGCTGGACACACTGCCGGGAGTGGGCGAGGTGATGGCCAAGCGCATCGTCCAGTGGCGCACGGACCACGGCGGCTTCACGAAGGTGGAGCAGCTGCGCGACGTCGACGGCATCGGGGAAAGCAAGTTCGCTCGCCTGCGAGAGCAGGTGACGGTCGGATGAGCATCGTCCCCGTCCCCGTCCCCGTCCCCGTCCCCGTCCCCGTCCCCGACGCCGGGCAAGGCATGCGGCTTGCGGGGTGGGCGGTCGCCGAGCGGCTCGCGGCAGGCGCGCATCCTTGGCGCCGGCCAGCACCACTCGCCCTCCGGCGGCCGGGCCGTTCGTCAGCAGCACGCAAAGTCGGCCTCGATCGCTTGCGGGAGAAGGCTGCCAACTGCCTTCCGCGGCTGCGCAGGCCGGCCGACGGCGCTCGGTGCCGTGGTCGAGCTCGTTCACTCTCCGGCGGTGATGGCCCTATGCGCACCAATCCCGCCTCGGGCGCCCGGCAAGGCATGCCGCTTCTGGAGGGCGTGGGAGCGTCGTCGAATCGGGTGTTGCAGCCGTGTGTTCGCGGCGTCGGCTGGGGCCGTTTTCTGGCAGCGCGCGAGGACACGCCGGATCGTTCGCCGGAGAAGGCGGCGGTCGTTGAACGCTTTTCGCGGTTGCGCGAGCCGGCCAACGGCGCTCTGTGCCGTGGGCGTAGTCGATCGTTTTCCGGGGTGATGGCCCGATGAGCACCAACCCGGCCCCCGGCGCCCGGCAGGGCACGCGGCTTCTGGAGGGCGTGGGGGCGTCGTCGAATCGGGTGTTGCCGCCGTGTATTCGGTGCGCCAATTGGGCCGTTCTTTGGCACCTCGTGAGGACGTGCTCGATTGTTTGCAGGAGAAGGCGGCGGTCGCCAACTGCCTTCCGCGGTTGCGCGAGCCGGCCGGCGGCGCTCGGTGCCGTGGTCGAGCTCGTTCGCCTTCCGGAGGTGACGGCTGGATGAGCACCAGCCCCGCCCCCGACACCCGGCAGGACATGCGGCTCGTCCCGGCCGCCGCGGCGTGCTGGTTGGCGGCCTTGACCGGCCTCCTCCTCGGCTGGTGGACGGCCCTCGCCACCGGCCTCGCCGCCACAGTCGCGGCCGGTCTCGTGCTGTGGCGCGCCCGAGACCACCCCAGGGCGCGCGACACAGCGGCAGCCCTGCTGATCCTCGGCCTCCTGGCCGCCGGCCCGATCACCTGGCGAATCCGCGACGCCCAACGTGACGAGCTACGCGCCTCCGCGGCCGAAGGGCTGCCGGCAGCACTGCAGGTCATCGTCGCCGAACGCCCTAAGCCCGTGCGCAGCGCGGGGTATGCCGATCGGCAAGCCGGCGCCCGATCGGTCGTCCTCACAGCCGACGTCCGCACGGCCTCGGTCGACGGAAGACCGGTCTCCTCGTCCGGTCGCGTCCTGCTGCTGGCCCCGGTCGAACAGTGGACGTCCCTGCTGCCAGGCCAAGAGGTGACCGCGACGGGCCTGCTGATGCCGCCACGCGGCTCGGACCTGACCGCGGCCGTGCTGTCGGTGCGCGGCCCGCCAGGGGAGCCCGGCCCGGCGCCGTGGTGGCAGCGGGCGGCGGCCGGGCTGCGCGCCGGCCTCCACGACCTGTGCCAGGTTCTGCCGGACGAACCCGCGGGCCTGCTGCCAGGGCTGGTACTGGGCGATACGAGCGCGTTGTCCCCACGCGTCGAGCAGGAGTTCGTCTCGGCGGGCCTCGCGCACCTCACCGCGGTCAGCGGCGGCAACCTGGCGGTCGTCTGCGGGGCGGTACTGCTCCTGTTGCGCCTGCTCCGGCTCGGGCCCCGGCTGTCGGCCGCGGCGGCCGGGACGTGCCTGGCCGGCTTCCTCGTCCTCGTCGGTCCGGAGCCGAGCGTGTTGCGCGCGGGCGTCATGGCGGCCGTGGCGCTCCTGGCCCTGGCGCTGGGACGCCGTGGTTCGGCGTTGCCGGCGCTGGCGTTCGCGGTCTGCGTGCTGGTGGTGGCGGATCCGGCGATGGCCACGGACTTCGGCTTCGCGCTGTCGGTCTGCGCCACCGGCGGGCTGGTCCTGCTGGCACCCCGCTGGGCCGATGCCCTGGTCCGCCGCGGGATCCCGCCCGGATTCGCGGAAGGGCTGACGATCCCGCTGGCGGCTTTCCTGGTGACGGCGCCGGTGCTCGCGGGCATGGCGGGTTCGGTGAGCCTGGTTTCGGTGCTGACAAACGTCCTCGCCGCGCCCGTGGTGGCCCCGGCGACGGTGCTCGGCGTGCTGGCGACCCTCACCGGCCCGTGGTGGCCGGGCGCCGGGAAGGTCCTGGTGCACCTGGCCGATCCGGAGGCCCGGTGGCTGATCACCGTCGCCCGGCACGGCGCGCGGGCCCCGGGCGCCGTCATCGCCTGGCCCGGTGGCTGGACGGGTGGTCTCCTGGCCGCCGCCGTCCTCATCGTGCTGATGCTCGCGGTCCGGCACCGGCGAGTGCGGGTGCTGATGGCGGTGCTCGTGGCCGGCGCGCTGCTGGTGTTCGTCCCGGTCCGGGTGCTGGCGCCCGCCTGGCCGCCGCGGAACTGGGCGATGGTCGAGTGCGACGTCGGCCAGGGCGACGCCGTCGTGCTGGCGACGGCCGAGCCGGGGCGGGCGGTCGTCGTGGACGCCGGACCCGAGCCGGGCCCGGTCGACGAATGCCTGCATCGGCTGGCGGTCGACCGGATCCCGCTGCTGGTGCTGAGCCACCTGCACGCCGACCACATCGGCGGGCTCGCCTCGGTCTTCGACGGCCGCGCGGTCGGCGCGATCGCCGTCGGCCCCGGGCGGTCACCGGGCTGGGCGTGGCGGCAGGTCGCCGCCGAGGCCGCGCGGCGGGCGGTGCCGCTGGTGGAGCTGAACCCGGGCGAACGGCTGGCCTGGCCGGGCCTGGCCATCGACGTACTGGGCCCCCGCTACGTACCGGCGAGGCAGGACGGGCCACAGGACGGCACGACGATCAACAACAGCTCGGTGGTGCTGCGCGCGGAGACCACGGCAGGCCGGGTCCTGCTGACCGGCGACGTGGAACTGGCGGCCCAGGCGGACCTGCTGGCCGACATCGGAGATCTGAAGGCGGAGGTGTTGAAAGTCCCGCACCACGGAAGCAGGTATTCGCTGCCGGCGTTCCTCGCGGCAGTGGCCCCACGGGTGGCATTGGTCAGCGTGGGCGCGGGAAACACGTACGGACACCCCAGTAAGTCCACAATGGACACACTAGCGGCTCTCGGCGCACGAGTCACCCGCACTGACCTGGATGGCGACACGGCGGTGGTCACCGGAACGGCAATATCCCGCCGAGGCGAGCCCCGCGGCCCACCTCGCCGGTGACGGCCGGCCAAGCCTGGGAACGGCGAAGACCGTCGTAGGCAACGCGGTCGGCAACTCCGCGGGCTGTCTCGCCGGAGGTGCCGCGGTGGGCGCGATCTGCGTGGCTGGTCCGCGACCACCACCGAATCGTGGGCGACCGCTGAGCGTCCGGGGCGGGCCGAAGTGCCCGCCCCGGACGGGAGCTCAGTAACCCAGAGCCTCGTTCACGGCCGCGGCCGAGGGCGGCAGCGTCGCCTTGGGGCCGACGTGGTTCTCGATCGCGTCGAGGGTCTTGAGGCCGTCGCCGGTGATCAGCAGAACCGTCTCGGCGTCCGGGTCCAGCTTGCCCGTCTCGACCAGCTTCTTCGCCGTGGCGACGGTCACCCCGCCGGCCGTCTCGGTGAAGATGCCTTCGGTGCGGGCCAGCAGGCGGATGCCCTCGACGACCTCTTCGTCGGAGACGTCCTCGATCGCGCCGCCGGTGCGGTTGACGATGTCGAGCACGTACGGGCCGTCGGCCGGGTTGCCGATGGCCAGCGAGCGGGCGATCGTGTCCGGCTTCACCGGCTGGACCACGTCGTGGCCCTCGCGGAACGCCGCCGACACCGGCGAGCAGCCGGTGGCCTGCGCGCCGAACACCTTGTACGGGCTGGCTTCCACGAGACCGAGCTGACCCAGCTCGCGGAAACCCTTGTCCACCTTGGTCAGCTGCGAACCGGAGGCGATCGGGACGACGATCTGCGGCGGGATGCGCCAGCCGAGCTGCTCGGCGACCTCGAAGGCCAGCGTCTTCGAGCCCTCCGAGTAGTACGGCCGGACGTTCACGTTGACGAACGCCCACTTCGGGTGTTCGCCGGCGAGCTCGGTGGCAAGGCGGTTGACGTCGTCGTAGTTGCCGTCGATGGCGAGGAGGTCGCCGTCGTACACCGCGGTGGTGAGGATCTTGGCGCGCTCGAGGGTCTTGGGGATCAGCACGACCGACCGCCAGCCGGCGCGGGCGGCCGCGGCGGCCGTCGCGTTGGCCAGGTTGCCGGTCGACGGACACGCGAGCACCTCGAACCCGAACTCGCGGGCCGCCGCCAGCGCGACGGCGACGACGCGGTCCTTGAACGAGTGCGTCGGGTTGCCGGTGTCGTCCTTGACCCACACGCGCTTGAGGCCGAGCTCCTTGGCGAGGCGGTCGGCGCGGACCAGCCGCGTCGCGCCCGGCTCGGTGTTCGGGATCTCTTCGACGTTGGACGGAACCGGAAGGAGCTTCTTGTAGCGCCAGATGTTCTTGGGACCCGCCTCGATGTCCTCGCGGCGGACACGGCCGAAGTCGTAGGCGACCTCGAGCGGCGAGAAGTCTTCGGCGGAGACGAACTCCGGAGCGAGCGGCTGCCGGTGGCCCTCTTCCTTCGACACCAGCTCGACGGCCGGACCGAGATCCGGGGTCTTCGTGGTGGAGGTCGTGCCGAGGGTGGCGGTCATCGCGAGGTTCCTTTCCTCATCTGCCCCGCCGAAGCGGGCCGGAATTGGCACCGTGGTCGTCAGCTATCCCGCGATCGCGGGATGACAGGCTGTACGCCGGTTGCCGGGGCTTCGTCGGGCCGTTCCCTCTGCCCCTCTGGATGAGCGGTATTCGGTTGTCGGTGCCGCGCACTCCGGATCTTCCGGTGCGGGCTGCCTCGGCTACACCGTACGACATCGCGCTCGGCCCGTGCCATGGTGGCCGCTCGACATCACCGGAGCGGGCGCACAAGAGCGCAAGTGAGAGGATTCACGGGTGACCGCGCAAGCCACCGCCCCGGCCCCGCTGCAGCTGGTGCTGGGGGAGGAAGAACTGCTGATCGAGCGGGCCGTCCGCGAGACGCTCGCCGCCGCCCGCGCGATGGACGCGACCGCGGAGCTGACCCGGGTCCGGGTGTCCGATCTCACAGCCCCCGAGCTGGCCGAACTGGTCAGCCCGTCGCTGTTCAGCGAAGGCCGGGTGATCGTCCTCGAGTCGGCGCAGGACATCTCGCAGGAGCTGGCCGACGCCGTCGCGGCTTACCTGAAGGACCCGGCCGAGGGGGTCGTGCTAATCGTCGTGCACACCGGCGGCGGCCGCAGCAAGGCGGGCAAGTCGCTGCCGGCGGTGCTGAAGAAGGCCGGCGCCGAGGTCACGGAGTGCCCGAAGCTCACCAAGCCGGCCGAGCGAGAGCAGTTCGTGCGCCACGAGGTGCGCCGGGTGAGCGGCAAGATCGACCCGGCGGGGGTCGCCGCCCTGCTCGACGCCGTGGGCTCCGACCTGCGCGAACTCTCTTCGGCGGCGACGCAGCTGGTCGCGGACACGGGCGGCGCGGTCGACGCCGACGCGGTCCGCCGCTACCACCGCGGCCGCGCCGACGTGACCGGCTTCGCGGTCGCGGAAAAGGCGGTCAGCGGCGACCGCGCGGCGGCGCTGGAGTCGCTGCGCTGGGCGATGCAGCTGGGCGTCCCGCACGTCCTGGTCGCCGACGCGCTGGCGGACGCGGTCCGCACGATCGCCCGGGTCTCCGGCGCCGGCCGCGGCAACCCGAACCAGATGGCGGGCGAGCTGGGCATGCCGCCGTGGAAGATCCGCAAGGCCCAGGGGCAGTCCCGCGGCTGGAACCCCGACGGCCTCGCGACGGCGATGCGCGTGGTCGCGCGGCTGAACGCCGAGGTCAAGGGCGTGGCGGCGGACCCGGGCTACGCGCTGGAGCGAGCGGTCCTCGAGGTGGCGGCGGCAAAGGGCGACCGCTGATCGCTGCCCAACGCCGCCGAGCCGCCGGGGCGCGCCCGAATCGCTCCGCGAACGCACGAGCGACTCACGGGATGCTCGCACGAGTTCGAGCACCTCGCGGCCCGCTTGGTGAGCACCGGGCTCACGGCCGCCAGTAGCTCCGCGCTGGCCGCCGGTCACGCCGCGCTCTGGCCGCGGGCCGCGCCGCTCCGGCTGCAGGCGGCTGTTCGCGGCTGGCGCCGCGCTGGATGCCGCGCCCGCCGCGCGCCGGTGGCTGTTCCTGGCCGCGCCGGCCGTAAGCCGTGCCGCTCAGGCCGCCAGCCGCGCCGGCCGCAAGCCGTGCGACTCCGGCCGCCAGCCGCCAGCCGCCAGCCGCCAGCCGCAAGCCGCGCGGCTCCGGCTGCCGCCCCGCCAGCCGCCTGCCGCTCAGCCACAGCCGCGTCGCGCCGGCCGCGCTGCTCCGAGCCGTGCCCAGGACATGAAGAAGGCCCCGGCCGAAGCCGGGGCCTTCCCAGAAATCAACCAGCTCAGAGCGCGTTGACGCGCTTGGCCAGCGCCGACTTCTTGTTGGCGGCCTGGTTGGCGTGGATGACGCCCTTCGAGACGGCCTTGTCCAGCTTCTGGGCGGCGTCGCGCTGCAGCTCGGCGGCCTTGGCCTTGTCGCCGGCCTCGGCGGCCTCGCGGACCTTGCGGATCGCGGTCTTCACCGAGGACCGGATCGCCTGGTTGCGCTGACGCGCCTTCTCGTTCGTCGTGATGCGCTTGATCTGCGACTTGATGTTGGCCATAGGGCAACTCCTGTTTCACTCGGTGAGATCGCCGCCGCGCTCAAGTGGCCCCGGGCGAACCGGGTTTCCTCCATGACGGAATGCCGCACGGGCAGCGAGCGACCACTCTAACAGCCCGGCCACCCGCGCCCGGAGCCGGGAGTACCGTGGGTGACGGCAGTGCCTAGGGTTCCGCCGCCGGTCCGAGCAGTCCGCACGACAAGCACGACAAGCACGACAAGCACCCCACAACCAGGGCCGGTGGGTCTGGTCCGAGCGGCACCATCGGCGGGCCCGGACGGCCGGTCGTTCATCTGACGGGGCAAAAGCCTGGAGGACCCGGTTTTCGCGCGCGAAAACCCGAAGGGGTCCCGTGAACGCCACCGCACTCTCCCTCGTCCTCGTCGCCGCCGTCGTGCACGCCGCGTGGAACCTCGCCGCCAAGCGGGTCACCTCCGGCGGCACCCAGTTCGTCTGGCTCTACTACACCGCCAGTGCCGTCGTGCTGCTGCCGGTCACGATCGTGCTGCTGATCGCCGAAAACCAGCGTCCACAGTGGAGCTGGCTGCTCGCCGCCGTCGTCACCTCGCTGCTGCACATCGCCTACGGCATCGTGCTGCAACGCGGGTACCGCGTCGGCGATCTCTCCGTCGTCTACCCCGTTGCGCGCGGCACCGGGCCGCTGCTTTCGGTGCTGGCCGCCGTCCTGGTGCTCGGCGAACGACCCGGTCCGCTCGGGCTGCTCGGTGCGTTCCTGGTCGTGGCGGGCGTGCTGGTGATCAGCACCGGCCGCAAGGCGGACGATCCCCGGGCGGTCAGGGCCGGCATCCTCTACGGCCTGCTCACCGGGGCCGTCATCGCCGGCTACACGCTCTGGGACGCGCACTCGGTGACCGGCCTCGGCGTGCCGCCGGTCGTCTACTTCGGCCTCGGCTCGATCCTGCAGAGCCTGCTGCTCGTGCCCGGCGCGCTGGCCGGCCGAACCGAACTGACGCGGATCTGGCGCGAGCAGCGCCGCGAAGTCCTCCTCGTCGCGGTCCTGTCGCCGATCGCCTACATCCTCGTGCTCTTCGCCCTCACCATGGCGCCGGTCAGCCTGGTCGCGCCCGCCCGCGAGCTGAGCATCGTGCTCGGCGGCCTCGCCGCGTGGCTGGTCCTCGGCGAGCGGGACGCCGTGCGGCGGCTCGCCGGTTCGGTGATCGTGCTGTCCGGCATCGCGGCGATTGCGGCCGCCTGAGCCCGTCCGGTAGGCAGGTCGGATGGAGATCCTGAAGAGCAGGCTGCTGATCCGCCCGCGGGACGCCGCCGCGTCCACGGCGTTCTACCGCGACACCCTCGGCCTGGCCGTGGAGCGGGAGTTCCCCGGCGGCACCGTGTTCTTCCTCGGCCACGGCTCCCTGGAGGTCTCCGGCGCGGGCGAGGCGGGCTCGTCGCCCGATCTGGTGCTCTGGCTGCAGGTCCGGGACCTCGCCGGCACCCTCGCGGACCTCAAGGCGAAGGGCTTGGAGCCGGTTCAGGACGCCCAGCGGATGCCGTGGGGCCTCGACGAGGCCTGGATCGCCGATCCGGACGGCACGCGCATCGTGCTGGTCGAGGTCCCCGAGGGGCACCCGATCCGCACGGACACCCGCTAGGCGGGCTTGACGGCGCGCAGCTGCGCGGCGAGCGCGGCGAACCCCGGCGGCTCCCAGGTCCAGGTCTGCAGGTCGGCGAACCCCGCGGCGGCGGCTTCGTCGGCCAGGACGTGCCTGCTCACCGGCAGCCACTTCTCGTGCGCGGACAGCAGCAGCCGCCCGCCCGGGCGCAGCACCCGGAACAGCTCGGCGAACCCGGCCGCGCGGTCGTCCCACAGCATGACGTTGTTCACGCTCAGCACGACGTCGACGGACTCGTCGGGCTCGCCGGTGTGCGCCGCCGACCCTTCGCGCAGCTCGGCGCGGTCGCCGCAGCGCTCCTGGCACAGCGTGAGCATCTCGAGGGAGGGGTCGACGCCGACCGCGCGCCCGGCCAGGCGGGCGGCGGCGTCCAGGCCGACGCCGGGGCCGGGCCCGACGACCAGGACGGTCTCGTCCGGCTCGATCTTCGCGAGGTCGACGATGCGGTGTTCGGTGGCGGCGTTGCCGCGGGCCATGACCCAGCCGCCGAGGCGGCCGAGCGCGCCGGAGGGGTGACCGAACGTCCGGTCGAGGACGCGGGCGAACCCGCTGGTCTCCGGCTGGGGAGGGGGTGCCGGCTGGTGCGGAGTGCTCATACTTCGAGGGCACCACGGATCGCGGAACCCCGCATCGGGGATGACCCCCACCCGCACCCGGAGGGCCATGGGAACATAGAGGTGGCCATCCCCGACTTTCCGAGGACTCATTCGAGTGACAGCGTCCAGCAAGTTCGCCGACACCACCTTCACGCCGCCGGAGCTCATCCGGAACTTCTGCATCATCGCGCACATCGACCACGGCAAGTCGACCCTGGCCGACCGCATGCTGCAGCTCACCGGCGTCGTGGAAGAGCGGGCCATGCGCGCTCAGTACCTCGACCGGATGGACATCGAGCGCGAGCGCGGCATCACGATCAAGGCGCAGAACGTCCGGCTGCCCTGGAAGGTCGACGGGCAGGACCACGTCCTGCACATGATCGACACGCCCGGCCACGTGGACTTCACCTACGAGGTCTCCCGGGCCCTGGAGGCGTGCGAAGGCGCGATCCTGCTGGTCGACGCCGCGCAGGGGATCGAGGCCCAGACGCTGGCCAACCTCTACCTCGCCCTGGAGAACAACCTCCAGATCATCCCGGTCCTGAACAAGATCGACCTGCCCTCGGCCGACCCCGACAAGTACGCGGGTGAGCTCGCCCACATCATCGGCTGCGAGCCCGAGGACGTGCTGCGGGTCTCGGCCAAGACCGGCATGGGCGTCGGCGAGCTGCTCGACGAGGTCGTCAAGCAGGTGCCGGCGCCGCAGGGCGACGCCGACGCGCCCGCCCGCGCGATGATCTTCGACTCGGTCTACGACACCTACCGCGGCGTCGTCACCTACATCCGCGTGGTCGACGGCAAGATCACCCCGCGCGAGCGGATCCGGATGATGTCGACCGGCGCCACGCACGAGCTCCTCGAGGTCGGGATCATTTCGCCCGAGCCGAAGCCGAGCAAGGGTCTCGGCGTCGGCGAGGTCGGCTACCTGATCACCGGCGTGAAGGACGTCCGCCAGTCGAAGGTCGGCGACACCGTGACGTCGGAGCGCCACGGCGCCAAGGAGCCGCTGGCCGGCTACCGCGAGCCGAAGCCGATGGTCTACTCGGGACTGTATCCGGTGGACGGCTCCGACTACCCGGAGCTGCGCGAGGCCCTCGACAAGCTCCAGCTGAACGACGCGGCGCTGGCCTACGAGCCGGAGACGTCGGTGGCGCTGGGGTTCGGCTTCCGCTGCGGCTTCCTCGGCCTGCTGCACCTGGAGATCACCCGCGACCGGCTCGAGCGCGAATTCGGCCTCGACCTGATCTCCACGGCGCCGAACGTCATCTACCGCGTGGTGCTGGAAGACCGCAGCGAGGTAGTCGTGACGAACCCGTCCGACTGGCCGACCGGGCTGAAGATCGCCGAAGTGCACGAGCCGGTGTCGAAGGTGAGCATCCTCGCGCCGTCGGAGTTCGTCGGCACGATCATGGAGCTGTGCCAGACGAAGCGGGGCTCCCTGCTCGGCATGGACTACCTGTCCGAGGACCGCGTCGAACTGCGCTACAACATTCCGCTGGCGGAAATCATCTTCGACTTCTTCGACACGCTGAAGTCGCGTACGCGCGGCTACGCGTCTCTCGATTACGAAGAGGCCGGCGAGCAGATTTCCGATCTGGTCAAGGTGGACATCCTGCTGCAGGGCGAAACCGTGGACGCGTTCTCGGCGATCGTGCACAAGGACGCGGCCTACGGTTACGGCAACCGGATGGCGACACGGCTGCGCGAGCTGATCCCGCGCCAGCAGTTCGAGGTCCCGATCCAGGCCGCGGTCGGCTCCCGGATCATCGCGCGCGAGACGATTCGCGCGATCCGCAAGGACGTGCTGGCCAAGTGCTACGGCGGTGACATCTCGCGGAAGCGGAAGCTGCTGGAGAAGCAGAAGGAAGGCAAGAAGCGGATGAAGACCGTCGGCCGGGTCGAAGTCCCGCAGGAAGCCTTCGTCGCTGCACTGTCCACTGAGGACACCGGCAAGAAGAAGTAACTGTTCCGTTGATGTGACAGTGGCACCCATATTCACGCCTCCGCGTGAATATGGGTGCCGAACTCGCGTTCGATGCGGTTTCTGTCGGTGGTCTCTGGTTTGCTCTGGTGCGAAGAGCGAAAGGAGAGCACCATGACGGTCATGGCTGACATCGAGCATCCCGCCGATTCGGGCCCCCTGACGGTGCAGGGCCTCGAGGGGATGCCGGACGATGGCCGACGTCACGAACTCATCGACGGGGTGCTCCTCGTGAGCCCCGCGCCCGGTCGAAGACACCAGAAGGTCGTGATAAAGCTCGCGAGGGTTCTCGAGGACGCATGCCCGGCTGAGTACGACGTGCTCGTCGCGCCGTTCGCGGTGCACTCGGGTGACAAGATCGAGCTTCAGCCGGACGTCCTGGTCGGCTTGGATGAGGACTTCACGGACAAGGACCTCCCGGCAGCACCGGTGCTGGCGGTCGAGGTGCTGTCGCCGAGCACGGCGATCCACGATCTCAACACCAAGAAGGCGGTCTACGAACGACTCGGGACCCACAGCTACTGGGTGATCGACCCGGAGCAGCCGGCGCTGACGGTGTTCGAGCTGGACACGGACGGCCACTACCAGCAGGTGGCCAAGGCGGCGGGCGACGAGGCGGTCGAGCTCGAGCGGCCGTTCCCGGTGCGGATCGTGCCGCGGGAGCTGCTGGGCCGGCTCGGCTGAGGCCGGCCGGTGCCGGGGTGGTTGCCTTCCGAGCCTGCTTGGAACAGCGGGGAGCCGTTCGCGGGAGTGCCCCGGTCAGCCCTGCCGGAAGCGAGTGTCGCGGAGCTGGGCGTGCAGCTGCCGGTGGCGCAGTTCCTTCCGGAGCCGCTCGAGCACCGCGTCGAACAGGGCCGGGGCGAGGATCGCCGTCTGCTCGAACTGTCTTCGCTCCGGTGGCGCCGGTTGGAGTTTGCCGCGAGGCGCGTAGCGCTGCACCGAGCTCTCGACGCCTCCGCCGGTGACCAGGTCGACCCAGAGGGCGTCGCGCAGGTAGCCGTCGCCGAAGCGGGCTGACCTGCGGACGGTCACCTCGGCGATCTCCGGCCAAGGGACCAGACGCGTGCTCAGCGTGCCCGCGGGCAGGCGCAGGCCTTCGTCGCTGACGGTGAGGTCGTGCAGGGCCTCGAACCCGCGTTTGAGGTCGCGGGCGCGCGACACCCGGAAGGCCACGACAGCGACGAGCACGGTCGCCGCGTAGGCGCCGCCGATCAGCCACGGCGAGAGGCCGCGCACCAGCCCGGTGGCCAGCGCCGCGCCGAACCCGGCGTCGGCGACGACGAGGAGGCCGACGAGGATCTTGACCGGCGTGGTCACGCGAGGCGGGGACTCGGACAACGGGACGACTCCTGGGGCCGGACGGGTCAGGGATTGCCGATTATCCGGTCTGCCCGGATGAACACCGCGACCCGCCGCTCCTCGGCCATCACGCGGTCGTACTCGGCCCAGTCGTCGTGGGTCCCGGTGGCGGCGATGAACACGTCACGCAGCAGCTGCGGCAGGCCCGCCGGGTCGAAGGCGGGGTCGGGGTCGTCCGGCCCGATGAGGTGGGTGGCGCCGGTGACGGAGAGCCAGTTCCAGCCGCGCCGGAAGGTCACCGTGGCGTGCCCGGCCCGTCGCAGCAGCAGAAGCTTGTGCGCCTTCCCGACGGCGACGTACGCGACACCCGGGGCACCGGTCACCGGATCGTCGATGACACCGACGTTGACGACGGAGGCGTGCACGGTGCCGTCGGCCCGCGTCGTGGCGACGGTGGCGAGGCCGTGCTCCTGCAACGACAGCGTGCGAACCTGTTCCAGATCAGCGCTCATGCCCCAACCTAACCCGCCGCGGCCCGCGGGTGGCCACCGGCGAACGCGGGTGGTGCGTTCGGGTGACCGTCGAGCCGGCGCGTTGCGGAGCGGTGCCCGCCGGCGATCTCCTGGTTCGACACGAGGGGGGACGATGGCCCGTGGCCTGTGCTTTCGCGACGCCGTCCGGCTGCTGGGCGGCGCCGACAACCGGACGGTCGCCGCGCTCGACAAGCTCGCCGGGGGTGCGCTCCTGGTCGCGGCGGCCGCGGGCGTCGACTTCGCGCTCGGCCTGTTCGATCCGAAGGCCGAGTTCGCCCGCCTGACCGGCGACCTGGCCTCCGGCCTGCGGGACCGCCTCAGCGGCCTGGGCCGGGCCGAGCGCAGTCACCGGCTGACCGCCGCCCACGCCGTCGCGGTGCTGGCGGCCTTCTTCGAGGTGCTGTCGGAGATCGAACTGCCGCGCGACCTCCGGCTCGACCGAGCCGATCAGCTCCGCGTGGCGCTCGACAGCCCGCCCGTGGCGCGGCGGCTGGATCGCCTGCTCGCCGCGGTCGTGGCGGACGACATCCCGATCCCCGCGCCGCACCGGCCGCACGAGGCCGTGCTCGAGAGCCTGGGCCACTACTACGGGCAGCTGGCGACGCGGACCCGGGACTTCCTCGCCGGGCTGGCCGGCTGGGATCGCCTGGACGAGACCGAGCGGGCCCGGCTGGAGCTGAGGCTGGCCGAGCTGCGCTCCCGGGCGGTGACCCGCTACGAGGCGCACTTCCGGCGGCTGGCCACGGAATTCCCCGAGTTCGCCTTCTGGGCCGGTCTGCTCGACCACCAGGCCACCCGGGCCGCGGTCAACGACCTCGGCGCCGGTCTGGCCGGGCTGGAACGCGCCCTCGCCGCACTCGCGCCAACGCCGCCGGTCGCGCATCCGCTGCGGCTCGCCCACCGCGATGCCCTCGACAGGCCGATGATCTCGATCCGGGACGTCCCCGACGGCCTGCACATCCCGGCACTGGGCGAGGCCTACGTCACGCCCAGGTTCCGCGTGGCCGAGGCCGGTGTCTCCGACCAGATCGCGTCGGAGCGCTGGTGGTCGGACCGGAAGGTCCGCGCCGACCTCCCGGCGTTCCTGGCCGGCCATCTGACGGCGCCGCACGCGACCCTGGCGCCGCTGCTCGTCCTCGGCCAGCCGGGCGCCGGGAAGTCGATCCTCACCCAGGTGCTCGCGGCGCGGCTCGCCACGGCCGAGTACCTCGTGGTGCGGGTGGTGCTGCGCGAGGTGCAGGTGGAGGCCGACCTGCAGAGCCACCTCGAAGAAGCCGTGCGGAACGCGACCGGCGAGGACCTCACCTGGCCCGCCTTGGCCCGCGAGGCCGCGGGCGCGCTGCCAGTCGTCCTCCTCGACGGTTTCGACGAGCTGCTCCAGGCCACGGGGGCGAGCCAGTCCGACTACCTCGAGCGCGTCGCCGAGTTCCAGCGGCGGGAAGCCGCACTCGGCAGGCCGGTCGTGGTGCTCGTGACCAGCCGGACCGCCGTCGCCGACCGGGCGCGCCCGGTCGGCGGGATGATCGTCGTGCGGCTCGAGCCGTTCGACGCCGGCCAGGTCGCGCAGTGGCTCGACGTCTGGAACCGCGCCAACGAGCCCTACTTCACCGCGAACGGCCTGTGCCCGTTGACCGCCGAGGTGGTCGCGCCGCACGCCGACCTCGCCGGCCAGCCCCTGATGCTGTTCATGCTGGCGCTCTACGACGCCGACGACAACTCGCTGCAGCACCACGACGTCGCGCTCGGGCAGGCCGAGCTGTACGAGCAGCTGCTGGGCCGGTTCGCCGCGCGGGAGGTCCTCAAGTCCGGCGGCGGGCTGACCGCCGCCGGCTTCCACCAGGCCACTGAACAGGAGCTGCTGCGGTTGTCGGTGGCCGCGTTCGCGATGTTCAACCGGACCCGCCAATGGGTCACCGAAGCGGAGCTGGACGCCGACCTGGCGGCCCTGCTCACCGCGCCGCAGCGACCGACCGCGGAACTGCGGGCCACGCTGACCGCGGCCCAGCTGATGTTCGGCCGCTTCTACTTCATCCACGAGACCCAGGCCGTCCAGGACGACCGGCGGCTGCGCACCTACGAGTTCCTCCACGCGACCTTCGGCGAGTACCTGGTCGGCCGCCTCGTCACGGAAGAGCTGCGTGACCTGACCGCCGCCGCCCGGGCGATGGGCCACCGGGGCCGTCCCGGAGTGCTCGACGACTCCTTCCTCCACGCGCTGCTTTCCTTCGCCCCGCTGGTCATGCGCGAGACCACCGTCTCCTTCATCGGCGAGCGGCTGGCCACCGTCGCCGAAACCGATCGCGCGGTGCTGCGCGAACTGTTGCTTTCGCTGGCGCGGCAGGCACTCCAGGCGCGGCACACGGACGCCTTCGCCGGCTACCGGCCGCGGCCGGCGACCCAGCCGGAACGGCATGCGGCGTACTCGGTCAACCTGACGATCCTGCTCGTCCTCGTGAGCGGACGGCTCAGCGTCGACGAGTTGTTCCCGGACGCCGCCGAGCCGGTGGACGCGTGGCGGCGGCTGACCCTGCTGTGGCGGTCACAGCTCCCTGGCGAGGGCTGGAAGGCGCTCATCCACCGGTTCACCGTGGAGCGTGCTTGGCAGGGCGAGCGCCGCACCGCGTTCGTCGTCCCGAGCGAGGCCGCGAGCCCAGGGTGGGAGCCGGACACCTACTGGACCTACGGCCGCTACTGGCCAGGGCACCCGACGCGGCCCGTCGAGCCGTACCAACGACTGGGGTGGTACGAGGGAACCTTCGGCTACCTCCGCAACCAAGGGCGGTTCCAGTGCGAGGCCGACGACGACGTCGTCGTGCACGCGCTCGACCCGTTCCACCCGGGCCTCAGCGCGGCCGTCTTCACCTTCCACCACGGAGGTGTCCTGCCGCGGCCGGTGTCCGGAGCGCACGCGCTGATCGCCCTCTGGCTGGCGGCGACGAGCCCCGGCGACGCGGAAACCGTGACCTGGGCGTTCACCGTGGCGTGGGAGTTCGCGGCGCACGGGTTCGCCCCGAGTGACGCCGACCAGCGGCACCGGTACCGCGTCCAGGTCCTGAACCTGCTCGTGCTGATCGCGGACCGGTTTCCCGTGGACTGGTTCACCCGGTTGCGATCCGAACTCCGGGAGCTGGCGGCGGCGGAAGCGCACGAAAACGACACCCTTCTCGCCGGGCTGCTCGACGGGCTGGGGTTGGCCGAGCCCCGCGCCTTCGACTGAAGGCGCGGGGCCAGGCCGACCAGCTCAGCAGGTGCCGTTGTCGGTCCAGACGCCCCACTCGCCCGTGGTTCCCGGCTCCTCGCCCTGCGTCCACCACTTCGCCGTCCACTTGTGGCCGCCGTGGGACACCACGTTGCCGCCCGTGTACACCTGCGTCGCGCTCCATGCCGGGTCTGTGCACGTGCCCGGGTTCGTCGTGCCGCCCGTGTCCCAGGTGATCTGCGAAGACCGGTAGAAGGCGATCCCCTGCGCCACCCAGCGCGGTGCCTGCGCTCCCAGCCGGGTCCGGAAGGCCGTCCAGTCGTGCGTGGACCACGGGGACCAGCCCAGCTCCGCGTGCGCCGCCAAGCGGGGGAAGGCCAGGTAGTCGATGTTCGACGGCGTCGCCACCGTTTCCGTCCACAGTGGAGACTCCACGCCGCGGACCGCCGGCTCGCCCACGCCCGACAGGTACGCTCCCGGGTTCCAGCCGTACGCGTCCTGGACCTCGATGTAGCCCGCCCACGACAGGCCGATGGGCGACGAGCTGTTGTACTTCATGTCCAGGTACGCCTTGTTCGCCGGCGACAGGATCACCTTGCTGCCGCGGGAAACCGCCGCCGAGACGCCCGAGTCGGACGTCGTCGTGCCCCAGAACTGCGGTGTCGCCGAAGCGGGCAGCGTGGCCTTCGCGATGTCGTGCCAGCCGACCACCGACTTGCCCGTCGCCGCCACCAGGGGGAGGACCTTGTTCATGAACGTCAGGTAGTCCGCCTGCGAGGTCGCCGAGGCTTCGTCGCCGCCGATGTGGAGGTACGGTCCCGGGGTCAGGGCCGCCAGCTCGCGCAGCACGTCCGCGACGAACGTGTACGTGACGTCCTTGGAGATGCACAACGAGCTGTAGCCGACCGCCGTGTCCGTGCGCAGGGCCGGGGCCACGCCGTTGCAGTTCAGCTCCGCGTACGACGCCAGGGCCGCGTTCACGTGTCCCGGCATGTCGATCTCCGGGATGATCGTGATGTGGCGTGCGGCCGCGTAGTTCACGATGTCCGTGTACTGCGCCTTCGTGTAGTAGCCGCCCGCGCCGCCGCCGACCTGGGTGCTGCCGCCGTAGGTCGTCAGGCGGGGCCAGCTGTCGATCTGGATGCGCCAGCCCTGGTCGTCGGCCAGGTGCAGGTGGAGGTGGTTGATCTTGTACTGGGCCAGCTGGTCGAGGTACCGCTTGACCGTCGGAACCGGGTGGAAGTGGCGGGCGACGTCGAGCATCGCGCCGCGGTAGCCGAACCTCGGGTAGTCGAGGATCGTCGCGCCCGGGACGCTCCACGGCCCGGGCTGCGCGGAGGCGCTTTCGACCCGGCCCGGCAACAGCTGCCGCAAGGTCTGGACGCCGGCGAAGAGCCCGTCGGCGGTGGTGGCCCGCACGGTGACCGAAGACGCCGTCGACACGAGCTGGTAGCCCTGCGCGCCGACGGATGCGGGCGCGCCACCGAGCAGGAGCGCGATGCTGTCGGCCGGCACGGACGCCGGTGCGTCGGACACCGGCAGCGCGAAGCCGGTCGAGGGCCGCAGCACCCCGGCGAGGTAGTCGCCGACCTGCCTGGCCGGGGCCGAACCGGCCTCGGTGACGATCTTGGTGGTCGAGACCAGCGGGAACGTGACGCCGGCCGCCGGGGTCACCGAGACCGGCACCGGCACGATCGACTGCAGCGCCGGCGTCGCCGCCGCGGCCGGTGTGAGGTGTGCGGCTGTCGTACCGGCGCCGACCAGGGCCAGGACGGCGAGTGCGCGGCCGAGCCGCCGCGCCAACGGATGCTTCACCGGGGGACCTCCAGGCAGAAGGGGCGCGACCTCGCCGTCGCACCTGTCCGGATCGTCGCACTTCCCACGCTGATGGTCTAGACCAGTTTGGGTGGTTAAGCTCGCCGCATGGCAGCGGACTTCGTGCCGGGGTCGCCGTTCGCGCTGCTTTCGAGCGCCGAGACGGCCGCCTGGTACGCCTACATGAAGGTGCACCTCCGGCTGGAGTACGAGCTGAACCGGCAGCTGCGCGCCGACAGCGGGATCTCGCTCGCCGACTACCACGTGCTGGTCGCCCTGACGAGCGAGCCCGGCGGTCGGATGCGGGTCACCGACCTCGCCATCCGCATCGGCTGGGAGCGCAGCAGGCTGTCGCACCACCTGAAGCGGATGCGGGGGCGCGAGCTGGTCGAAACGGGAACCGCGGCCGGCGACCGCCGCGTGACCGAGGTCGTGCTGTCGGAAACGGGCTGGGAGACGCTGCGGCAGGCGGCGCCGGACCACGTGGGCTTCGTGCGGGAAGCGTTCCTGGACGCCCTCGGCCCGGAAGAGAAGGCGCAGCTGACGACACTGCTGGACCACGTCTACGACTCGCTCGTCGAGCGCGGCAGCCTGCCCCGGCCGAACGACCATCCCTGACAGTTACGTGACATGTCACGTAATATGGGCGCGGACCCGAGGAGGACGCGAATGGTGACGGTGGCCGAGCTGATGGAAGCCAACCTGCTCAAGGTGTTCAACGAGCGCGACGACGAACGGCGGGCGAAGGCGATCGCCGAGACCTACGCGGCCGACGTCGAGTTCGCCGACCCGGACGGGGTCACGACCGGCCACGAGCAGCTGAACGCCAAGGCGAAGGGCCTGCTGGAGCAGTCCCCAGGCTTCGTGTTCGCGGCCGACGGCCCGGTGCTGGTCAACCACGACCTCGGCCACCTCGCGTGGCGGCTCGGCCCGGCGGGCGAGCCGCCGGTCGTGCGGGGGATCGACGTCGCGCTCGTCGAGAACGGGCTGATCAGGAAGCTCTACACGATGCTGCTGCCCGCCTGAGTACTACGCTCGGTGGCATGTTCGACGAGCTGACGTTCCCGGTCGTCGCCGCGCCGATGGCGGGCGGTCCCACCACCCCGGAGCTGGTCGCCGCGGTGTCCGAGGCCGGCGGGTTCGGCTTCCTCTCCGCCGGGATGCTCACGCCCGCGGCGCTGGCCGCGCAGATCGACCGGACCGCCGAGCTCACCGGGCATCCGTTCGGCGTCAACCTCTTCGTCCCGCAACCCGACACCGGCGCCGACATCGGCGCGCACCGCGAGCGGCTCGAAGAGTTCGCCCGCGAGTACGACGTCGAGCTCGGCGAACCGAAGTGGGACGACGACGCCTACCCCGCGAAGCTCGACGTCGTGCTCGAGAAGCGCGTCCCCGTCGTGTCGTTCACCTTCGGCCCGCCCTCGCCGTCGGAGGTCGTGCGCCTGAAGGAGGCCGGGAGCAAGGTCGTCGTCACCGTGACCACGCCCGAGTCCGCCGACCGGGCCGCCGCCCTCGGCGCCGACGCGCTCGTCCTGCAGGGCTTCGAAGCCGGCGGGCACCGCGGCCTGTTCACCGACGACCCGCGCCGGCCCGGCGGCGGCGCCGAATACGGCGTCCTCGCGCTGCTGAGGCTCGTCGCCGCCCGGGTCGACCTGCCGCTGATCGCCGCGGGCGGGCTCGTGCACGGTGCCGACGTCGCGGCCGTGCTCGCCGCCGGGGCCGCGGCCGCTCAGCTGGGCACCGTTTTCCTGCGCGCGGACGAGGCCGGCACGTCCGAGGCGCACCGTAAAGCCCTCGCCCTCGCCGAACGCGAGACAGCCTTCACCCGCGCCTTCAGCGGCCGCCCGGCACGCGGCCTGGTCAACAAGTTCATGGACGCGCTGTCCGAGGGGGCACCGGCCGCGTATCCGCAGCTCAACCACCTGGCGGGCCCGGTCCGCAAGGCCTCGGCGAAGGCCGGCGACCCGGAAGCGATTTCGCTGTGGGCGGGCCAGACCTACCCGCTGGCCTACGACGCCTCGGCCGCCGTGATCATCGAGCGGCTGAAGGTCGAGGCGCGCGAAGCCGCCGCGCGCCTCGACCGGATCCGCTGACCGCTGCCGGATTTGGGCCGTTTGGAAGGTGCGCCGGAGGTGGTGTGCCGAGAGGATTTCGGCGTTCATCCACTACATCCGACTGAGGGGTGAGGGACGTGGCCGTCCTGACAGGGTTAGCGAAGTTTTCCGCGGTCGTGGCGTCGGCAGTGCTGGTCAGCGGGCTGGCCGCGGCGCCGGCCGAGGCGGCGCCGGTGCGGGTGGCGTGCGGCGGCGCCGTCCGCGTCGACTTCACGCCGGGCTTGACGAACGCCGACCAGACGGTCGACGTGGACGGCGTCGAACGCGCCGAGCGCTGCGTGAGCAAGACGAACCCCGGCCTGCGCTCGTTCGTCACGGAGTACAGCGGCACCGTGCAGACGTCCTGCACGGCCATGCTCCAGGAGGGCGCGGGCGTCCAGACGTTCTTCTGGAACGGCTCGGCCACGCGCTCGAGCACCTGGGAGTGGACCAGCAAGCCGGTCCGCCACGGCGACGTGTTCGCCCTCGTCACCACCGGCACCGTCACCGCGGGCGAGCTGACCGGGGCCCACGTCACGCAGACGTCGGTCTTCACCCCCGGTGTCCTGGACGCCTGCACCCAGCCGGGCGGTCTCGGCCGGCTGGCGGGCGGCTCGACCTGGACGTTCTCGGAGTAGCCGCGCCGGTGCGGCGTGGGGCGGTGACGGCCGCCCCACGCCCGCCGCTCAGTCGGACCGGCCGCGGTTCAGCACCGAGTGCCGTCGGCTGTAGGTGAAGTAGACGACCAGGCCGAGGACGAACCAGACGGCGAACCGCAGCCAGGTCGCCGGCTGCAGGAACGTGATCAGCCAGATCGAGAACACGACGCCGATCGCGGGCACCACCGGCATGCCCGGCGTCTTGAACGTCCGCGGCAGGTCCGGCTGCTTGTAGCGCAGCACGATCACCGCGACGCAGACGACGACGAACGCGAGCAGGATGCCGATGTTCGTCAGCTCGGCCGCCTCGCCGATGGGCAGCACCCCGGCGATGACCGCGGACGCGCCGCCGAGGATCCACGTCATCCGGCTCGGCACCTGCCGCGTCGGGTGGGTCTTGCCCAGCCACGGCGGCAGCAGGCCGTCGCGGCTCATCGAGTAGCCGACGCGGGTCGCGCCCATCAGGAACGTGAACAGCACGGTGAGGATGCCGACGATCGCGCCGATCGCGATCACCGTGGCCAGCCCGTCGAGGCCGACCGACTTGAACGCCGTCGAGAACCCGCTCTTCGGGTCGATCTCGGTGTACTTCTGCATGCCGGTGAGCACCAGGCAGGCCAGTACGTACAGCACCATCGAGATGGCCAGCGAGTACAGGATCGCCTTCGGCATGTGCCGCTGCGCGTCCTTCGATTCTTCGGCGGCCGTCGACATCGCGTCGTAGCCGAAGACGGCGAAGAACACCGTCGCGGCGCCGGTCACCGCGCCGCCGAAGCCCGCGGGCGCGAACGGCGTGTAGTTGCCGGTCTTGACGTAGAAGAAGCCGACCAGGATGACCACCAGCACGATCAGGACCTTGATCCCGACCATCGCGGTCTCGAACCGGGCGGCGCTGCGGATGCCGCGGTTGAGCAGGTACGCGATCAGCAGGCACAGCAGCGCGGCGAACAGGTCGACCTTGTGGCCGGGCCCGGTGCCGGGCGCGCCGAGCATCCACGCGGGCAGGTCCAGGCCGAGCTGGCCGAGCAGGAAGTTGAAGTAGCCGGAGATGCCGATCGCCACCACCGACACGATCGCGGTGTACTCCAGCAGCAGGTCCCAGCCGATGAACCAGCCGACGACCTCGCCGAGCACCGCGTAGCCGTAGGTGTAGGCCGAACCGGCCTTCGGGATCAGGCCGGCGAACTCGGCGTAGGAGAACGCCGCCGCCGCGCTGGCGACCCCGGCGATGAGGAAGGAGATCAGCACGGCCGGGCCGACGCCGGGGATGCCCGCCGCGTCGTCGCCGTGCGCGACACTGCCGGCGAGGGCGAAGATCCCGGCACCGATGATGCCGCCGACGCCGATGGCGGTCAGCTGCCACAGCCCCAGGGTGCGTTGCAGGCCGCCGCTTTCGGCCGTGTCCTGGATCTGGTCGATCGGCTTGCGCCGGAAGATGCCGGAGCTCGAGCCCAGGCCTTCTGGAGCGGACATCGTCGTCTCCCGAACGGTCGGTGGAGGGCCCGGATCACGGACCCTCGCCGGAACCTACCGCCATCCGCGCGTGAAGACAGCGTGAGCCGCTCAGCCCGCCGCGGTGTCCTCGCTCACGGCCTTCGGCGCCGTCGCCGCGGCCCGCTTGGCCTGGGTGGTCCGGACCGCGCTCGCCGCGAAGTAGGTGAGCAGCTCCGCGACCTCCACCGGGTCGTCGAGCTGCGGGCAGTGCCCCCAGTCCTCGCGGACCAGCAGCCTGCTGTGCGGCACCAGCGTGTGCAGCTGCCGCCCGGACGCCGCGGTGACCAGCTTGTCCTTGCCGCAGGCCACGACCAGCAGCGGGACCTGGACCGAGTCGAGGCGGTAAGCGTCGGCGAGCTCCGCGACGAGCTGGCGGGCCTGCTCGAGGCGGCTCTTCGTCGCGCGGTAGTCCGGGAAGAGCGCGGTGAAGCGCTGTACGTGGGTCGCGTCGGCCGCGCCCGCGTCGGCGTACAGCAGCCGCGGGACGAGCTGCTCGGCGACCGTGCGCACGAGGAACCCCGGCACCGGGAGGGGCAGGGACGAGTACAGCCGCAGCGGCAACGGGTAGCGCGCCACGGTGCGGATCAGCCACGAATCCACGAAGCCCGGCGCGGCGATCGAGACGACGCCCGAGATCGGCAGGCGGCTGTTTTGCGCCGCGCGCAGGCTCATGGTGCCGCCGAGGGAGTTCCCGGCCAGCACGACCGAGCCGAGCACGGCCTGCTCGCGGACGACGGCGGTGGTGAACGCGTCGAGCTGCGGCAGCATCGGGCCGGGCCGCAACGGCTGGGCGTCACCGAACCCGGGCAGATCGACCGCAACCGCCGGGATCCCGGCGGCCGCGAGCTGCTCCAGGGCGGGGCGCCAGGTGTCGGCGCTGTCGCAGTAGCCGTGCAGGAGCACCAGGCGCGGGGCGCTGGGCCGGGTGTGCGGTGCGGCGGCCCGGCGACGCAGGGAACGACGGGGAGCCTCCGGCTCGGGGGCGAGGTCGCCGACCTCGAGCACGCGGGTGCGGACGCCGGCGTAGCGCCGGAAGGAGACCCGGATCGGGTCCTCGTCACTGGGCCGGGCGCCCGGGGTCGCCGGCGCGGGCCGCTTCGTCGCGGTCATGACCACAGATTACCTGGCCGGGCTTGGGTTTTGGTGGAATTTCGGTGCTAACGACCAGGTCTCGAACTGAATACGTCGAAAAATCACCAGATGTCGGAATGGTTCACCCGCTGGGCGGATCCGGGGATCCGCCCAGCTCAACGACGGTCTACCGGGTGAAGACGATCTTGCCGGCGGTGTCCCCGTCGAGCATCGCCCGGAACCCCTTGGGTGCCTCGGAAAATGAAAGTTCCGCGCCGATCTGCGGCCGGACGCCGGTCAGGTCGAGGTAGGCGAGCAGGTCCGCGAGCTCGTCGCGGGTCCCCATGGTCGAGCCGGCGACGCGCAGCTGGAGGAAGAAGACGCGCTGCAGCTCCGCGTGCGCGTCCGGGCCGCTGGTCGAGCCCGAGACCACGATGATCCCGCCCGGCTTGAGGGATTTGACCGAGTGTGACCAGGTCGCCTTGCCGACGGTCTCGAACACGGCGTCGACCCGCTCGGGCAGCCGCGCGCCCGGTTCGAACGCCTGGTGTGCGCCGAGGCTGGTGGCGAGGGCTCGCTTCTCCTCGGTGCGGCCGGTGACCCAGACCCGGAACCCGGCCGCGCGGCCGAGCTGGACCAGCGCCGTCGAGACGCCGCCGGAGGCGCCCTGCACGAGCATGGTCTGCCCCGGCCGCAGCCCGGACTTCACGAAGAGCATGCGGTAGGCGGTCAGCCAGGCCGTGCCCATGGTGGCGGCTTCGGCGAAGCTGAGTGCCGCGGGCTTCGGGACGACGTTGCGGGCCGGCACGACGACCTGGTCGGCGAAGCTGCCCTGGTGCTTTTCGGTGAGCAGCGTGCGCTTCGGGTCGAGGGTGTCGTCGCCCTGCCAGCCGGGCGCGTTGATCACCGAGTGGATGACGACCTCGGAGCCGTCGTCGAGGGTGCCGGCGCCGTCGCAGCCGAGGATCATCGGGAACTGCTCGGGCTTGATCCCGACCCCGCGCAGCGTCCAGAGGTCGTGCATGTTCAGGCTGGCCGCCTTGACGTGCACGCGGACCCAGCCGTCGGGCACTTCGGGTTCGGGGCGCTCGCCCACGACGAGCGAGTCCAGCGGGCTGTCGGCGTTGGGTTCCTGCGCGTACACGGCGAACATGTCCTGCAACGTACCGCCCCTGGCACGCGGTGGCAGCAGGGCGCGCGTAGGCTCACACCGTGTTCAACGGGCTTGCCGACTGGTGGGACGGGGTCGAGCTGTGGCTCGCCCAGGCCTGGTTCCCGGTGCAGTTCGTGCTGGTCATGGTGGTCGTCGTGCCGCTGTGCCTGGCCGCCGCGTGGGTGCTCGACAAGGTGGTCGGTCTCTTCGCCCGCCGGCTGGCTCCGGGGCGTGACGAAGACCCCTCCGACACCTCGGCATAGGCTCGCGCACCATGTTCAACCGAAGGCGGATCACCGCCGCGCTGATCGGGCTCCTCGTGCTGGTGCTGGGGGGCTGGCTGGTCAAGGACAACCTCGGCGGCTCGTCGTCGCCGGCCACCCCGTCGAGCTCGAGCAGCAGCACACCGGCCAAGGGCGGCGCCGCCGTGCCGGGCGCGGACTCCGGCCTGCCGGTGAAGGCGCTTTCCGCGCTACCCCCGCAGGCCGCCGACACGTGGAAGCTGATCGAGGCCGGCGGCCCGTACCCCTACCCGCGCAACGACGACGTCGTCTTCGAGAACCGCGAGAAGAGATTGCCCGGCAAGAAATCCGGCTACTACCACGAGTACACCGTGAAGACCCCGGGCAGCCCGGACCGCGGCGCCCGGCGGCTGATCACCGGGCAGGCGCACGAGCTGTACTACACCGGCGACCACTACGCGTCGTTCGTCGTCGTGGACCCGGCCCGATGAGCGCCGACGAGCCGGCGAAGGCCGCCGCGGAACAGGCGTTCGCCCGGGGCGCGTACCCGCACCTGGTGAACTCGCGGCCGACCGTCGACAAGGCCAGCACGCTCGAGGCCTTCGCCGAAGCACTGTCCTTTCCGGACTACTTCGGGCACAACCTCGACGCGCTCTACGACTGCCTGACCGACCTGTCGTGGCTGCCGCCGGGGGAGCACGTGCTGATCTGGCCGGGCTCGGACGCGTTGCGCAAGGCCGAACCGAAGACGTACCTGGCCATCCGCAGCGTGCTCTCCGACGCGCAGCGAGCGCTCGGCCCGAGCGGCCGCAGCGCCGGCTCGTGGCGGCTCACGGTCGTGCTGCCGGACGCCTGACCGTCAGTCCTGCGGCACCCAGTTCGGCTTGCGCTTCTGGGCGAAGGCCAGGATGCCCTCCTGGCCTTCCTCGCTCGCGAAGAACTTCGCCGACAGGCCGAGCATCTCCTCGAAGCCGTCCGACGGCGTGGCCGGGCGGGGACGGCTCAGCAGCGCCTTGGTCTCGGCCAGCGCCTTCGGGCCGCCCGCCGCCAGCGACTTCACGAACCGGGCCACTTCGGCGTCGAGGTCGCCGGTCGCCGAGTTCAGCAGGCCGATTTCGACCGCGCGGCGGGCGTCGAACGTGTCGCCGGTCAGGAACAGCTCGTGAGCGGCGCGCGGGTTCAGGCGCGGGAGGACGGTCAGGGAGATGATCGCCGGCACCACGCCGATGCGGACTTCGGAGAAGGCGAACGTCGCTTCCGGCACCGCCACGGCGATGTCGCACGCCGCCACCATGCCGATCCCGCCGGCGCGGGCGGGGCCGGCCAGGCGGGCGACCACCGGCTTCGGGCTGGTCCACAGCTGCTCGAGGATGCGGGGGAACTCGTTCACGCCCTGGTCGCCCGCGCCGGCGCCGCGGGCCTCCTTGAGGTCCATCCCCGCGCAGAACACCGGCCCGGTGTGGGTCAGCACGATCACGCGCACGGCGTCGTCGGCGGCCGCCTTCGTCAGCGATTCCGAGAGTTCGCGGCGCAGCTGCGCCGAGAGCGCGTTGCGGTTGTGCGGGGAGTCCAGGGTGATCGTGGCGGTGCCGCCCACCACGTCGTAGTGCACCAGTTCGTCAGCCATGCCGACACCCTTGCACACTCCCCGCCGGTGGCCGGTGTTACGCGGGGCACAGCCAGCCGGGCTCACCCGCACGGGCTTCCCTGGCGGCCGGCGCGAAGTGCTGCTTGAGCGTGAACGCCTCGGGAGTCGGGCCGTGCACCCGCAGGTGCTTGATCTTCGCTTCGGCGTCGGCGGTGGTCGGCCGGTACCCGGCGGGCACCCACCACAGCGCGGTCATCACGTCCTGGACGCGGTGGAACCACTCGCGGCGGCGCTTGAGGATCGCCAGGTGCTCGCCGGAGAACACGAAGCCCGCCAGCGCTTCCACCGACGTCCACACGGACATGTTGACCAGGATCCCGGACGTGCCGCGGACGTCCCACTCGAAGGCGCGGATCGACGTCGCGTCGCCGTCTTCGGTCTGCAGGCGCCAGACGAAGCCCGGCGCGCGGTCGGCGATCGCGTTCACCGGCTCCAGCGCGTCGACGAAGCCGCGGAAGGACTCGTCGTCGAGCGGCGCCTTCATCCGGCTGATGTTGACCTGGGCGAGTTCGAAGTTCCCCATGAGGATCACCCTACGGACTCGACGCCCGTAGGGTGATCCGGCGATCAGCCGATGGTCGTCGTGGTGAAGACCGGGCTCGGGTTGGGGAAGCACGCCGTCGGCGCGGTGATGTCGCCGATGATCGTGCTCGCCACGGCCTTGAACGTCAGGCCGGGGTCGCTGTAGCTGGTGCCGGCGAGCTTGGTCTGGATGGTGCCGGATTGGCCCGCCGTCAAGTGGGCGGTGACGGTGGGCAGTTCGAACGTCGCACCGCCGGCGATCGGGCCGGGGAAGCTCAAGGTCGCGACGCGGTTCGCGACGCTGATGACCGGGGGCGTCGAGCCGAGGCCGGAGCCGCCGGCCAGGGTGGCGCCGACGTACGACGAGTTCGCCGGGATCGGGATCTTGAGCGCGAAGGTGTTGATGTTCTTGACTTTGTTGCCGCTCACGGTGCCCGGAACGGTGTTCGGAGCCGGATCGATGACGACGTCGAACGCGGCACCGGGCGCGACGGTGGCGGGCGCGGTGACGGTGGCGTCCTGGTTCAGCGCCACCTTCTGCGGCCCGACGATCGGCGCGTTGGCCTGGCAGTCGAAGGTGACGCTGGTGGCCGCCGACGCCGGGGCGGCGAGGGCGATCGGGAGCACCGCGGCCGCGGTCAGCGCGGCGAGCCGGGAAAAGTGAAGAGCTTTCATCTGTGTCCACCTACCTGCGGTTTCACGAGGGAGGAAGAAAGCTGCGCAGCCATTCAGATTGTTACCGGCAAGTTAAGTAGGCCGTCAAGAATTTACCGTTCCCATGCGCGCTCGGTAACAGAAATGTGAATAAGTCTCACCTTCTGGCGGTGTCGCGGCGGTTCAGGCGTACTGGCGGAGCAGTCCGCTGATCGCGGACGCGTACCGGCTGACCACGACGTCGGCGACGCGCGGATCGTCGGCCAGCGGCTCCGCGATGAACGCCTTCGGGTCCGCCTCGCGGGCCAGCGCGGCGATCCGGTCCGGCAGCAGGCCCGGTGCCAAGAACCACGAAGCCACGACGAGGTGCCGCACCCCGCGAGACCGCAGCGAGGCCGCCGCCGTCGGGATGTCCGGCTGGGTGGCCGAAGCGAACGCCTCGCTCACCGGCACCCCCAGCTTCTTCTCCCAGCGGGACGCCAGCGAAGCGACCACGGTGTTGGCGGAAGCGTTCGACGAGCCGACCGCGCTGACGATCACCCCGGTGCCGCCGCGGTGTGGCGCGGACGCCAGGCGGTCGAGCGCGACCGCCTCCAGCGCCGGGTCGGCGCCCAGCACGTCCGAGACCCCGACCCGGAAGCCCGGGCAGGAGGCCGTCACCGAGCCGATCAGCGCCGGCAGGTCGACCCGGGCGTGGAACGCGCTGCCCAGCAGCAGCGGGACGACCACGGCCGTCCGGTGGCCGTCGGCGTACAAGGCCTGCAGCACGTCGGTGACCAGGGGCGAAGAGAGGTCCAGGAAGGACTCGTACACCGGAACGCCCGGTGCCCGGTCGCGCACGACGTCGACGAGCGCCCGCACGGTCGCCGCCGAGCGGGGGTCGCGGCTGCCGTGCGCGACGGCGACCAGGGGTGGCGTCACGAGAAGCGCTCACCCACCAGACCCGCGGCGAGGGTGTCGCCGTCCTTCGGGTCGATCACCAGGAACGCGCCGGTGCGCGGGCTGACGCCGTAGTCGTCGACGCCCAGCTCCTCGGCCAGCCGCAGCGTGACCCGGCCGATGTCGTTGAGCTCCAGCGACGCCGGTGAGTCCACACTGGACAGCGTCTGCTCGTCGAACCGCGCGTGCAGCTCGTCCACCAGCGCCTGCACCGTGCGGGTGCCGTGTTTGACGAGCACGCGCGCGCCCGGCTTCAGCGGTTTGGACGACAGCCAGCACAGCGTGCCGGTGATCTCGTCGGTGACGCGCGGTGGCGCGTCCGCGGCGGCGATCAGGTCGCCGCGGGAGATGTCGATGTCGTCGGCGAGCAGCAGCGTCACCGACGTCCCGGCGCCGGCTTCGGCGAGCGGGCCGTCCGCGGTGTCGATCCGCTCGACGCGGCTGCGGATGCCCTGCGGCAGCACGACGACCTCGTCACCGGGACGGACCGTGCCCGCCGCGATCTGGCCCGCGTAGCCGCGGTAGTCCAGGTACTCGGGCGTGCGCGGGCGGATCACGTACTGCACGGGGAACCGCAGTGCCGAGTCGTGCGGGTCCGGCGCGACCGGCACGTCCTCCAGGTGCTCCAGCAGGCTCGGCCCGGTGTACCACGGCGTCCGCTCCGAGCGGGTCGCGACGTTGTCGCCCTCCAGCGCCGACACCGGGATCGCGAGCACCGAACCGCGCGCGTAGCCCAGGGAAAGAGCGTGTTCGGCGAACTCCTCGGCGATCACCGTGAAGGTCGCCTCGTCGTAGCCGACCAGGTCGATCTTGTTCACCGCCAGCACCAGCTGCGGCACGCCGAGCAGGGCCAGCACGGCCGCGTGCCGCCGGGTCTGCTCGATCACGCCCTTGCGCGCGTCGACCAGCAGCACCGCCAGCTGCGCGGTGGACGCGCCGGTCACCGTGTTGCGCGTGTACTGCACGTGCCCCGGCGTGTCGGCCAGCACGAACGACCGCTTCGGCGTCGCGAAGTAGCGGTAGGCGACGTCGATGGTGATGCCCTGCTCGCGTTCCGAGCGCAGGCCGTCGACCAGCAGCGACAAGTCCGGAGTGGACAGTCCCTTGTCGACGGACGCGCGGGTGACCGCGTCGAGCTGGTCGGCGAGCACCGACTTCGTGTCGTACAGCAGCCGCCCGACCAGGGTGGACTTGCCGTCGTCGACGCTCCCGGCGGTGGCCAGGCGCAGCAGCGAACTCATCAGAAGTACCCCTCACGCTTGCGGTCTTCCATGGCCGCCTCGGACATCCGGTCGTCGGCCCGGGTCGCGCCGCGCTCGGTGAGCCGCGAGGCCGACACCTCGGCGATGACCTCTTCGACGGTGGCCGCGGTGGATTCGATCGCGCCGGTGCACGAGCCGTCGCCGACGGTCCGGTAGCGGACGGTCAGCTCGCGGACCTCCTCGCCCGGCCGCGGGCCGCCCCACGGGCCTTCGGCCAGCAGCATCCCGTCACGCTGGTACACCTCGCGCTGGTGCGCGTAGTAGATCGAGGGCAGCTCGACCTTCTCGCGGGCGATGTAGTTCCAGACGTCGGCCTCGGTCCAGTTGGACAGCGGGAAGACGCGGACCTGCTCGCCGGGGCGGTGCCGCCCGTTGTAGAGGTTCCACAGCTCGGGCCGCTGCCGGCGCGGCTCCCACTGGCCGAAGGCGTTGCGGAGGCTGAAGATCCGCTCCTTGGCCCGGGCGCGCTCCTCGTCACGGCGGCCGCCGCCGAAGACGGCGTCGAACTTGTTCTCCGCGATCGTGTCGAGCAGCGGCGTGGTCTGCAGCGGGTTGCGCATCCCGTCCGCGCGCTCTTCCAGGCGTCCGTCGTCGATCCAGTCCTGCACCTTCGCGACGACCAGGCGCAGGCCGTGCCGCTCGACGACGCGGTCGCGGAACTCGATCACCTCGTCGAAGTTGTGCCCGGTGTCCACGTGCAGCAGCGGGAACGGCACCGGCGCCGGCCAGAACGCCTTGATCGCCAGGTGCAGCAGCAGCGTGGAGTCCTTGCCGCCGGAGAAGAGGATCACCGGCCGGTCGAACTCGCCCGCCACCTCCCGGAAGATGTGGATGGCCTCGGACTCCAGTGCCGCGAGGTTGTCCTGTGCCGCATCGGTTGCGGGCTCCAAGGTCGTCATGCGTCCCTTCCTCAGTCAGCCGTGCAGTCCGCACTCGGTCTTCGACTGACCCGCCCACCGGCCGCTGCGCGGGTCCTGTCCCGGTTCCACGCGAGCCGTGCAGGGCGCGCAGCCGATCGACAGGAACCCGATCGAGACCAGCGGGTTCTCGAGAATCCCGTGCTCGCGGATGTAGCCGTTGAACTCCTCGTCGGTCCACGCCGCGATCGGGTTGATCTTGACCAGCCCGTTGCGGTCGTCCCAGGTGACGATCGGGGTGTTCGCGCGGGTCGGCGCGTCGACGCGGCGGACGCCGGTCACCCACGCCGAGTAGTTCGCCAGCGTCTTGCGCAGCGGCACGACCTTGCGCAGGTTGCAGCACAGCGTGGCGTCGCGGTCGTGCAGCTTGGGGCCGTGTTCGGCGTCCTGCTCGGCGACGCTCTGCTCGGCCTGGGCGTTCACGATCTTCACGTCCGGGTACACCGTCTGGACGGCGTCCCGCGTGCCGATCGTCTCCGGGAAGTGGTATCCGGTCTCCAGGAACAGAACGTCCACATCGGACTTCACCTTGGTGGCGAGGTCGATGAGCACGGCGTCCTGCATGTTGGACGCGACGATGAAGTCGTCGCCGAACGTCTCGACGGTCCAGCGCAGCGCTTCTTCCGCGGTGGCGTCGGCGAGCTCCTTCGAAGCGCGCTCGGCGAGGGTCCGGTAATCGGCAGTGGCGGTCATCGGGAAACCTCCGGAAGGGAAAGTCCGAGGAACTTGACCGAGAAAACCCGGCGACAGGCAGAACATAGCCAGCCGCCGTTCTCTTCCGGCCGCAGGTCCTCGTCACCGCAGTACGGGCAGTAGTACGGCGCCGCTCGTTCGGTCACTGGAGGGCACTTTCGTCGGCGCGGGCGGCCCATTGCGCGAACCGTTCACCGTCTTCGCGCCCGGCGACGTAGTTGCGCACGACCCGCTCGACGTACCCGGTCAGCTCGCCCGAAGTCACCTTGTGCCCGCGCAGCTTCCGGCCGAACCCGGCGTCGAGGCCGAGCCCGCCGCCGAGGTGCACCTGGAAGCCCTCGACCTGGTTGCCGTCGGCGTCGGTGACGATCTGGCCCTTGAGGCCGATGTCGGCGGTCTGGATCCGCGCGCAGGAGTTGGGGCAGCCGTTGAGGTGCACGGTGACCGGCGTGTCGAGGCCGTCCTGGATGTCGGCGAGGGACTTCTCGAGGTCCGCGACGAGCTGCTGCGCGCGGGCCTTCGTCTCGACGATGGCGAGCTTGCAGAACTCCAGCCCGGTGCAGGCCATCACCCCGCGCCGCCACGGCGACGGCTTCGTCTCCAGGCCCAGCTCGGCCAGCTCGGCCGACAGGGTGGCGACCTGGGCCTCGGGGACGTCGAGCACGACGAGCTTCTGCTGCGGGGTGAGCCGCACCCGACCCGAGCCTGCCCGTTCGGCGGCCTTGGCGACGGCGACGAGCGTGCCGCCGCTCGACCGGCCGGCGATCGGCGCCGCGCCGACGTAGAACTTGCCGTCGACCTGCGGGTGCACGCCGACGTGGTCGATCGGGACGGCCGGCTCGGCCGGCGGCGGGCCGTCGATCAGCTCGCGCTTGAGGTACTCGTCCTGCAGCACCTGCCGGAACTTCTCCGCGCCCCAGTCCTTGACCAGGAACTTGATCCGGGCCCGCGAACGCAGCCTGCGGTAGCCGTAGTCGCGGAAGATCGAGATGACGCCTTCCCAGACGTCCGGGACCTCCTCCCGGGGGATCCAGGCGCCGAGGCGCTGCCCGAGCATGGGGTTGGTCGACAGGCCGCCGCCGACCCAGATGTCGAAGCCGGGCCCGTGCTCGGGGTGGTCGACGCCGACGAAGGCGACGTCGTGGATCTCGTGGGCGACGTCCGGCTGGCCGGAGATCGCGGTCTTGAACTTGCGCGGCAGGTTGGCGAACTCCGGCTTGCCGATGTAGCGGCGCTTGATCTCCTCGATCGCCGGGGTGCCGTCGATCACCTCGTCGGCGGCGATGCCCGCGACGGGCGAGCCGAGGATGACGCGCGGGCTGTCGCCGCAGGCCTCCATCGTGGTCATGCCGGCGTTCTCGAGCTTGGCCCAGATCGTCGGCACGTCCTCGATCCGGATCCAGTGGTACTGGATGTTCTGCCGGTCGGTGATGTCGGCGGTGTCGCGCGCGTACGCCTGCGAAATCTCGCCGAGCACGGTGAGCTGGGCGGTGGTCAGCGCGCCGCCGTCGATCCGGACCCGCAGCATGAAGTAGCGGTCGTCGAGCTCTTCGGGCTCCAGCGTCGCCGTGCGGCCGCCGTCGATCCCCGGCTTGCGCTGGGTGTAGAGGCCGAACCAGCGGAACCGGCCGCGCAGGTCGCCCGGGTCGATCGCGTCGAACCCGCGATGGGCGTAGATGTTCTCGATGCGCGCCCGCACGTTGAGCGGGTGGTCGTCCTTCTTGGACCGCTCGTTCGGGTTCAGCGGCTCCCGGTAACCGAGCGCCCACTGCCCTTCGCCGCGCTTCTGCTTGGCCCGCGCGGGGCGGGCTGGGGTTTGGGGCGTGGCCATAGCGGCGTCCTCCGAGAGGCTTTCGTGGCGGCGGAGGCCCACCGGCTCGCGGTGTGCTCCGGCGCCTGCTGTCCAGAATTCGTGGCAGGTGGTGGCGATCGGGAGTCAGCGAACGGGTGCGCAGAGGGCGCTGGCGACCCGCAGGAGGTCGACGTGGCGGCGGGCCACGAGGAGAACACCGGCATGAGTCACGACGTCAGCGTGCCACGCGTCCACAATGTGGTCCAGGCCTGCCCGAATGGTGGGAGCAGGGTCACTCACCTGCGAAAACCGTGTCAACCGCCTTGTGGTGGCGCCTCTTGCGACCTCAAACCACTACATGTAAAGTACTTCAAAGACAGTGGTTTGGAGAGAGGAACCGGGGATGCAGGTCAAGGGTTTCGGGGCGGGTTACCTGGTCGACGACGTCGCCGCGACCACCCGCTTCTACGCGGACGTCGTCGGCCTGCCGGTCACCGTCGAGCTCGACTGGTTCGCCAGCGTCAACGCCGGCGCGCCGGGCTACGAGATCAGCTTCGTGCAGCGCGGGCACGAGTCGGTGCCGCCGGCCCACCGGGCGCGGGAGACGGCCGGGCTGATGTTCGGGCTCGTCGTCGAAGACGCCCGTGCCGAGGCGAAGCGGCTGGAGGAGGCGGGCGTCGAGCTGGTCGCCCCGGTCGTCGACGAGGTCTACGGGCAGCGGCACTTCTACGTCGCCGACCCGAACGGCGTGCTGCTCGACGTCATCGAGATGATCCCGGTCGACCCGGACTGGGCGGCGGCCAACCTTCCCGTGTCGTGACAGGCGTTGACCCGATCGGCCCCTTGAGGCGACCGGGCGTGACCGGGTGGACAATTCGACCGTGTCCAAGCTGCGTCCCGACCCCGCCACACCGATCGATCCGGCGTTGCCGGAAAGCGCGCTGAAGGGGCTGGGCAGCAGAGCGTTCGGGGTGTACGTGCACGTCCCGTTCTGCGCCACCCGCTGCGGGTACTGCGACTTCAACACCTACACCGCGGGTGAGCTCGACACCGGTTCGTCGCCGCAGTCCTGGCTCGAAGGGCTGCGCCGCGAACTGGAGCTCGCCGCGCGCGTGCTCGTCGTGCCGCCGGCCGCCGACACCGTGTTCGTCGGCGGCGGCACGCCGTCGCTGCTGGGCGCGGACGGGCTGCGTTCGGTGCTGGACGCCGTCCGGGACGTCTTCGGGCTGGCGCCCGGGGCCGAGGTGACGACGGAGTCGAACCCGGAGTCGACGTCGCCGGAGTTCTTCGCCGGAATCCGCGAAGCCGGCTACACCCGGGTCTCGCTGGGCATGCAGTCGGCCGCGCCGCACGTGCTGAAGATCCTCGACCGCGTGCACACCCCGGGGCGTCCGGGGCAGGCCGCCGCCGAAGCGCGGGCGGCCGGGTTCGAGCACGTGAACCTCGACGTGATCTACGGCACGCCGGGGGAGCGCGCCGAAGACCTGCGCGCGACGCTCGAGGCCGTGCTCGCCGCCGGAGTCGACCACGTTTCGGCGTACGCGCTGATCGTCGAGGAGGGCACCGCGCTGGCCCGCCGCGTCCGCCGCGGCGAGCTGCCCGCGCCGGACGACGACGTGCTCGCGGCGGACTACGAGATGATCGACGCGATGCTGTCCTCGGCCGGTCTGCGCTGGTACGAGGTGTCGAACTGGGCGGCTTCGGACGCGGCCCGCTGCCGGCACAACCTCGGCTACTGGCGGGGTGACGACTGGTGGGGCGCCGGTCCGGGAGCGCACAGCCACGTCGGCGGCGTGCGCTGGTGGAACGTCAAGCACCCGGCCCGCTACGCGTCGCTGCTCGCCGCGGGCGACTCGCCCGCGGGCGGGCGCGAGGTGCTCACCGACGACGACCAGCACCTCGAGCGGATCATGCTGGAGCTGCGCGTCGCCGAGGGGTTGCCGCTGGACGTGCTCGACGAGCCGGGACTGGCCGAGGCGCGCGCGGCCGCGGCCGAGGGCCTGCTCGATCCGTCCGCTTTGGACTCCCGGGGCCGTGCGGTGCTCACCGACCGCGGCCGGCTGCTGGCCGACGGGGTGGTCCGGCGCCTCGCCGGGTAGGGATTAAAACCGGGGACCCGGTCGTTGCTTGTATTCAGCAACGACTTTCGAGGAGGCCCCATGGCGCGCGCGATCAGGTTCGACGAGTACGGCGACGTGGAGGTCCTGCGGGTCGA
The DNA here is from genome assembly GCF_053601335.1 of Amycolatopsis sp. NPDC004747. Taxonomy (NCBI): domain Bacteria; kingdom Bacillati; phylum Actinomycetota; class Actinomycetes; order Pseudonocardiales; family Pseudonocardiaceae; genus Amycolatopsis; species Amycolatopsis sp. NPDC004747. Next base: position 28,437 of record NZ_JBSGBQ010000008.1, on the reverse strand, counting down.
GGACGTCCCGCGTCCGGTGCCGGGGCCGGGCCAGGTGCTCGTCGAGGTGCGGGCCGCCGGGATCAACCCGGGCGAGGCCGCCATCCGGCAGGGCTTCCTGCACTCGCGGTTCCCGGCGACCTTTCCGTCGGGCCAGGGCAGCGACTTCGCGGGAGTGGTCGCTTCGCTCGGCGAAGGCGTCTCGGACATCGCCGTCGGCGACGAGGTGATGGGGTTCGCCGACACGCGGTCGAGCCACGCCGAGTTCGTCGTCGCGGAGGCCGCGAACCTCACCCCGCGCCCGGATGGCGTGCCGTGGGAGGTCGCCGGTTCGCTGTTCGTCGCCGGCACGACCGCGTACGCCGCGGTCGGCGCGGTGTGCCCGCGTGAAGGGGAGACCGTCGTCGTCTCCGGGGCGGCGGGCGGAGTGGGCTCGCTCGTCGTGCAGCTGGCGCGTCTCGCCGGCGCCACCGTGCTCGGGCTGGCGAGCGAGGCGAACCACGAGTGGCTGCGCGAGCTGGGCGTCATCCCGGTCGCCTACGGCGAGGGCGTGCTGTCGCGGATTCGCGACGCCGCGCCTTCCGGTGTGCACGCGTTCGTCGACACCTTCGGCTCCGGGTACGTCGAACTGGCTCTCCACCTGGGCATCCACCCCGGGCGGATCAACACGATCATCGACTTCGCGGCGGCGGAGAAGTACAACGTGAAGACCGACGGCAACGCGGCCGCGGCCTCGGCCGACGTCCTGCGCGAGCTGGGCTTGCTGCTGGACAAGGGGTTGCTGACCCTGCCGATTGCCGGCGTCTACCCACTGGAGGAGGTCCGGGAAGCCTACCGCGAGCTGGAGCGGCGGCACACGCGCGGCAAGATCGTGCTGCGGCCCTAGTTCTTCTTCGCCAGCGCCTTCAGCCCGGCGAGGAACGCTTCGAGCGCGAACTCGAGGCGTTCCTTCGCCGTTTCCGCGGAAAAGAACTCGCCGACCTGAAGCAGGTTGGGGAACGCCTCGGCGGGCAGTGACCGCATGTACGCCACCATCTGCGCGCCGCGTTCGCTTGCCTGGTTCTGGTCGATCTCGCCCCAGGTCCAGCCGCTCGCTTCGTAGGCGTACGCCTTCGCGTACAGGGAGAGGGCGTCGCCCGCGAAGGTCGCCTGCTTGAGGGTCAACCCGCCCGCGCGGAGCAGGGCGAGCATCCCTTCGCCCTGCTTCAGCGAGTTGGGCGTGACCGGCACGGCGATGTCCCACGCGATCCGGGCGATGCCGCGGTGCGCGGCCATCGCCCGGATCTGGTCGCGGACGAGGTCCTTGACCTGCTCGTCCCAGCGCGCCGGGTCCGGCTCGGGGACCAGCACGTCCCTGAGCACGGCGTCGAGCATCAGCTCCGCCAGCTCTTCCTTGTTCGAGACGTGCGCGTAGAGCGACGCCGGCCCGGTCTCCAGTTCCTGGGCGATCCGCCGCATGGTGACCGCTTCGATCCCCTCGTCGTCCAGGACGATCAAGGCCGCTCGCACGATCGAGGCCTGGGAGAGAACGGGTTTGGCGGCGCGGCGGCGCGGCGCGCTGCGCCACGGCGGCGGGGGAACTGTCACCCGAACACTGTACTTGACGCGAACATCGTTCGAGAGTAGAACGGTGTTTGTAAGACGAACGGCGTTCGAGGGGGTAGCGATGACTGCGGTTGCGGAAGTGCGGGACGTGCTCGGCCGGCTCGCCGACGCGTGGAACTCCGGTGATGCCGCCGCGTACGGGCGGCTCTTCACCGAAGACGCGGATTACGTGACGTTCTTCGGGATGAACTTCCCGGGACGGGAGGCGATCGAGAGCTCGCACCGGGCCTTGTTCGAGGGGCCCTTGCGGGGATCGAAGCTCACCGGGTCGCTGGGCGGGGCGGCGAAGGTGCGGTTCGTCCGGCCGGATGTCGCCGTGGCCGTCGTCGGCGGCGGGTCGTCGCTGACCGGGGCGGAGGTCGCCGACGAAGGGCGCGAGTCGACCGTTTCCTTCGTCCTCGTCCAGGAGGGAGGCGAATGGCTGATCACGGCGTTCCAGAACACGCGAGTTTCGGATCCGCGCGGGTGAAAACGCTTGCGGAGGCGTCGGGCGTGGTGGCGCGGCCACCGGCGGAGGTGTTCGAACGGCTGCGGCGGAAGCTGGGTGGCGGTCACCCGATGCGGATGGAGGTCAACGGCGAGCGCGGGTTCGTCGCGGTGCAGGGCGGCTGGTGGTACCGCGGCGAGTATCGCGTCACGGCGGATCCGGTGGGGGCGCGCGTCGAGCACCGGGTGGTCAACGCGGCGGTGCGTGGGCGGTGGGGTGTGCCGTTGGCGAACCGGTTCTTCGTCGGATTCCGGAAGGAGGTGGCCGCCGGGTTCGGGAGGTTGCTCGCGGAACTGGGCACACCTGAGTAGCCGCGCGTCGTTTTCGGCGCGTAGGCTGACTTAGGTAAGCCTTAGCGATGGTTGGAGTGGCCGATGGCTGAAGCACCCCAGCGGTCCGGGCGTCCCGCGACGCGGTTGCGGGTGCTGCGGACCGAGCGGCTGACCCCGCACATGATCCGGATCGTCGCGGGCGGTGAGGGAATCGCGCAGTTCACCCCGAACGAGTTCACCGACGCCTACGTGAAGGTGCTGTTCAAGGTGCCCGGCGTCGAGTACCCGGAGCCGTTCGACGTCCACGAGTGCCGGGCGACCATGCCGCGGGAACACTGGCCGCGGCAGCGTTCCTACACCGTCCGCGCGTTCGACCCGCAGGCGGGCGAGCTGGTCCTCGACTTCGTCCACCACGGCGACGAGGGCATCGCCGGCCCGTGGGCGGCCTCGGCCCAGCCGGGCGACGAGCTGCTGCTCCTGGGTCCGGGCGGAGCGTACGCGCCCGACACCGAGGCGGACTGGCACCTGCTGGCCGGGGACGAAAGCGCGTTGCCCGCCATCGCGGCGTCGCTCGAAGCGCTGCCCGCCGGTGTCCCGGCGCACGCGGTGATCCTGGTCGAGAACGCCGACGAGGAACAGCCGCTGGCCACGAAGGCGGACGTGCAGATCAAGTGGCTGCACCGGTCCGCGGGCGGCGACGTGGCGGCCGCGGTGCGCGAGCTGCCGTGGCGCGAGGGCGTCGTCCAGGCATTCGTCCACGGCGAGGCGGGCTTCGTGCGCGAGCTGCGGCGCCACCTGCTCGACGAGCGCGGCGTGCGGCGCGAGCTGCTGTCGATTTCGGGCTACTGGCGCCTCGGGAAGAACGACGAAGCGTGGCGCGAGGAGAAGGCGGCCGAGCGGGCGCGGGAGAAGTAGCAAGCCGGCCGCCCTCGCGGCAACTTACCGTTGCCGCGAAGCCATGCGGCCGTGACTGTGGTCGGCTTGGTGCTCATCGGCGCAGTAGCCTCGCCGCATGGCGGATTTCGAAGTGGACGTCGACCCGGCCGAAGCCGGCTTCGACGCGGTGCGGCTTTCCCGGATCGACGGGCATTTCAACCGGTATGTCGAGGACGGGCGGTTGCCGGGCTGGCTCGCGGTGGTGAGCAGGCACGGCCGGATCGTCCACATCGGCCGTGGCGGGGCGCGTGACGTCGAAGCCGGGTTGCCGGTCGAGACGGACACGCTGTGGCGGATCTTCTCGATGACCAAGCCGATCACGTCCGTCGCGGCGATGATGCTCGCCGAAGAGGGCCTGCTGGAGCTGGACGACCCGATCTCGCGCTGGCTGCCGGAGTTCGCTTCGCCGCGCGTGTACGTCAAGGGGTCGGCGTTGGCGCCGTCGACCGAACCCGCCACCTCGCCGATCCGGGTGTGGCACCTGCTGACGCACACCGCGGGCCTGACGTACGGCTTCCACCACGGCCACCCGGTCGACGCGATCTACCGCGCCGCCGGTTTCGAGTGGGGCAGCCCGCCGGGGCTCGACCTCGCCGCGTGCACGGAGCAGTGGGCGTCGCTGCCGCTGCTGTTCCAGCCGGGCACGGAGTGGAACTACTCGGTGGCCACCGACGTGCTCGGCCGGCTCGTCGAGGTGGTGTCCGGCCTGCCGCTGGACGAGTTCTTCGAGACCCGGATCTTCGCGCCGCTGGGCATGACGGACACGGGTTTCGTGGCCTCGTCGCCGGAGCGCCTGGCGGCGATGTACGTCCGCAACCCGGCAACGGGCCGCGCAGTCCGCAACGAGGCTTTCGGCCGTCTCGGAACGAGCCGCCCGGACTGCCTTTCGGGCGGCGGCGGCCTGGTCTCCTCGGCGGCGGACTACTGGCGGTTCACGGAGATGCTCCTGCGCGGCGGCGCCCTGGACGACGTGCGGCTGCTGGCCCCGCGGACGGTGGCGTTGATGGCGAGCAACCACCTCCCGGGCCGGGTGGACCTGGAGGCGTTCGGCCGTCCGCTGTTCGCCGAGATGCCGTTCGACGGCCACGGCTTCGGCCTCGGGTTCTCGGTGCTGGAGGACCCGGTGAAGGCCCGGACGTTGTCCTCGGCGGGGGAGTTCGCCTGGGGCGGAGCGGCTTCGACGGCGTTCTGGGTGGATCCGGACGAGGACCTGACGGTGGGCTTCTACACGCAGTTGCTGCCGTCGAGCACCTATCGGCTGCGTCCTCAGCTGCGGCAGCTGGTCTACCAGGCGCTGGTGGACTGACCGGTGGGCCGGCGGTAGGCCTTGCGCAGCACCACTTCGGCCTCCGCCAGCCCTTCCGCGATCACCTGCCGCCCGCCGGCGTCGTCGAGGAGTTCCGCCACCGGCTTGTTGTCGGCGAAGTACACGGCCGTGAAGCGGTCGAAGCCGCGGGACAAGGCCGCCTCGCCCAGGAGCCGGACAAGCGCCGACGCGAGTCCGGCCCGGCGCCAGGCCGGCATGACGGCCACGGCGATCTCCGCGACCCCGGCCGTCTTCGTGGCTTCGTAACGACCGATCGCCACCCCACACCCCGAGGGATCCCGCGCGACCAAGGCGAAGCGACGCTGGTAGTCCAGCGAAGTCAGCCGCTCCAGCAACCCCGGCGTCACCCGGGGCGGCGTGCCACAGAACCGCCGGCGCAAGGTCACCGGGTCGGCCGTGCGGATCGCGTGGCCCAGTTCCGGGGCGTCGCGGCGGGTCAGCGGGTGAACGCTCACCCACCGGCCATCACGGAGGCGGACGGTGCGGTCGAATCCCTGCGGGGGTTTCGTCACCCTGGTCACCTTAGAGCAGGTTCGAGGACGACGTCACGGTGTTCGCCGAGCGGGCCCCGCCTCCCGAGCACGTTCTGGCCACTTTGGACAGTGCGTGGCACGCGCCCGAGGTGGCGCATCGGTTCGCCCCCATTCCGCGAATCCCGCCGACCACGAAGGCCGGCTCGGTGATCCAGAAGCGGCGATGGCGTACCTTCACGACGTACAGGTCGAACGAGAGTAAGCCGCTGGAGGGACGAACATGACGGCCGAGGATCCGGAGACGAAGAAGACCGAGAAGCTGCGCAGCCAGGAGCTGGTCGCGCGGGTCAAGGAGCTCATCCGCCAGGGCAACGTGCGCCGCATCCGGATCAAGAACGACAAGGGGCACACCGTGCTGGAGATTCCGGTGACGGCGGGTGTGGTGGCTGTCGTCGCCGCGCCGGTCGTTGCCGCGATCGGGGCCATCGCCGCGCTGGCCAAGGAGTGGACCATCGAGGTCGACCGCTCGGATGCGCCGGCGGAGAAGAAACTCGAGGAGTGACCCCCGGCCGCCGTGGGGCAGTCGCCTGCCCCACGGCGGCCGGCGGTGCTCAGCCGAACGGGTCGTGGTCCAGTGCGCAGAGCGTGGCCGGTGCCGGTAGTGCGCCCGTGGTGAAGTAGCCGTCCAGCCGGTCGTCGATGCAGGCGCTCTTGCCCCGGGCGCCGTGGCCGTACGTGTCCAGGGTCAGCAAGCGCGCGTTCGCCAGCAGGCGCTCCGTGCGTTGCGCTCCGGCATACGGTGTCTCCAGGTCGCCCTGGCGGTTGGCCAGCAGGAGGATCGGGGCCGTGGGGCGGTTCCACGGTCCGGCGTAGCGGCCCGGGTCCGTCACCTCCCAGCTCGCGCACGGCAGCGTCTTGTAGACGTCGAACCGGCCGAAGCCGCGGCCGATCCGGTCCGCGCGCCGGGCGTAGTCCCACCAGACGGCCGGGTCTCGCGGGTTTGCCGCGTCCGAACAGAGTGTGGCGCCGCCGCCCAGGAGGGAGTCGATGTCCGGTGGGCCGCCCTGGGTGGCCGGGGCCGGGGACGCCGGGTCGGCCAGTGCTCGGAGGAACGCCGCCAGCTGCGGCGCCGACCGGGCGTCGGTCAGGTAGTCGTGGATGCGGGCGATGGCGCTCTGGTACGTGACGACGGTCTGCCGCCCGGCCGGGTCGGTCACCGTGATCGGGCCGCGTTCGAGCCTGTCGAGGATGGCGTCGTAGTCGAACGTGCAGCGGGCGCCGCAGGCGGTCAGGAAGGACTCCAGCGCCCGTGGCGCGTCCGAGAAACCCTGGAGGCGATAGCTCATCGGCGCGGCGCCGGTCGACCAGCGCACCGGGTCGTCGACCGCGTCGAGAGCCATCGAACCGACCCGGCCGGGGAACAGGTTCGCGTACGTCTCGCCGAGGTACGTGCCGTACGACTTGCCGTAGTACCGGAGCTTCGGCTCTCCGAACGCCGCGCGCAGCCTGTCCAGGTCACGGGCGATCGTCCCGGTCGAGAGGTGGTTCGCCAGCGGACCCGCGTTCTGTTCGCAGAGGTCGGTGACCGTGCGCGTGTCGGCGATCTGCTGCTGCTCGGCCGCGCGGGTCAAGGGGAAGGTGCCGAGCGCGCGTTGCAGCACTTCGAGCTGCGACGGGTCGGTGAAGCAGTGGATCTTCGAGCTGGCGCCGACCCCGCGCGGGTCGAAGCCGACGATGTCGAAGCGGGCGTGCAGGGCCGGGGTCAACGCGGGCGCGAACCGGCCGGACGAGCCGGGGCCGCCCGGGTTGGCGAAGATCGTGCCCAGCTTGTGGGCCTGGTCGGCGGCGGGCAACCGGCCCACCGCGATGCGGACCGTGCCCGCCGAAGGGTCCTGATAGGACAGTGGCACGTCGAGGTGGCCGCACTCGTAGCCGGCCGGGCAGGAGTCTTCCCAGACGATCCGGGCGGGGCTCGCCGCGGCCACGGGCGCACTCAAGGCGACCGCGCCCGCGGCGGCCCCCAGCGCCAGCGCAACACGGAGTTTCCGAGGATTCATCCGCCGATGGTCTCGCCACCGGATCCGGGGACGCGCTGGTGCGCGCCCCCGGATCCGCGGTGGGGCGGGCCCTACGCGGTGAGCTTCGGGATGATCTGCGACCCGTAGGCCGCCAGCGTCGCTTCGCGGTCGTCGTGCATCAGGTACAGCGAGAACTGGTCCACGCCCAGCTCGGCCAGCTCCTGCAGCCGCTCGACGTGGGCGGACGCCGGCCCCAGCAGGCAGAACCGGTCGACGATCTCGTCCGGGACGAACTCCGTCGACGGGTTGCCCGCCTTGCCGTGGTGGCTGTAGTCGTAGCCTTCCCGCTCGCGGATGTAGTCGGTCAGCTCGCGCGGTACCGCGCCCGACGAGCCGTACCGCGCCACCAGGTCCGCGACGTGGTTGCCGACCATCCCGCCGAACCAGCGCAGCTGTTCGCGCTGGTGGGGCAGGTCTTCGCCGACGTACGCCGGGGCCGCGACGCAGATCGTGATGCCGCCCGGGTCGCGCCCGGCCGCCCGGGCCGCATCACGGACCGCGCCGATCGTCCAGCGGGCGATCGCCGGGTCGGCGCACTGGAGGATGAAGCCGTCGGCGTGCTCGCCGACCGTCTTCAGCGCCTTCGGCCCGTACCCGGCCATCCACATCTCGAGCTGCCCGTTGCGGACCCACGGGATCTGCACGGCCTTCCCGCGCAGTTCCGCCTCGCGGCCTTCGGCGAGGTCCTTCACGGTCCGCATGCAGTCCCGCACGGTCGCCAGGTCCGACGGCGGCAGCCCGACCACCCGGTGCGCCGAGTCGCCGCGGCCGATGCCGCACACCGTCCGGTTGCCGTACATGTCGTTGAGCGTGGCGAACGTCGACGCCAGCACCGACCAGTCCCGCGTGCCCGGGCTGGTCACCATCGGTCCGACGACGAGAGACGACGTCGCGGCCAGCACGGCGGAATAGATGACGAACGGTTCCTGCCACAGCACGCAGGAGTCGAACGTCCAGCCGTAGCGGAACCCGGCGTCTTCGGCGTCCTTCATGAGCCGCACGACGTCCCGCGCGGGCGGGTCGGTCTGCAGCACGATTCCGAAGTCCATCGCAACCTCAGTTCAGGTACTGGTTGAGCGAGCGGGACAGGAACTTGCCGTGTGACGTCGACCCGGTGAACCCGTCCGGCGACACCACGACGCGCCCACGTGACAGCACCGTGTGCACCCGGCCGGTGATCTCGAGCCCTTCGTACGCCGAGTAGTCCACGTTCATGTGGTGTGTCTCAGCCGACAGCGTCTGCGTTGCCGAAGGGTCGTAGATCACGATGTCCGCGTCCGAACCCGCCGCGATGACTCCCTTCTTCGGGTACAGCCCGAACATCCGCGCCGGCGTTGCCGAGCACGTCTCGACCCAGCGGCCGAGCGTCAGCTCGCCGGCGACGACGCCCTGGTGTAGCAGGTCCATCCGGTGCTCGACACCCGGGATCCCGTTCGGGATGGCCCGGAAGTCGCCGCGGCCCAGCTCCTTCTGGTCCTTGAAGCAGAACGGGCAGTGGTCGGTGGACACCACGGACAGGTCGTTGGTCCGCAGGCCCCGCCACAGGTCGGCCTGGTGCGACTTATCCCGCAGCGGCGGCGAAGCCACGTACTTCGCGCCCTCGAAGTCCGGCTTCGCCAAGTCCTCAATGGACAGGTAGAGGTACTGCGGGCACGTCTCCGCGAAGACGTTCTGGCCGTCGTTGCGCGCTTCCGCCACCGCGGCCAGCGCCTGCGACGCCGACAGATGCACGATGTACAGCGGTGCGCCGGTCACCTTTGCGAGCTGGATCGCCCGCGACGTGGCTTCTCCTTCCAGTTCCGGCGGCCTGGTCAGGCCGTGTTGCACGGGGTCGATGTTGCCCGCGGCGAACGCCTGCGCCGCCAGCTGGTCGATCGCGATGCCGTTTTCCGCGTGCATCATGATCGTAGCGCCGATTTCCCGCGCTTTCTGCATCGCGAGCAGGATTTCCCCGTCCGTGGAGTAGAACACCCCCGGGTACGCCATGAACATCTTGAAGCTGCCGACGCCGCCGTCGACGCAGGCTTCCATCTCCTTCAGCGACTGGTCGTTGACGTCGGAGACGATCATGTGGAAGCCGTAGTCGATCGCGCAGTTCCCGTCGGCCTTCGCGTGCCATTTGTCCAAAGTGGACAACAGGGACGTGCCCTTGCTCTGCACGGCGAAGTCGATGATCGTGGTGGTCCCGCCCCATGCGGCCGCCGTCGTCCCGGTGGAGAAGGTGTCGACCGAGTGCGTGCCGCCGAACGGCATCTCCATGTGGGTGTGGGCGTCGATGCCGCCGGGCAGCACGTACTTCCCGGTGGCGTCGATCGTCTCGTCGCCGGTCAGCGTCCCGGGCGCCCCGACGGCGGCGATGGTCTCGCCGTCGACGAGGACGTCCGCCAGGAGCGCACCGGACGGCGAAACGACCTGGCCGCCCTGGATGAGCGTGGTCATCAGGCCTCCGCGAGCGGGCCGTAGGTGTCCGGGCGGCGGTCGCGGTAGAACGCCCACGTGTTCCGGACCTCCTCGAGCAGCGACAGGTCGAGGTCGCGCACCACCACCTCGTCCTCGGTGTCGGACGCGGCGTCGCCGACCAGCTGGCCGCGCGGGTCGACGAAGTACGTCTGGCCGTAGAAGTCGTTGTCGCCCAGCGGCTCCACGCCCACGCGGTTGATCGCGCCGACGAAGTACTCGTTCGCCACCGCGGCCGCCGGCTGCTCCAGCTTCCACAGGTACTGCGACAGGCTGCGGCTGGTCGCCGAGGGGTTGAACACGATCTTCGCCCCGGCCAGGCCGAGCGCGCGCCAGCCCTCCGGGAAGTGCCGCTCGTAGCAGATGTAGACGCCGATGCGGCCCACGGCCGTGTCGAACACCGGGTAGCCGAGGTTGCCGGGACGGAAGTAGAACTTCTCCCAGAACCCCTTGACCTGCGGGATGTGGTTCTTGCGGTACTTGCCGAGGTAGGTGCCGTCGGCGTCGATCACCGCGGCGGTGTTGTAGTAGACGCCGGGCTGCTCGACCTCGTACATCGGCACGATCAGCACGACGCCGTGGCGTTCGGCCACCTCCTGCATGAGCTTCGTGGTGGGCCCGTCCGGGATGGCCTCGGTGTAGGAGTAGTAGTCGGCGTCCTGCACCTGGCAGAAGTACGGCCCGTAGAACAGCTCCTGGAGGCAGACGACCTGGGCGCCCTGGGAAGCGGCGGTGCCGATGTGGTCGACCGCCGCCTTGATCATGGACTCCTTGTCACCCGTCCACCGCTGCTGGATCAGGCCGGCTCGAACCACGCTCACTGATTTCCTCCTTCGTTGTGGACAGGGGCAGGGACAGGGCGGCGAAGACGACGAACGCGCCGACCAGGCCGACCACCCAGTTGTAGTCGTAAAGCGGCTTGAGGAACGGGATCAGGCCGCTCTCGGGGAACGGCCCGCCGTACGCGCCGCCGACCGCGAGAACGGCTCCCACCAGCGTGGCGACCAGCGCGCGCCAGTTCCAGCCGCCGCTGAACCAATACACCCCATCGGGTGTGTAGAGGTCCTTCAGCCGCAGTTTCGTGCGGTTGACGACCCAGTACCCGGCGACGAGCACCCCGGCGACCGCCCCGAGCAGGCCACCGTAGAAGCCGAGCCACGCGAAGATGTAGATGTTCGGGTCGGAGTACAGCCGCCACGGCTGGATGAGGACGCCGATGACGCCGGTGATCCCGCCGCCGATCGCGAAGGTGATCTTCTTCGGGAAGGCGTTCGAGAAGTCGTAGGACGGGCTGACGACGTTGGCCGCCAGGTTCGCCGAGATCGTCGCCAGCACCAGCGCGATCAGGGCCACGACGACCACGATCGGGCTGGAGAACCGGTCCGCGAGCTTCGACGGGTCCCACAGCTCTTCGCCGTAGAGCAGCTTGCCGCCCGAGGTGGTCAGGATGGCCACGACCGCGATGAACGTCATCGTCGTCGGCAGGCCGAGGATCTGGCCGCGGACCTGCTTGCGCTGGCTGCCGCCGAAGCGGGTGAAGTCCGGCATGTTCAGCGACAGCGTCGACCAGAACGCGATCATCGCCATCAGCGCGGGCGCGAACACCTTCCAGAAGTCCGGGCCCCAGCCGAGCTTGCCGCCGTCGGACAGGATCGGGCCGAGCCCGCCCGCCTTGACCAGCACGTACCCGAGCATGATCAGGAAACCGACGGACACCAGCGGCGCCGTCCAGTTCTCGAACCGGCGGACCGCCTCCATGCCGCGCCAGATGATCAGCATCTGGCCGATCCAGAAGACCACGAAGGACAGCCAGAGCGTCCAGTGCTGCCCGGCGACCACGGCGGAGTCGCGCCACCACGAGCCGAGCAGCCTGCCGAGGATGACGTAGATGGCCTCGCCGCCGACCCACGTCTGGATGCCGAACCAGCCGCACGCGATGAACGCGCGCAGCAGCGCGGCCAGGTTGGCGCCGCGCAGGCCGTAGAAGGCGCGGGCGAACACCGGGAACGGGATGCCGTACTTCGTGCCGGCGTGGCTGTTGAGCAGCATCGGCGCGAGCACGACGAGGTTGCCGATCGTGATGGTGATCAGCGCCTGCACCCAGTTCATGCCGAGCGCGATGAGCGACGCGGCCAGGGCGTAGCTGGGGATGTTGTGCGCCATCCCCATCCAGAGCGCGAAGTAGTTGTAGGTGGTCCAGGTCCGTTTTGCGACGGGGACGGGGGCCAGTTCCTCGTTGAAGAACCGGCTGCCTTCGAGAGACCGGACGTCGGCGGGGTCGAGCTCGACCCGGCCGTCGTCGTGCACGCGCTGGTCTGCGGGTGTCGGCGCCATTGCGGAATCCTGCGCGCCAGGTCAGGGCCGTGGCAACGGCACTCTGTTCACTCTTCGCAGATCAGGAGTGCAGTCTGTCGATTGCGCGAAGGGGTGCCGGAGTGCATGACCTGGGTCACACATCCGGCCGTCATGAACCGGCAAAGAGGGTGAAACGTCTCCACAGGATCTTCACACTTCACGCGAACCGTCTCCACCGGGGGTGCTTAGGGTCGTGGTCATGGAACTGGGTGGGCGGCGGGTGCTGGTCGTCGAGGACGACGTCACGATCGCCGCGTCGATCGCGGCCCGGCTGCGGGCCGAGGGGTTCGGGGTGGACGTGGTCCACGACGGACCGGCGGCGGTCGCGGCCGAGGCCTCCGGGGAGCCGGACCTGGTCGTGCTGGACGTGATGCTGCCGGGGTTCGACGGCCTGGAGGTCTGCCGCCGGATCCAGGGGCGGCGTCCGGTGCCGGTGCTGATGCTGACCGCGCGCGCCGACGAGACGGACCTGCTGGTCGGGCTCGGCGTCGGCGCCGACGACTACCTGACCAAGCCGTTCTCGATGCGGGTGCTGACCGCGCGGGTGCACGCGCTGCTGCGGCGGGTCGAGCGTTCGTCGGCCGGTGCGTCGGGGGCCCGGATCGTGCTGGGTGACCTCGAAATCGACGTCGACCAGCGGCGGGTCGCGCGGGCGGGCGTCGCGGCGCAGCTGACGCCGATCGAGTTCGACCTGCTGGTGCACTTCGCGCGGCGGCCGCGAGTGGTGCAGCCGCGGGAACGGCTGCTGTCGGAGGTGTGGGACTGGGACGTCCACGGCACGTCCTCGGGCACCCGGGCGGTGGACAGCCACATCAAGGCGCTGCGGCGGAAGCTCGGCGCGGACCTGATCCGGACGGTGCACGGCGTCGGCTACGCGTTGGAGGCGGGATCGTGAACTTCGTGCCGCGGCCGCTGGATCGGATCCGGTCGATCAAGCTGAAGCTGGCGATCCTGATGGTCGCCTCGGGTGGGGTGGCGTTCGCGTTCTTCAACTGGCAGATCGGCTGGCTGCCGCCGAAGACGACGATCACCGCGATGGTGCTGGCGCTGGTGTTGTCGCAGGTGCTGGCGCACGGCATGACGCGGCCGCTGAGGGAGATGACCGCGGCGGCGCGGGCGATGGCCAAGGGCGACTACACGCGCCGGATCCGGGCCACCACGCGGGACGAGGTCGGGGTACTGGCCCAGGCGTTCAACCAGATGGCGGGCGACCTCGGGAACGCCGACCGGCAGCGCCGCGAGCTGATCGCGAACGTGTCCCACGAGCTGCGGACGCCGATCACGGCGTTGAGCGGGGTGCTGGAGAACCTCGTCGACGGCGTCGAGGAACCCGATCCGGCGACGTTGAAGACGGCGTTGCAGCAGACCGAGCGCCTGGCTTCGCTGGTGGACGAGCTGCTGGACCTCTCGCGGCTGGACGCGGGGGCGCTGCCGCTCCAGAAGACGGCGTTTTCGCTGTGGTCGCTGCTGTCGGAAGCGGTGGGGGAGGCGCGGTTCGCGGGCCGCGGGGTGACGTTCGAGGTGTCGGTGTCGCCGGAGGGAGCGGTGGTGACGGCGGACCGCGGGCGGCTGTTCCAGGTGGTGGCGAACCTGCTGGAGAACGCGGCCCGCCACGGCCCGGCGGGTGGGCAGGTCCGGGTGGTGGCGCAGGTGCGGCAGGGGGAAGTGCGCATCGACGTGTGCGACGAGGGGCCGGGGATCGCGCCGGCGGACCGCGAGCGGGTGTTCGAGCGGTTCACCCGCGGGGAGCGGCCGTCCGGCGGGGGGACGGGGCTCGGGCTGGCGATCGCCCGGTGGGCGGTGGACCTGCACGGCGGGACGATCGGCGTGGTGGACCAGTCACCGGGGACGGGCAGCCGGATCCGGGTGACGTTGCCGGCTTAGGGCTGGGGTTGGCGGTGGCCCGTGGGGTGGGTGCGGGCCGTGGGATTTGCGAACGGGAAGTGGGCGGAGATGCCGAAGAGCAGTGTGGGCGGGGCCGGGGAAAGGGTGCCGCGGGGGAAGCGGTCGGGTGGGGGCGGGCCAAAGGTGGGGGTCGGCGGGGATTCGGACGCGGGTGTGCCGCGGGTGGCCGTGGGCGAGTCGGCGGAGGTGGGGCCGCGGTCGCGGCGGGGCGGGGGTGCGGCGGCGCTCGCGGAGCGGGGCTCGGAGGCCTCGGGGGCCGGTCCTGGTGGGGGCGCCGTTGTGCCGCCCGGTGCTTCGACCGCGGGTGGCGGGGTGGCCGTTGCCGCGCCACCTGTGCTCATGCCGCCGGTGCCGCCGCCGAAGTCCGTTGTCGTTCCGCTGCCTGCCTCCGTTCTCCCGGCCGCCGGGCTGGCCGGGGTTGCGGGCGCGCTTCTCCTGCCCGTCGACCGGCCCGGGGTGGGGTGGCTGCTCTCCGGGCTGGCCGTTGCCGGCGGTGTCTTCGTCGCCGACCGGCGCTCCCGGGAGGGGGCGCCGGGGGTCTTCACCTGGCGCAGCGCCGGGTGGGCCGCTCTCGCGCTCGCGCTGCTCGCCGTGGGCGCCGTGCGGGCGTCCGGGTGGCTGTTCGTCCTCTGCGTCATCGCCGCCGCGGTGGCCGGGTCGCTGGCCGTCGTCGGGGAGCGGACCGTCAACTCCGTTCTCTACGACATGCTCGCCGTCCCGATCGAGGCCTTCCGGGCCGTTCCGTGGGTCGGGCGCGGGGCCGGCCGGTTCACCGCCCGCCGCGACGGAGTGGCCCGGCGGATCGCCCTCGCCGTGCTCGCCGCCGCCGGGATCGTCGGGGTCTTCGTGCCGCTGCTCGCCAGTGCCGACGCCGCCTTCGCCGCCGTCGTCAACGCCGTCGTCCCCGATCTCAGCGTCGCGACGCTCGTGCGGTGGTGCTCGGTGTTCGCCGTCGTCAGCCTGGTCGTCGCCGGGGCCTGCTACTTCCTGGCCGCGCCCGCGCCGCGCGCGTCCGTCGTCCGTCCACACCGGACCGGATACGGTCTGGAGTGGACGGTCCCGCTCGCCGTCCTCGTCCTGGTGTTCGGCGTCTTCGTCGGGGTGCGGCTGGTCGTGCTGTTCGGCGGGACCGAATACGTCCTGCGCACCAGCGATCTGACGTCGGCCGAGTACGCCCGCGGCGGCTTCTGGCAGCTGTGCGCCGTCACCGTCCTGACGCTGGCCGTCGTCGCCGCGGCACTGCGGTGGGCGCCGGACTCGACGAAGGCCGACCGGCTCCGGCAGCGCGTCCTGCTCGGAGCGCTCAGCGCGCTGTCCCTGGTGCTCGTCGGTTCCGCGTTGAGTCGCATGTGGACGTACCAGCAGGCGTACGGCTTCACCGTGCTGCGGCTGCTGGTCGAGGTCTGCGAACTCTGGTTCGGCGCGCTGTTCGTGCTGGTCCTGGCAGCCCTGGTCCGGCTGCGCCCGGCGTGGCTGCCCCGCGCGGCGATCGGCACGGCCGCGGCGGCGCTGCTGGTGCTGGCCGTCCTGGACCCGGAACGCCTGATCGCCGACGCCAACCTCGACCGCGCGGCCACCGGCAAGCCCCTCGACGACCGTTACCTGGCCCGCTTCTCCGCCGACGTGGTCCCGGTCGTCTCGGACCGCCTGCACGAGCCGCTGCGCACGTGCGTGCTCCGGCAGGTCCTGCGCGACGACACCCCGGACGCCTGGCCGGAGTGGAACCTCAGCCGCTCGACGGCTCGTGAGGTGACGTTCGGCCCGGTCACCGCCTGCGGCTGAACCGGACCGGCGAGTAGCCCGTGGTTAAGAGTTACGCGGGAGCCACCGGGCCGTCGTGGGGGCGGCCCGGCGGCTTCCGCGCAGTCACGTCGGCCAGCAGGGCTTCCCACGATCGGGTGGTAACGGAGAGTGTGCCGCCCGAGCGGTCTTTCGTGTCGCGGATCTGCGACAGCCCCGCGAGCCGCACTTCCACGCAATTGCCTTCGGGGTCTTCGCCGCTGTGAGAGGACTTCCGCCAGGCGGCATCTGACATTTCAGGCCTCCAGTTCGGTGATCACCCCCTGGATGAGCTGCTCCGAATCGTGCTCGCTCAACGCCAGGGCGGACAAGGTCGCCACTGCCCCACGGTAGTCGGCCAGGTGATCGTCATGGTAGACGTAACCGTTGCTGCGGTAGTGCTCCAGATAGACGATCGGCGGCAGGTCTGCGAAGTCGAAGATCACGAACGGCCCGTAAAGCCCCGGGTGGTAGCCGCAGCGCTCCGGCAGGATGCGAACCGAAACGTTGCGTGCGCGGGAGGCTGCGAGCACGTGGCGGAGCTGCTCGGCCATCACCGGCTGGTCGCCGATGTTCTGGCGCAGCACCGACTCATTGAGCACCGCCCGGTACTGCAGCGCCTGCCAGCCGGTCAGGACATCGCGGCGGGCGAGGCGGACGATCACATGCTTCTCGATGTCCTGCTTCGGGCGCGCCGCGGCGGCGAAGATCGCCCGCATGTAGGCGGGTGTCTGCAGAAGCCCGGGGATCAACCCCGAAGCCCACTCGAACATCTCGGTGGCGGTCCGCTCGTACTCGACGAACGTCGCCGTGGGAGGCGCGTGCTGCTCGAGCCAGTTGGGTTCGTTGGCGTTGCGGGCCAGCTCCAGGAGCCGGTCACGTTCGCCGGATTCCACCCGCAGCGCGGTGAGGATCGTCGCGACATCCTCGATCTTCGGTACTCGCTTGCCGCTTTCCCAGTTCGAGATGTTCTGCGGCAGCACATCTATCAACCGGCCCAGCTCGCGGACCTTCAAACCGCGGGCCTGCCTGGCTCTCTTCATCCCGAAACCCAGCGCGCGGGCCCGGGGCGTGGCGATCGGTGGTGGCATGGGGCACAGCCTGCCGGGGAGCAGGCCGTGCCCCATCGGGTGATGCCGGTCCGCTGTCGCGGAAGCGTGTCAGAACGCGAAGACCTCGTCCGAATCCCGATCGGCCTCGCAGCGGTTCGCGTACGTCGTCTTGTACGACACCGGCTTTCCGCGCCAGGTGCCGATCGCCGTCGCTTCCACCGGTGCGTAGATCAGCGTGCACGCCTGGTGCCGCGCGTTGATCCGAGAGAAGTCACCACCCGCGCTCGTCAGCACCGCGCACGCTTTGTCGCGCTTGGGGTGCGTGCCGCCCGCGGGCTCGCACGTCAGGACCACCGAGCCGATGCGGCCGGCGGTGTCGTGGGTGGTCAGGTGCAGCGTCGAGGCCGGGGGTTGCGCCGGCGCCAGACAGCCGATGCTCATCAAGCACGCTGCCAACGGGATCAAGGCCATATCGGTGTCATCGGCCGTCCGGAGCCGATCACTGTGCTGCACGTCCGGGTGAGTCTTCTTCGCTCGGCCGGGTGAGGTTCGCTGCCAGCAGGGCCACGTACAGCGACAACATCGACTCCGGGTCCTCCAGCCGCACCCCCAGGACCTGCTCGATCCGGGCGAGCTGCTGGTAGTACGCCGTCCGGGACGTGTGGGCCGCCGCGGCCGCCGCCGACTTGTTGCCGCCCTGCTCGCAGTAGTGCCGCAACGCCTGCACCAGCCGGCTGCCCGTCGCGGCGTCGCGCTGGAGCAACGGCCCGAGCTCGCGTGCCGCGAAAGCCGTCACGCGCTCGTCGCCGGACAGCAGGTGCAGCAGGCCGCGCAGGCGGACGTCGGACAGCCGGTGCAGCGGCCGTTCCACGCCCGCGCCCAGCGCCGCCGCGGCGACCTGGCTCGCTTCCAGCAGCGTCCGGCGGGCTTCGGCCGGGGACGTCACCGTCGTCCCGACCGCGAGCACGCCCGGCGCGCTGCCGCGGGCTTCGTGGACGTCGGTGGCGAGGCGGTGCAGCACGGCGTCGGCGTTCGCCTCCGGCGACAGCGCGATCAGCGCCCGCACGCCGAGGTCGTCCGTCGCCACCAGGGCCGACACCTTCGCGCGGCGCGCCGCCAGCACCGTCGCCTCGGCCAGCTCGCGCAGCACCGGCGGCGTCGACAACGCAGGCCGCGCTGTCGCGGTCAGCCGCGGCCGGACCGCCAGCCCGACCAGCTGCCGCCCGGGCAGCGGCACGGCCAGCGCCGACGCGCGGGCCAGCAGCTCGGCCGTCGGCGCCGGGGACGCCAGCAGCTCGGCGAGCACCGCGCGGTGGGCCTGGCGCTCGAGGCCGTCGGAGTCCTTGGCGACCAGCCGGTGCACGGCCAGCGCCGACGCGGCCCGCTCGGCGACCACCCGGTGGCGGTGCGGCGGCTGGTCGGCGCAGACGAGGATCAGCCGTCCCCAGTCGTGCCCGCGCGCGCCGACCACGGTCACCAGCCAGCCCGACCCGGGGTGGTAGCCGGTCCGCTCGCCGACCTGGACCACTCGCGACCGGGCCGGCCAGCCGGTGAGCAGCTCGGCCGGGTCGGTGCCGGCCGCGTCGTAGGCGAGGACCTCGTGCGACAGCGTCTCCAGCACCACCGGCTGCTCGGTGAGCCGGGCGACCTCACCCAGGACGACGCCGGGTTCGGCGCCCGCGACCGTCAGCGCGGTGAACGTCTCGTGCACGCGCTCGGCGGCGCGCAGCTCGGCGACCTGGGCGTCGACGATCTGGCCGTTCACCGCTTCGGTGACGCTCACGAACCGCGTCTCGCGCGAGAGCGTCACCAGGGGGAGTCCGTGCTCCTCGGCCGCGCCGACCAGCGCGGACGGCAGCTTGTCGCTCCAGTGCCGGACCAGCTCGACCACCACCCCGGCCGCGCCGACCCCGGCCAGGTCGGCGACGTAGCGGGCCAGCGCCGGGCCGTCGTCGGGCAGCGCGACGCCGGTGGTCAGCACCAGCTCGCCGCCGCGCAGCAGGTGCGCGATGTCGGCGACCTCGGCGACGTGGGCCCAGCGCACCGGCGCGTCCAGCCCGGCCGCGCCGGCGACGACGTGCGGACGGCCCTGGCGCAGCACCGGCAGCGCGAGGACCTCGGCAACGGTCGGGTACATGGCTCCTCGAGATGATCGGCAGGGACAGACTGTACGGCCGCGACGGCTAGTGCGTACACGTTGCCGATGGCCTGGCGTGGCGCCCGCCCGGAGACTCAGGGCGGACGTTGCCGCCAGCGAAGGAGTGCCCGCCGTGACCGACCGCATCAGCCACTGGATCGACGGCAAGCCGTTCAGCGGGACCGCCGCTCGCTCCGGAGAGGTCTTCGACCCGGCCACCGGCCAGGTCAGGGCGCACGTCGACTTCGCGGGCGACGCCGAGGTCGAAGCCGCCGTCGCCGCGGCCAAGGCGGCGCTGCCGGGCTGGCGCGGGACGTCGCTGGCCGGCCGGACGCGGGTGCTGTTCGCCTTCCGCGAGCTGCTGTCCGCGCGCAAGCACGAGCTGGCGAAGATCGTCACGAGCGAGCTCGGCAAGGTCGAGTCCGACGCGGCCGGGGAGATCGCCCGCGCGATCGAGAACGTCGAGTTCGCCTGCGGTGCCGCCCAGCTGCTCAAGGGCGGGTTCAGCGAGAACGCCTCCACCGGCGTCGACGTCTACTCGATCGCCCAGCCGCTGGGCGTGGTCGGCGTGATCTCGCCGTTCAACTTCCCGGCCATGGTGCCGCTGTGGTTCGTGCCCAACGCGCTGGCCTGCGGGAACACCGTCGTGCTCAAGCCGAGCGAGAAGGACCCGTCGGCGGCGGTGTTCATCGCGGAGCTGTTCGCCGAGGCCGGGTTGCCGGCGGGCGTGCTGAACGTGCTGCACGGCGACAAGGTGGCCGTGGACGGGCTGCTGACGCACCGCGACGTCAAGGCGATCTCGTTCGTCGGGTCGACGCCGATCGCGCGGTACGTCTACGAGACCGGTACCCGGCACGGGAAGCGCGTCCAGGCGCTCGGCGGCGCGAAGAACCACATGGTGGTGCTGCCGGACGCCGACCTCGACCTGGCCGCCGACGCCGCCGTGTCGGCCGGGTTCGGCTCGGCGGGGGAGCGGTGCATGGCGGTTTCGGTGGTGGTGGCCGTCGACCCGGTCGGCGACGCACTCGTGCAGAAGATCACCGAGCGGATGGCCCGGCTGCGCGTCGGCGACGGCCGTGACCCGGAGTCGGAGATGGGCCCGCTGGTCACCAAGGCCCACCACGCCCGCGTCGAGTCCTATGTGGACGCCGGAGTGGGCGAGGGTGCGTCCCTGGTCGTCGACGGCCGCGGGATCGAGGTGCCCGGGGACGGCTTCTGGCTCGGCCCGACGCTGTTCGACCACGTCCGCCCGGAGATGTCGATCTACACCGACGAGATCTTCGGCCCGGTGCTGTCGGTGGCCCGCACGGCCTCCTACGACGAGGCGCTGGAGCTGATCAACGCCAACCCGTACGGCAACGGCACGGCGATCTTCACCGGTGACGGCGCGGCCGCGCGGAAGTTCCAGAACGAGGTCGAGGTGGGCATGGTCGGGGTCAACGTCCCGATCCCGGTCCCGGTCGGCTACTACTCGTTCGGCGGCTGGAAGGACTCGCTGTTCGGCGACAGCCACGCGTACGGGCCGGAAGGGTTCCACTTCTTCACCCGGACGAAGGTGGTCACCTCCCGCTGGCCGGACCGCTCGCACGCCGGGGTCAACCTGGGCTTCCCGCGCAACTCCTGAGCGCGGCCCGGCTCGCGTCGTCCGCGGGACGGCCGATCAGCAGCCGCTGGCCGGCGTCCCGCAACGGCACGAGGACTTCGAAGTCGACGGCGACCACCCCGGCGGCGGGGTGGCGCAGCACCTTGCTCCCGCGGCCGGTGCCGCGGACGTCCCGTTCCGCCCACAACCGCGCGAACTCTTCGTTGCCGTCGGTGCATTCGGCGATGAGCGCGGTCAGCACGGGGTCGTCCGGGTGCGCGGCCCACGCGGTGCGCAGGTGGTTGATCCCTTCGCGCACCACGCGTTCGCGGTCGACGTAGTACTCGCGGACCTCCGGGTGCAGCAGGCACAGCCACATCGCGTTCCGCCGTGACGGCGGCAGTTCGGCGAAGTCCAGCAGCAGGTGCGCCATCTCCTCGTTCCAGGCGAGGATGTCGAAGCGGTGGTTCAGCAGCATGACCGGCAGCGGCGACAGGTCTTCGACCAGCCGCGCGAGCGACGGCTCGGCGGCGGTGGCGGGCTCGCCGGTGCCACGGGGACGCTGCCCGGTCAGGTCGAAGAAGTAGGCGCGTTCTTCCTCGGTCAGGCGCAACGCCCCCGACAGCGCCTCCACCACGGCCGCCGAAGGGCGCAACCCGCGGGCCTGCTCCAGCCGCACGACGTAGTCGACGCTGACCCCGGCCAGCTCGGCGACCTCTTCGCGGCGCAGGCCCGGGGTCCGCCGCGACCGGCGCACCGGCAGGCCGAAGTCGCGCGGGTCCAGGCGTTCCCGCCGGGTCCGCAGGAACGCGGCCAGCTCCAGGGTGGCGGTGATCATGTCCGGTCCAACCGCCGGGGTGGGACTCGTGTTCCCAGGAACTTCCTTCCCTTACCCCCGGTCCGCCCCGGTTCCAGGCTGGTGCCCGACGCTGCGACCACAGGAGGAACCGATGGCACTCACCCTCGACACCTACCGGCTGCTGGGCCGGTCCGGGCTGCGGGTTTCCCCGCTGGCGCTGGGCACGGCGACCTTCGGCACCGAGTGGGGCTGGGGCGCGGAGGCGGCCGAGGCCCGCAAGCTGTTCGACACCTACGTCGAACGGGGCGGCAACTTCCTCGACACGGCCCCGACGTACACCGACGGCAGCTCCGAGCGGCTGCTGGGCGAGTTCGCCCGCGAGCGCCGCGAAAGCCTGGTGCTGGCGACCAAGTACACGACGCTGCGCCGCCCCGGCGACCCGAACTCCGGCGGCCCGCACCGCAAGAGCCTGTTCGGGTCCGTCGAAGCCAGCCTGCGGCAGCTGGGCACGGACTACCTCGACGTCCTGTTCCTGCACGTCTGGGACTTCACGACACCGGTGGAGGAGATCCTGCGCGGCCTCGACGACCTGGTCCGCCAGGGCAAGGTCCGGTACGTGGCGATGTCGAACGTCCCGGCCTGGGAGGTCTCGCGGATGCAGGCGATCGCCGACCTGCGGGGCTGGTCGCCGCTGATCGCGCTGCAGGTCGAGTACAGCCTGATCCGGCGGGACGCCGAACGCGACCTGATCCCGATGGCACGGGAGCTCGGCCTCGGCGTGACGCCGTACTCGCCCCTGGGCGGCGGCGTGCTGTCGGGCAAGTACCGCGGCGCCGGGTCCGGGGAGAGCACCCGCCGCAGCTTCAACGCGGGACTGGGCATGGTCACCGACCGCACGCTCGCCATCGCCGACGTCGTCACCGAGGTCGCGGAAGCGGCGGGGCACACGCCCGCGCAGGTCGCGCTGGCCTGGACGCTGCGGAACCCGGGCGTGACGGCGCCGGTCGTCGGCGCCCGCACGCTCGACCAGCTGGAGGGCAACCTGGGCGCCCTCGACGTCGAGTTCACGCCGGAGCAGCTGGCCCGCCTCGACGAGGTGAGCGCGATCGAGCTCGGCTACCCGCACGACCTGCTCGGCGGCGAGCACCTCCGCGCGGTGACCCGCGGGGAAATGGTGATCGAGCCGCGGGTCACGACGGCAGGACGTTGACCAGCAGCTTGGAGCGCGGGGCGATCAGCACGGTGTTGACCCGCTCCGGCTGGATCCGCCCGCGGAGCTTCCGCTCCAGCGGGTAGGTCCGGCCGCCGGCGCGCAGGCTGAACGATTCGAGGCTTTTGAACCCCTCGGGGCTGCGGTGCAGGCCGATCGGGTACTCGTCGGTGAGGCGGGCGGTGTCGAAGTCGTGCGTCCAGCCCGTGACCGCGACCAGCCGGCCGCCGAAGGCGTCGGCGAGCCGCCGCCAGCAGACGAACGCGAACCAGCCGGTGATCGCCAGGAGCGGGACCACCGTGCCGAGCACCTCGCCCGCGGTCTCCGCCACGAGCGCGATGCTCGCCGTCACCACCAGACCGGCGACGACGAGGACCGCCGCGGCCCAGAAGGCCGGGTCGAGCAGCTTGCCGCGCTGCGCGGGGTGGAGCCGGCCGTTGCGGTTGGCCAGCTCCACTTCCGGCCGGTCGTTCACTCGCCCTCCCCCTCGGGGTGTTCCTTCTCGTAGGCTTCCCGGGCCTCGTGGTAGCGGTCGTACTGCTCGTTTTCCTGGCGGCGGCCCTCGGCCGCCACGCCGATCCCGTCGGCGAGGTCGAACCCGGGCACCCCGTCGCCTTCCCGCCACTTCTTCTGGTTGAGGAAGCTGCGGCCCTCCTCGGAGTACTGGCCAGGCCCTTCGAGCTTCTCGCGGCCCGGGACGCGCTCCTTGGCGGCGTCGCTCCAGCCCTTCGCCGTCTCCTCGGCGGACTTCGCCTCGCGGCCCGCCTGCTTCAGCTCGTCGGCCCTGCGCTCGATGCCCGCCGCCGTGTCCACGCTCTTGTCCACGATCCGGTCGGCCGCCTTGCCCGCCTTCTTCAGCGCGTTCGCCGCGCCTTCGAGGGCCGCCTTCGACTTGCCCGCGCCCTTCGCCAGGCCCTCCAGCTTCTCGACGATCTTCGCGATGCGCGTGCTGATCTTCTCCGCCAGCACGCCGCCCTCGATCACCGTGTCCGCGATGAACGCCGCGATCGTGCCGCCGAAGGTGCACCACGACGCCGCCAGCGCGGCCAGCGCCTTGACGATCAGCTCGCCCACGAACGACGAGATCATGTCCCGGATCAGCCCGCGCTCGGTGCCGACCAGGGCCGCGCCGACGTTCATCGCCGTCGACGCGCCTTCGGCGTGCGAAGCCGCGCCGCGCAGGACGCCGACGTAGCTCTCCGCCGTCCGCTGGTAGGCCTCGGCGGACCCGCAGTCGCTGAAGGACTGCTGGACCGCCTTCGCCTTCTGCTCGTAGCTCTCGGCCGTCTCGGTGAGCTGCTTGGCGATGTTCGTCCAGGTCACGGCCTTGGCGGTGATCGACTCGGGCTTGCCGGCGAGCTTGTCGAGGCCGTCCTTGAGGAAGCTGATGTGCTCGATCAGCCAGCCGACCCCGGCGCTCGCCAGGGTGCCGAGCGGGTCCATCGCGGCGCCGAGCAGGTCGAGGGCGTCCGTGCCGACGTCCATGGCGAAGTTGCCCCAGTCGCCGTTGCGGGCGTCGGTGAGCGTCGACGCCGCATCGCTGAAGATGCCGGCGCCGCCGGTCTGCGCGTTGAGGTTGTCCAGCTCGCCCTTCGAGCCGTCGCCCATGCCGCTCCAGAAGCCGTTCGCCGGCTCGGCCGTCGCGACCAGTGCGTTCTCCGTCATGCGGGCAGCTCCTTGCCGATGCCTTCGATCAGGCACTTCGTCTTGTGCTCGTGGTCGCGGAACGCGGTGTGGGCGGTCTTCACCCGGTCCGCGACTTCGTGGCCGGCCTCGACCGCGGCGGCGAGGAAGCTGTCGGCGGTGTCGACCCACGCCTGGATGGGGACCGCGAAGACCTGCCCGACCAGCCCGAACGCGTCGAAGTCGAGGGCCTGCGCGGTGCCGGCGGCGTCGAGCGCCTGCTGGACCTTGGCGGCGATCTCGCGGATCTCGTCCTCGTGGCCGCCGAGGACGTCGAAGTCGACCTTCAGAGCTTGCAGAGTCATCACAGCCCCCGGCGCAGGATCGGGCCGCCGAAGTCGTCGTCGGACGGCGGTTTCCGGCGCGGTTCC
The DNA here is from genome assembly GCF_053601335.1 of Amycolatopsis sp. NPDC004747. Lineage (NCBI taxonomy): Bacteria > Bacillati > Actinomycetota > Actinomycetes > Pseudonocardiales > Pseudonocardiaceae > Amycolatopsis > Amycolatopsis sp. NPDC004747. The sequence continues at coordinate 3,950 of NZ_JBSGBQ010000008.1, read as the reverse complement.
CCGCGGTGTTCTTCGGGGACTTCGGGCGCCGGAATCTGTTCCTTGAGGAATTCCATCGCTTCGCTGCGCTCGCCGATCACCGGCGCCATGATGCCGGTCAGCTGCTGCGCGGCGTCGAGCTGGGCGCGCTTGGCCGCGGCCAGGACAGCCTGCGCCAGCCGGGTCCTCGGCAGCTCGCCCGCGCGCGGGCCGAAGCTGAGTTCCTGCAGCGCACCGGCGGTGTTGACGGTGACCGTGACGGCCCCGTCGGCGCTCGTGGCGGTCGCCGAGACACGCTGGAGACGAGCCTTCGCCTCGGCCGCGCGCCGGGCGATTTCGGGCATACCGGCCGAAGCCGGGTCAAAATTGTTCACGGCGACCTCGTCAGTCGGGGAAGGATGTGTGACTCAGAGGGAGCAAACCGGTTTTCGGTTCCCCATTCAAGCTGGAAAAGTATTTCCAGAACAATTCATGGGCATCGGTTTGCGTGCTCTTTACCCGGCGCGGGCGGCCCGTGTTGAGCGCGCCGGGCTCAGGCTTCCGTAAACTCGGAGCGAGCAGCGAGCGAGGTAGGTGAGGAACCGGTGGCCAACGCGGAGGAGCGCCGCTTCGACGTGCTGCGCGCGATCGTGGCCGACTACGTGTCCAACCAGGAACCCGTCGGGTCCAAGGCGATCGTCGAGCGGCACAACCTGGGTGTGTCGAGCGCCACCGTGCGCAACGACATGGCGACGCTCGAAGAAGAGGGTTACATCACCCAGCCGCACACCAGTGCCGGCCGGGTCCCGACCGACAAGGGCTACCGCCTCTTCGTCGACCGCCTGTCGGAGATCAAGCCGCTGAGCGCGGCCGAGCGGCGGGCCATCACCACGTTCCTCGACAGCGGCACCGACCTCGACGACGTCCTCCGGCGCTCGGTCCGGCTGCTCGCGCAGCTGACCCGCCAGGTCGCCGTGGTCCAGTACCCGATGCTGACCAACGCCAAGGTCCGGCACCTCGAAGTGGTGCCGCTCACCCCGGCGCGGCTGATGCTGGTGCTGATCACCGACAACGGGCGCGTCGACCAGCGCACGGTCGACCTCGGCGACGTCGTCACCGAAGAGGACGTCGCCCGGCTCCGCACCGTGCTCAACGCCGCGATGTCCGGACGGCGGCTCAACGACGCCGCGGCGCGCGTCGCCGAGCTGCCCGACAAGTCGCCCGGCGAGCTGCGGGACGCGCTCATCCGCGTCACCACCGTGCTGGTCGAGTCGCTGGCCGAACACCCGGAGGAGCGCCTGGTGCTCGGCGGCACCGCGAACCTCACCCGCAACGTCGCCGACTTCCCCGGCTCGCTGCGCCAGGTCCTCGAAGCGCTCGAGGAACAGGTCGTCGTGCTGAAGCTGCTGGCCGCCGCGCGCAACCCCGGTGCGATCACGGTGCGCATCGGTGAGGAAAATGAAGACGAGCAGATGCGCAGCACCTCGGTCGTCTCGATCGGCTACGGCCGCGACGACGTCGTGCTCGGCGGCATGGGAGTCGTCGGCCCGACCCGGATGGACTATCCGGGCACGATCGCCGCGGTGCGGGCGGTCGCCAACTACGTGGGGCAGATCCTGGCCGGCCGCTGAGCCGGGCAGAGCAGAAGGAGAAGCAGAGACGGTGGCGAGGGACTACTACGGCATCCTCGGGGTGGCCAAGAACGCGAGCGATCAGGAGATCAAGCGCGCGTACCGGAAGCTGGCCCGTGAGCTGCACCCCGACGTCAACCCGTCGGACGACGCGCAGCACAAGTTCGCCGAGGTCACGACGGCGTACGAAGTGCTGTCCGACCCGCAGAAGCGCAAGATCGTCGACCTCGGCGGCGACCCGATGGACAACGGCGCGCGCGGTGGGGGCGGCGGCGACCCGTTCGCCGGCTTCGGCGGCCTCGGCGACATCATGGACGCCTTCTTCGGCGCGGCCGGCGGGGGCGGCGGGCGCGGGCGGGGCCCGCGCAGCCGCGTCCAGCCCGGCTCCGACGCGCTGATCCGGCTCGGGCTCACCCTCGAGGAGTGCGCCACCGGCGTCGACAAGGAGATCGCCGTCGACACCGCGATCGTCTGCGACCTGTGCCGCGGCGCGGGCACCAGCGAAGGCACCTCGGTCAAGACCTGCGACACCTGCGGCGGCGCCGGCGAGGTCCAGTCCGTCCAGCGGTCGTTCCTCGGCCAGGTCGTCACGGCCCGCCCCTGCCCGGTCTGCCGCGGCTTCGGCGAGGTCATCCCCGACCCCTGCCGCCAGTGCGGCGGCGACGGCCGCATCCGCGCCCGCCGCAACGTCACCGCGAAGATCCCGCCGGGCGTCGGCGACGGCATGCGCATCCGGCTGTCCGGCCAGGGCGAGGTCGGCCCCGGCGGCGGCCCGGCCGGCGACCTGTACGTCGAGATCGACGAGACCCCGCACGAGGTCTTCGTCCGGCAGGGCCACGACCTGCACTGCAACTTCCGCATCCCGATGACCACGGCCGCGCTCGGCGCCACGGTGCCGATCTCGACCCTGGTCGACGGCGACTACGAGCTCGACGTCGAACCGGGCACCCAGCCCAACGCCGAGCTCGTCCTCACCGGCAAGGGCATGCCGCGGCTGCGGTCCTCCGGCCGCGTCGACGGCCGCGGCGACCTGCACGTCCACATCGACGTCGTGGTCCCGACCAAGCTCGACGAGGCCCAGCGCGAACTCCTCGTCGAGCTGGCCCAGCAGCGCGGCGAAGAGGTCCCGACGCTGGCGTCCAACGGCACCAAGCACGGCGGGCTGTTCTCCAAGCTCCGCGCCAAGAACCACCGCTGACCGTGCCCGACACCACCCTGCCGGTCTTCCTCGCCGCGTCGGTGCCGGCTTCGGGCCGCGCGCTCCTCGACGGCGAGGAGGCCCGGCACGCAGCCACGGTCCGCCGCCTGCGCGTGGGCGAGCGGCTGGTCCTGTCCGACGGCGCGGGCGCGATGGCCCGCTGCGTCGTCGAGGGCGTCCAAACCGGGCGGGACGCGCTGGTGACGCTGTCGGTCGAGTCGTCGTGGACCGAGGAGCCGCCCGCGCTGCGCGTCCTGGTCGCCCAGGCGCTGGCCAAGGGCGACCGCGGGGAACTCGCCGTCGAACTCGCCACCGAGGCCGGGGTCGACGCGATCGTCCCGTGGCGGGCCGCTCGGAGCGTCGCGAAGTGGGAAGACGGCGGCCGCGGCGACAAGGCGCTCGCGCGGTGGCGGGCCACGGCCCGGGCGGCCGCGAAACAGGCCCGGCGGGCGCACGTCCCGGAGGTCACCGAGCCGGTGACCACGGGCGAGCTGGCCGGGCTCGTGGCGACCACGTCCCTGGCCATCGTGCTGGAATCGGACGTACCGGACCGGCTCACCGACCTGGCGCTGCCCGACACCGGCGACGTGCTGCTGGTCGTGGGCCCCGAAGGCGGCATCACCGACGACGAACTCGCTGCCCTGCGCGAAGCCGGCGCCCAGGCGGTGCGCCTGGGCACGACGGTGCTGCGGACCTCCACCGCGGCCGCGGTGGCCCTCGGCGCCCTCGGCGCACTCACCACCCGCTGGCAGTAGATCACCAAAAAACCAGGCGAAATTTGCGCCCAGTTATGGCGCGATCACGCTCCGACCCGTTACTCTCATTTACTAACGCACCGTTCATCGTCTCGGTGCGCACTGGGAAGAAAGACTCCGCCGGGCACCTCCCCCCTCGGTCCGGCGGCCGCCGCGGTCGCGGTGAGGCGACCCCCAGGCTTCACCGCCACCGCGGCATCTCCTCGCTCGCTTCGCTCGCGGTCGAGCCGCGGTTCTGGTTTCGTTGTTTTCTCTGGGGGTCAAACCCCCAGACCCCCAGCGGGGGGGGGGGCCCCCCCCCCCCCCCCCCCCGGGGGGGGGGGGGGGGGGGGGGGGGGCCGGGGGGGGGGGGGGGGGCCGGCCCGCGGGCGCCGCAAACACAGCGACGCGCCCGGGGGGAAGCGCGGG